>DASQDT010000085.1:0-3167 GCA_035634035.1 Pyrinomonadaceae bacterium | reverse complement strand
AACTTGGCGCGCGCGATGATGGCCCAGAGCAGTTGCTGAATCTGCTGCTGAGGGATTTCGGGGCGGTTGACGGAGTTGCGGACGATGGTCATCACGGCGTCCTCGGCCGGCCCCTTCGGGGGCGCGTAGAGGTAGCCGTCGCCGCCGCCCGGCCCGTGCGTGCCGGCCTTGAGGCAGTAGCTCTGCGTCTGCATCTGGTAGAAGCCGGGCTGGAGGACGAAGCCGCCGTTGGGCGTGCGCTGCAAGGTCATCAGGGAGCGCGCGGCCTCGCGCGGCGTGGTGTTGTCTTTGGAGGCGTCGCCCCACTTCGCGTCTTCGAGGCTCGTCGTAATCGGCGGCTTGCCTTCGAGAAGCTTGCCGACGGGGTTCTTCTTCTTGAGCTTGTCGCCGAGGCCGCCCAAGCCGCCGAGCTGTGCCGACGCCTCGTGACAGAGGCCGCCGAAGAGTAGCGCCGCGACGACGGCCGCGGCGCGCGTTGCGTGGAAAAACTTCATTCTGTGTAAGACTCCTGCCTGTGGTTCGGGAATGACTGTTGACGCCGGATTGACCGGCGCGGACGTTTGGATGCGCCCGCGCCGCGAAAGGGTCGGAGACGGTTTCATCAAAAAATCGCCTCGTCGGCCGACGGGCCGTAGATCGAGGGCACGGGGATGTCGTTTAGGCGCAGGTAGACGCCGAGCTGCGCGCGGTGGTGAATCGTGTGGTTCAGGACGAAGCCGCGCAGCACCGCGACGCGCGGGAGGCTGAGCACCGTGCGCCCGCCGTGGAGCAGAGTCCAAGTGCCCTTCATCCGCTCGTCCGACGCCGCGCCGATGGCCTCGCGCGCGGCCGCGACGTTGCGGTCGAAGGTGGCGAGCGCCTCCTCGCGCGAGTGGAGGGGCGCGGCGCGCAGGGGCTCACCGCCGACGGGCGCGATGTCTAGCGAGTCGCGTCCGAGCGCGTGGACGGCCCACGTCGGGATGTTGGCGAGGTGCGTCGTCAGGTCGCCCATCGTCGACGACTTCGGGTGCGGACGCCATTCGAACTTGTCGTCGGCCACGCGCTCAAGCGTGCGCCGCGTGCCCGCCATCTCGTTGTCGAACTCGGGGAGTATCGTGTCGCAGATTCTCATCGCCGCCACCTCTTACGCGAGCGCGCCGGCGAAGCGCAGGCGCTCGTCGCGGAAGAAGGCGACGACCTTGCCGGCCGCGACCGCGGGCTCTTCGCAGTGGCCCTCGAAGAGGAAGTTGGCCTCCTCGCGCGACCCGACGAAGCGGACGCCGGCCTCCGCGAAGGTCTCTTCGAGGTGCTGCTTGTAGTGCGGGTGGACGCCGTCGGCGTTGATGAAGACGCGCAGGTTCTCGCCGCCCAACTCGCTGATTCGCTCCTGAAGCTCAGCCCTGTATTTCTCGCCCATCGTTTTCTCCTCTCGCCAAACGCGCGTTCGTCTCGGTAGAGCGTCGCGTTGCATTCTACCTAAAGACGGGCGCGCGCGCTAAGGCGCGAGCGGGATGACGTAGAAGAGGACGGCGAGGTAGTGGCAGACGCTGCCGCCCAAGACGAACAGGTGCCAGATGGCGTGGCCGTGCGGGACGCGCTTGCTGACGAAGAAGGCGACGCCCGACGTGTAGGCCAGCCCGCCCGCGGCGATCCAGAGGAGCGCGCCGACCGGCACGGTCTCGAAGATGGGCTTGACGGCGACGACCGCGAGCCAGCCCATCAAAACGTATGACGCGACGGCGACGGCGCGGTAGCGGTCGCCGAAGCAGAGGCGGCACGCGATGCCGGCGGCGGCGAACGTCCAGACCAGCGCGAAGAGCGTCCAGCCCCACGCGCCGCGCATTGTGACGAGCGTAAACGGCGTGTAGGTTCCGGCGATGAGCAGATAGATGCAGCAGTGGTCGAAGAGGCGGAAGACGGCTTTCGTGCGCGGGCGGCGCGCGCCGTGGTAGACGGTCGAAGAGAGGTAGAGCGCGACGAGTGAGGCGCCGTAGACGACGCACGAGGCGACGTGCAGAGCGCCGCCGCGCGTCGCCGCGAGCACGACGAGCGCGACGAAGCCGACGAGACTCAGGACGAGTCCCACGCCGTGCGTCGCGCAGTTCGCCAACTCTTCGGTCGAGAGCCTCGCCGACTCGGTCTCACACGCTTCCAAAACCTTCGCGCCCTCCCCCGTGGAACTCCGGTAGCCTTGCGGGTATGAATAACACGGAAGCGCGTCAGCGGCGAAGCCCGAGGCGGAGCGCGACGCGGAAGCCGATGAAGTCGCGGCGGGCCGAGGGGCGCATCGCGGCGCGCGCGGCCGAGCGCGTCTGCTGCGGCCCGTCGAGCCAAGAGCCGCCGCGCAGGACGCGCTGCGCGTCCACGTCGTCGGTGCGGGCGCGCGCGGCCGACTCGTCCGCGCCGTCGGCCGGGTAGTCCGCAAGGTACGCGTCCTCGCACCACTCCTGCACGTTGCCCGTCATGTCGCGCAGGCCCCAAGCGTTCGCGCGGTAGCTGCCCGCGGCGGCGACGAGCGCCGCGCCGTCGTCGAACGTGAACAGCATATTCCAGCTCGGGAAGCGGCGCGCGCCCGACGCGTCCGCGACGTTCCCGCGCCCCGCGCCGTCCGCCTCGCGGTCGCCCCACGGGAAGCGCGCCGCGCCGCCCGCGCGGTGCGCGTACTCCCACTGCGCCTCGGTCGGCAGGCTCAGACCGTAGTGACTCGCGAAGCGCCGCGCGTCGTTCCAACTGACGTGCACGACCGGGTGCGACTCACGCGGACGGTAGTCGCGGAAGTTCGGAAACGCGTTGCGCCAGCTCGCGCGCCGGTTCCACTCGCGGTCGCCGCCCGCGACGGCCGAGAACGCGCCGCGCGCGTGGCCCCCGTCGGGCGTGCCGCGCTCGGCGTCCGTCAGGTAGCGCGCGGCGCGCACGAAGCGCCGGAACTGCGCGACCGTCACCTCCGTCTCGCCCAAGTAGAACGGGCTGCGGACGACGCGACGGTGACGCCGCTCCTCGTCCGTCCGCCCCTCTTCCGAGTCGGCCGACCCCATCACGAACTCGCCCGCCGGGATGAGAACCAACGTTACACCCGACGCCCTGTGCACGACGCGCGTGGGCAAGCCGGTCTTGGCGTCCACGGCCGCGCCGCGCGCCGCCGCGACGCCCTGCGGGAGCGACGCCGCGCGCCCCGCCGCCGCGCCCTG
>DASQDT010000084.1:0-6960 GCA_035634035.1 Pyrinomonadaceae bacterium | reverse complement strand
CCTCGGCCGCGCGCGCCACCGCCTCGGCGTCCACGCCGCGCCCGTCGTCCGAGACGCGCAGCAGGACGAGCCCGGCTTCGGACTCCGCCTCAAGCCGCACGCGCCCGGCGGCGGGCTTGCCGCGCGCAACGCGCTCCGACTCGGGCTCGACGCCGTGGTCTACGGCGTTGCGCACGAGGTGGAGCAGAGGGTCTGCGACGAGTTCGGCGACCGAGCGGTCGAGGCGCACGTCGCCGCCGACGATCTCGAAATCCACCTCGCGCCCTTCGGCGCGCGCGACCCTTGAGCCGGCGCGCGCCGCGCGTTCGAGCGTGCGCCGCGCCGTCGTCATGCGCAAAGCGATGAGCCGTTCCTCGACTTCGTAGAAGCTGCGACGCACGCGCGCGGCGCGTTCGTCCGCGTCGCCGCCCGCCGCCGCTTCGAGCGCCGCGAGCGCGTCGTTGAAGACGGCGTGGGCCGAGGAGATGAGGTCGTCCAAGTCGTCGAGCGCGACACGCACGGACGCGCCCTGCGAGGCGTGGCGCGCGGACTCTCTCTCTTTCGGCTCATTCGGGCGCGCGCCGAGTTCTTCGACCGACGCGCCGAAGCGCGCGGCGCGCTCGGCCGTCTGCGCGCGCGTCTCGCGCGTCGCGTAGAGGACGCGGAAGCCGACGCGCTCGGGGGCGTCGGGCATCGTCAGCGGAAGCGTCGAGATGATTTCGCCCGCCTCCGAGAGCGCGTCGCTCAAAAGCCTGAAACGCTCGTCGAAGTCTTCGAGCGGGAAGCTCACCGTGACGGCGCACGCCCGCGCGCCCTCGGCCACGGCCGCACGCAGACGCCCGCGCTCGGCCGCGTCCAAAGACGCCGACGCCTCGCCGGCAAAGCTCTCGTCGACAAAACCCGCGCCGCCGCCCGTCTCGTCAACGCCCGCCGCTTCGGCGCCCTGCGCGGGCGCGAGGCCCCGCAGGCGCTCGACGAGGTCGCGCGGCGGGGGCGCGCTCTCGCCGCGCGCGGCGCGTTCGAGAGACTCTTCGAGCGCCGCGACCGTCTCGCCGAAGAGTTCGACGGCGCGCGCGTCGAGCGCGAGGCGGCCCGCGCGCGCGGCTTCGAGCAGCGACTCGACCTCGTGCGCGAGCGACGCGACGCCCGTGAGTCCGGCCGTCGAGGCCGACCCCTTGAGCGTGTGCACGCGCCGGAAGAGGCGCGCCAGAGACTCGCGCCGCGCGCGCCCCTCACTTCGCGGCGCGCGCAGCGCGGCCAGCTCGCCGTACAACTCCTCGACGGCGTCCTCGGCCTCGGCCAGAAACTCTGTCAGCAAACGCTCGTCCACGGGCAAGTAGACAGTAGACAGTCTAAACAGCGGTCGGTAGAAAAACGCCGGGAGCCGCGCTCGTGCGGCCCGCGCGGGCGCGCGCCGCCCGGCGACGTGTCGCGCGACGCGCCATAGCCTACTACTGTCTGCCGTCTACTGGCTACTGTCTGCTTTTTCGGTTTCGGCGGGCGGGTCGGCGGGCGCGTCGTCCGTGTCGTCGTCGGCGTCGCCGTTCGTGTTGTCGCCGGCGTCGGCGGGCGAGTCCTCGTGCGGGGCGTCGGACGAGGCTTGGGGGCGCTCGCGGTCGAGGTCGCGCTTGATGGCGTCGAGGATGCCGTTGATGAACTGCGTCGCCTCGTAGGTCGAGAAGCGGCGGGCTATCTCCAGAGCCTCGTTGATGGCGACGGTGCGCGGCGTCGGCTCGTAGAGGAACTCGTAGACGGCGAGGCGCAGGACGTTGCGGTCGACGACGGCCATGCGCGGGATGCGCCAGTGTTCGGCGCGCGAGCGGATGCGCTCGTCGAGTTCTTCCGTGTGCGCGAGCGCGCCGGTGGCGAGGCGCGTCGCGAACTCGCGCGCCCCGTCGTCCATCTCCGGGTCGCCCAACTCGTCCCAGTAGGCGCGCACCAACTCGTCGGCACGCCCGACGCCCGCCACGTCCGCCGCAAAGAGCATCTGCAAGGCGCACTCACGCGCCTTACGTCTTAAACCCATATGATGAAAAACCAGCGGCGGGCGGCGGGCGGCGGGCGGCGGGCAAGAACGAAAGTTCTTAAACTCGACGGCCGCCGCCCGTCACCCGTCACTTGGAAATGCTTCCTTGTACAGATTGACCAACTCGACGGCCGCCATCGCGGCCTCGAACCCCTTGTTGCCCGCCTTGACCCCGGCGCGGTCTATCGCCTGCTCCAGAGTGTCGGCGGTGACGATGCCGTAGACGACGGGCACGCCCGTCTGCATCGCCGCCTGCGCCACGCCCTTCGTCACCTCGCCCGCGACGTACTCGAAGTGGGGCGTCTGCCCGCGGATGACCGTCCCCAAGCAGACGACCGCGTCGAACCGCCCCGACTCGGCGAGCCGGAGCGCCAAGAGCGGGATCTCGAACGAGCCGGGGACGCGGAAGTGCTCGACCGACTCTTCGGCCGCGCCGAGCCGTTCGAGCGCGTCCAGAGCGCCCTCGACGAGCCGCGAGGTGAGGAAGTCGTTCCAGCGACTCGACACGACGGCGAAGCGGAAGCCCGCGGCGCTCAAACGTCCCTGATGCGTGACGGGTTGCAAGGTCTCCTCGGCGGCTCTCGTTCCGTCTGTGTGGATTAAGGCAACCGCAGTATAAGAAAGGCCGTGACGGGTGACAAGCGACAAGCGACGAGCGAGACAAGTTTTTCCGATTCGTCACCCGTCGCCCGTCGCCCGTCAATGCTTCAGTGGAGCGCGGGCCGCTTGAGGACGCCGCCCTGCACGTCGGAGAGCGGGTGGACGAGGACGAAGGCCGCGGGGTCGATCTCGGCGGCGAGCGACTTGACGCGCCCGATCTCCAAGCGCGTCACGACGCACAGCAGAATCTCCTGCTCGGCCTCGGTCAGCCCGCCGCGCCCGCGGTAGACGGTCACGCCGCGGCCGAGCACGCGGATGATGGCCTTCCTTATCTCGCCGCTGCGCTCCGAGATGATGTGGACGGCCGTGTACTCCTCGATGCCGTGCAGCAGAAAGTCAATCGTCTTCGACGCGGCGAAGTAGGTGAGCACCGAGTAGAGCGCCGGCTCGACGCCGAGGGAGAAGGCCGCCGCCCCGAAGATGAAGACGTTGAAGACCAGAATCACGTCGCCGACGCGCAAGAGGTTGCTCCCCTTGCTGACTAAAAGGGCCGCTATCTCAGTCCCGTCCAGAACGGCTCCGCCGCGTATCGCCAAGCCGATGCCCGCGCCGATGAAGAAGCCGCCGAAGACGGCCGTCAGCAGCTTGTCGGGCGTCACGTCCGGGTAGCTGACGACGGCGAGGCAGAGCGCGAAGCCGGCGATGGCGAGCGAGCTTTTGACGGCGAAAGTCTTTCCGATCTGCCTGTAGCCGAGGGCGATGAACGGGAGGTTGAAGGCGAGGATGAGCAGCCAGAGCGGCGCGCGCGTGAGGCTCGCCGTGAGCATCGAGACGCCCGTGACGCCGCCGTCGATGAAGTGGCTCGACAGGAGAAACCCCTTGACGCCGAAGCCCGCCGAGAAGATGCCGAGCACGATGAGCGCGACGTTAAAGACCTCGCGCGCGTGCCGCCTCAATTTCCGCACCGCGTCTCACCTCCCCTCAAATTTCGGCCGGCGCTTTTCGAGAAACGCGCGCGTCCCCTCGCGCACGTCCTCGCTCGCGAAGAGACGCGCGAACAGTTCGGTTTCGAGCGCGAGCGCCTCGTCGTGCTGAAGACGCGCGCCGCGCGTGACGGCTTCGAGGCACGCCCGCGCCGCGAGCGGGGCCGAGAACTCCGCGACGCGACGCGCGAGACTCTCAGCCTCCTCCGAAACCTCGCCGGGGGCGACGACGCGGTTGACGAGGCCCGCGCGCAGCGCCTCGTCCGCGCCCAAGCCTTCGCCCGCGAGCATCACGGCGAGAGAGCGCGCGCGGCCCGTCTCGCGCGCGAGTCTGTGAGTACCGCCGTAGCCCGGCATGACTCCGAGCCTGAGTTCGGGCAGGGAGAAACGCGCGTCCCGGCCCGCGACTCTCAGGTGGCAGGCGAGCGCCAGCTCGCAGCCGCCGCCGGCCGCCGCCCCGCGCACCGCCGCGACGACGGGCACGCCGCACGTCTCAATCAACTCGCAGACCCTCTGCCCGCGCCCGGACGCGCGCCGCGCGCCCTCCTCGTCGAGCGCCGAAAGCTCCGCGATGTCAGTCCCCGCGCAGAACGCCTCGCCCTCGCCGCCCAAGACGACGGCGCGAAGGTCTGGGCGCGCCGCGACCTGCCCGAAGATTTCCGCGAGCCGTTCGAGCATCGCGCGCGTCAGCGCGTTGCGCCGCGCCGGGCGCGCGAGCGTGACGCGCGCCAGCCCGCCGCGCTCCTCGTACCTGACCTCTTCGGGTTTGACTTCGCGCGTCACACGAGATTCATCGGCGTCGGGTTGCGCGCGTCCTGCGTGTAGTCGTAGAAGCCGCGGCCCGACTTGCGGCCGTAGAGCCCGGCCATCACCATCCGCTTCAGGAGCGGCGGCGGGGCGAAGCGTTGCTCGCGGAACTCGTTGAACATGATCTCGGCGATGTAGTAGGTCGTGTCGAGGCCGACGAAGTCGAGCAGCGTCAGGGGCCCCATCGGGTGCCCGCAGCCGAGCTTCATGCCGTTGTCGATGTCGACGATCGACCCGACGCCCTCTTCGAGCGCGCGGATGGAGTCGAGCAGGTAGGGGACGAGGAGGCGGTTGACGATGAAGCCCGAGCGGTCGTCGGCGCGCACGGGCGTTTTGCCGAGCCGCTTCCCGAAATCGACGGCCGTCTCGTAGACCTGCTCGTCCGTCAGAATCGTCCTGACCACCTCGACGAGCTTCATCAGCGGGACGGGGTTGAAGAAGTGGAGGCCGACGAAGCGCGCCTGACGCGAAGGAGCCGTGGCCGTCATCATCTCCGTAATCGAGAGCGACGAGGTGTTGGAGGCGAGGATGGTCTCGGGCTTGCAGACCTCGTCGAGCCGCTTGAAGGTCTCGCGCTTGGTGTCGAGGTTTTCGATGATGGCCTCGATGATGATGTCGCAGTCGGCGAGGTCTTCGAGCGCGGTCGTGCCCGACATCCGCCCGCGAATCTGGCCCTGCTGCTCCGCCGTAATCGTCCCCTTCTCGGCGAACTTCGCGAGCGACTTGTCGATGCCGGCGAAGCCGCGGTCGCAGAGCTCTTGGGTGACCTCGCGGACGACCACGTCGAAGCCCGCGGTGGCGGCCGTCTGCGCAATCCCCGAGCCCATCAGGCCGCAGCCGAGGACGCCGACTTTCTTAATCTCCATCTTTGACTATTCTCCTGTTTCTGATTTTTTAAGTTTGATGGCGGCCGCGAATCCGTGCGGCCGCTACTCGCCGCCTTCGCGCGGGATGATGCCGTAGTTTCGGCCCTCGGTCTTGACCCACTCGTCGAAGCGCCCGTGCCAAGCGTTCATCGCGGCGACGAGCGCGTCGCGGCGCGAGGCGCGCTCGCGCGTCATCTTCGCCGCGTCGCCGCCGCCCTGCGCGCCGTACTCGCGCGCCGCGTTAAGTAAAGCCTTCAGCTCGCCGCGCAGCACGAGCTCTTTCTCGCCGAGCGGCGGCCCTTTGTCAAGCGCCTCGCCCACGCGCTCCGCGCCCGAGGCGTCGCCGTTGAGCGCCGCGACGAAGGCCGGGCCGGCCTCGTTGACGGCCGCCACATACTCATCCAGATGCGCCGGGCCGGCGGCCGACGTGCGGCGCAGGTTTTCGATGGTCGGCGGCGGCGCGTCGAAGTTGAGCGCGACCTGCGCGAAGCTCGCGACGACGAGCGCGAGCGCGCCGAGTTGCAGCGCGTGCCACGCGACGGCCACCGGCGCGCGCTCGCCCGGACGCTTGTAGCCGACGAAGAGCGCGAGCAACGCGCCCGACAAAAAGCCCCCGAGGTGCGCCGCGTTATCAATCCGCACGGGCACGTCCGGCATCAAAAGCGGCGGCAAGAATCCGAGCGCGAGGTTGAGCAGGACGACGGGCAGCATCCCCGCCCCGAACGCGCGCCGGAAGCCCTCGGGCAACTCGCGTCGGAACTTGATGCCGAAAACGAACAGCACGCCGACGAGCCCGAACAGAGCGCCCGAGGCGCCGACCGAGGGCGAGTCGATGTCGCTGAAGATGGTGCGGCCGAGCGGCGTCTCCGCGCCGCCGGGACGCACCGACAGGTAGCTCGCCACGACGCCCGCCACGCCCGTCGCCACCCAGAAGACGACGAAGCGCGCCGAGCCGTAAATCTTCTCGACGTAGGGGCCGATGACGAACAGCCCGTACATATTCATCAAAAGGTGCGCCCAGCCGATGACGGGGCCGCCGTGCAGAAAGACGGGCGTCACCAGACGCCACCACTGCCCGGCGTCGACGAGCGAGTTGAGCTTCGCGCCGTAGGAGATGAGCACGCGCGCGTCCTGCTGCACGCCCGACATCATCATCAGGATGAAGAGGAAGACGCAGAGCGTGATGAAGACGAGCGTGAAGGTGGCGGGCCGCGCGACCATCGCGCGGACGAAGCGCCGCGTCTCGGGGTCGGCGTGCGCGAGCGGGTCTTCCCGTCGCGCGTCGTCGGCGTCGGCCGTCGCGCGGGCGACGCCCCGCGCCGCGGCCCCGCAGACGTGGCAGACCGTCTCGCCCGCGCCGACGATTGAGCCGCAGTTGCGACACACCGACGGGCGCCCCGCCGCCGCGCCGCCCGAAAAGTTCTCGACCTCCGACAAGACGTTTTCCCCCTCACCCCGAGCGGCGCGCGCCCGCGACCCCTCCGGCGCTCGCCCCTCGGGCCGGCGACCAATCTCCGTTTGAAGATTTCCGACGAGTGTACAACGCGCCGCGAGGGGCTGTCATGCGGGCGCGCGCCCGACGTTTCTGACCGATTCGCTTTGACCGAAACAACGTCAAAGCGACTTGCCGGCGGCGGCGCGTGCGCGCTTGGGCTGTGATTCGCGTCGCGTTCCGGCGCGCCGCCCGGCGGCACGGGTC
>DASQDT010000083.1:0-8621 GCA_035634035.1 Pyrinomonadaceae bacterium | reverse complement strand
GGCGCGCGGCCGGGCGACGCGGAGCGCGTGCGCCGCCTCGGGCTAGAGAAGTACGTCGAACAGCAGTTGAACCCTTCGTCAATCGACGACGCCGCGCTCGAAGCCAAACTGAAGCGATTCCCGACGCTCACGATGAGTAACACGGAGTTGCTGGCGAAGTACCCGAACCCCGGCCAGCTCATCCGGCGCATGCGGCGGCGCGGCGAGCTGCCAGCAGACCTCGCCGAGACCGCCGGCCAGCGCGGCCAGGCGGCGCGCACACGCCGCGCGGCCGGGCCTGAGCCGCAGGCGGACGCGCCGCCGACGAACGAGCCCGCGGAGCCTTCGGCGAACGAAGACAACGGGGAGCGCGCCGAGTACCGACGCCGCGTCCGCGCCTACATGCGCGAGCAGGGGTACGAGCCGCCGCAGCGCATCCTCCAGGAGCTTCAGTCGGCGCGCGTGCTGCGCGCCGTCTACAGCGAGCGGCAGTTGCAGGAGGTGATGGTTGACTTCTGGACGAACCACTTCAACGTCTTCGCGCAGAAGGGGGCCGACCGCTGGTTCCTCACCTCCTACGACCGCGACGTGATCCGCCCGCACGCGCTCGGCAGCTTCCGCGACCTCCTCGAAGCGACGGCCAAAAGCCCCGCCATGCTCTTCTACCTCGACAACTTCCAGAGCGCCGACCCGAACGCCCGCCGGGGCCGCAGGGGCGGCCTCCGCCGCATGCTCGGCATCGAAGGCACGGACGAGCGCCGGGACGAACGACGCGCCCAACGACGCGCCATGCGCCGCCGCCAGCGTCAGCAAGACGGCGCGACAGCGGGCGAACCCGCGAACGCGCCCCGCCGGCCCCGACAGCGCATGCGCCGCGGCATCAACGAGAACTACGCGCGCGAGCTGATGGAGCTGCACACGCTCGGCGTCGAGGGCGGCTACACGCAGAAGGACATACAGGAGGTGGCGCGCGCCCTCACGGGCTGGACGATCATCGACCCGCGCGGCGCGCTCGGCACGGATCGCGGCGGCACCTTCGTCTTCAACCCGCGCATGCACGACGACGGCGAGAAGACTGTGCTCGGCCAGAAGCTCCCGGCCGGCGGCGGCGTCGAGGACGGCCGCCGCGTGCTCGACATACTCACGCGCCACCCCTCGACCGCGCGCTTCATCGCCACCAAGCTCGCGCGCCGCTTCGTCTCCGACGACCCGCCCGAGGCGCTCGTCGGGCGCGTCGCCGAAGCGTTCTCCAAGTCCGACGGCGACATCAAAGAGACCCTGCGCGCGCTTTTCAACTCGCCCGAGTTCAACTCGCGCGAGGCGCGGCGCGCGAAGATCAAGACGCCCTTCGAGCTTGCGGCGAGCGCCCTGCGCGCGCTCGGCGCGGAGACGACCGCCGGGCCGGCTTTGCATCAGTGGATCGCGCGCATGGGCGAGCCGCTCTACGGCTACCAAGCGCCGACCGGCTACCCCGACACGGCCGAGCATTGGGTCTCGACCGGCGGCCTGCTCGAACGCCTCAACTTCGCGCTCGCCCTCGCCTCGAACCGCATCCCCGGCACGCGCGTCGAGCTCGCGGGCCTCACGGGCGGCGCGGCCGGCGGCCTCGAACGCGACCGCGCGCGACTCGTCGAGCAGTTCGCCGCGCAACTCCTGCAAGGCGACCTCTCGACGAAGAGCCGCGAGGTTCTCATGAAGCAACTCGGCGAACAGGCGTCTGCGCCGACGCCCGCCGACCCCGACGCCGCGCGCGTCGCCGCGCTCATCCTCGGCTCTCCCGAATTTCAGAGACAGTGAAACCGTTCGGAGTTTGAAGATGGATCAAGGCCGTAGATTTTTTCTGAAGCGGGGCGGCGTCGCGCTGGCGAGTTTCGGTCTGGCCGGCGCGTCGCCGTCATTCCTGCGGCGCGCGGTCTTGGGCGCGCAGACGGGCGGCCCTTCTTCACGCCGCAAGACGCTCATCGCCGTCTTCCAGCGGGGCGCGGTCGACGGCCTCAACATGGTCGTCCCGCACGGCGAGTCCGCCTACTACTCTCTGCGCCCGACCATCGCCATCGCGCGACCTCGCGCGGGTGCTCAGGACGCGGCCGTCGACCTCGACGGCTTCTTCGGACTCCACCCGTCGCTCGCGCAGCTCAAAACGCTCTGGGACGAGAAGCGTCTGGCCGTCGTCCACGCCTCGGGCTCGCCCGACTCGACGCGCTCGCACTTCGACGCGCAGGACTACATGGAGTCCGGCACGCCCGGACGCAAGTCGACGCCCGACGGCTGGCTCAACCGCGTCCTGCAAGCGCGCCCCGACGCGAACGCGACGCCTTTCCGCGCCGTCTCCATGACGCAGAACCTCCCGCGCTCGCTCTACGGCCGCGCGCCCGCGCTCGCCGTCCAGAACCTGCGCGACTTCGCCATCCGCGCCGGACGAAATTCCGCCGCCGCGCAGGGCGGCTTCGAGGACATCTACGAGCAGAGCGCGACCGAAGCCCTGCGCGGCGCGGGCCGCGAGACCTTCGAGGCGATAGACTTTCTGAAGCGCGTCAACCCCTCGCAGTACCGGCCCGAGCGCGGCGCGGTCTACCCGCGCGGGCGCTTCGGCGACGCGCTCCTGCAAATCGCGCAGCTCGTCAAGGCGGGCGTCGGTCTGGAAGTGGCGTTCGCCGAGATGGGCGGGTGGGACACGCACGGCAATCAGGGCGGCGCGCGGGGCCAGCTCGCCAACCTCCTCGCGCAGTTCGGGCAGGGCATCGCGGCGCTCGCCGCAGACCTCGGCCCCGAGAGGATGCAGGACGTCGTGATCCTCACGATGTCGGAGTTCGGGCGGACGGCGCGCGAGAACGGGACGCGCGGCACCGACCACGGACACGCCAACGCGATGCTCGTCGTCGGCGGCGCGGTGCGCGGGCGTCGAGTCTACGGCGACTGGCCGGGCCTCGGCCCCGACCAGCTCCACGACGGCCGCGACCTCGCCCTCACCACCGACTTCCGCCACGTCTTCGCCGAGCTCGCCACCAAACACCTGCGCGCCCCCGACCCCCAACGCATCTTCCCCGACCACACCTCGACCCCCGCGAACTTCCGCAACCTCCTCGCCTAGCCCGAGACACGTGAAGAGAAGAGGCGCGCGGGCGACCGTCGCGCCTCTTCCGGCCGGCGGCGGCGCGGGAATTTACCGGCGGCGGTGTTATACTGCCGCCCAACAATCAATCAGCATTCAGGTGTCGCGCATTTTGCTTTGATTAGTCTCTGCTCGGAGGAGGGTCAGCGAGGGATGAAGTGGAGAGGGCGGCGGGAGAGTACGAACGTCGAGGACAGGCGCGGGATGGGCGGGCGGGGTTTGGCCGTGGGCGGAGGCATCGGGACTCTGCTGCTCGCCTTCGTCGCCTACCTGTTCGGGGCCGACCCGAGCCAGCTGCTCAATCAGGTGCAGCAGGAGCCGGGCGCGGGGCCGGCGGCGCAGAGGCCCGTCAACCCCGAGGAGGAGGAGCTGCGGCGCTTCGTCGGCGTCGTCCTCGCCGAGACCGAGGACGCGTGGGAGGAAATCTTCCGCGGATTGGGACGGCAATACCGCAAGCCGACGCTCGTCGTCTTCGACGGGCAGGTGGACTCGGCCTGCGGGGTGGCGGGCGCGTCGGTCGGCCCGTTCTACTGCCCCGGCGACGAGCGACTCTACATCGACCTCTCCTTCTACCGGCAGTTGCGCAGCGAGTTCCGCGCGCCCGGCGACTTCGCGCAAGCCTACGTCCTCGCGCACGAGGTCGGACACCACGTCCAGCACCTGCTCGGCACGATGGAGCAGGTGCACGCGTTGCAGCAGCGCTCGGGTCAGGCGCAGGCCAACCAGCTCTCCGTCCGTCTCGAACTTCAGGCCGACTGCTACGCGGGCGTCTGGGCGCACCACGCCGGACGCCGCGGCATCGTCGAGACGGGCGACGTGGAGGAGGCGTTGGGCGCGGCGAGCGCCGTCGGCGACGACCGCTTGCAGCAGCGCGCGCAAGGCTACGTCGTCCCCGACTCGTTCACGCACGGCACGGCCGCGCAACGCGCGAGCTGGTTCCGCCACGGGCTCCAAGCCGGCGACGCGCGCCAATGCGACACCTTCCGCACGCAAAACCCATAAAAGCGGCGGCGAGTGAAGGGTGACGAGCAAGAGGGTTCGGGCGGAAGAGAAGCGTCGTGCTTCCCGCCCAAGACTCCCGACCCGTCACCCTTCACTCGTCACTTCTTGGGCGGCCCTTGCGGGCCCCAGTAGTAGGCGGCGATCATCGCCACGAGCCCGACGAGCATGACGAGGAAGATGCCGGCGATGATGAGCAGGTAGGTCATTACGCACGCCATCTTAAGCCCCGCCGCCGGGGACTCCAAACGCGCCGCCCGCCGCCCCGCTGGAAGGTTACAGGGGCGCGTGCTAATATCGCCCGCATATTCCCCCTTGCAAGTCTCATCCGTGAAAGTGTCTTAAAAACTTCGACGAGAGAGGTGTAGGAGAAGCTTATGGCAGAGAGTGGGAGCGGGGCGGCGAGCCCGTCGCTGGAGAAACTTCTGGAGCGTTTGGCGGAGTTCGAGCCGGTCGAACTCCCCTTCATCAGCCTCTACCTGAACGCGCAGGCCAACGAGAACGGCCGCACCGACTTCGACCGCTTCCTGCGCAAAGAGTTCTCCGAGCGCGCCAAGACTTTCGCGGCGCACACGCCCGAGCGCGAGAGCTTCGACCGCGACGTCGAGCGCATCACGGAGTACCTCAAGGACGTGCGCCCGTCGGCCAACGGCGTCGTCATCTTCGCCTGCGCCGGCGCGGACGACTTCTTCCAAGCCGTGCAGCTCGACGCGCCGGTCGAAGACCACATGCTCTACATCTACAACCAGCCGCACCTCTACCCGCTGGCGCGCCTCGCCGAGCAGTTCAAGCGCTACGCCGTGCTCGTCGCCGACACCAACCGCGCGCGCGTCTTCGTCTTCGGCCGCGGCCGCGTCCTCGACTCCGAGGAGATTCAGAACGTCAAGACGAACCGCTCGAAGGTCGGCGGCTGGTCGCAGATGCGCTACCAGCGCCACCTCGAAAACTACCACATGCAACACGCGAAGGAGGTCGTCGAGACTCTGGAGCGCACCGTCCGCGAGGAGGGCATCGACGACGTCATCATCGCGGGCGACGAGCAGATCGTCCCGCTCCTGCGCGAGCAGATGCCCAAACAGCTCGAAGAGAAGATCGTCGACGTGCTCTCGCTCGACATCCGCGCGCAGGAGAAGGAGATTTTCGCGGAGACGCTGGAAGTCATGCGCGAGCACGACGCCGAGACCGACGCCGAGCGCGTCCGCGCGCTCGTCGACGCCTACCGCGCCGGCGGCTTGGCCGTCGTCGGCTCCGAGGCCGTGCTCGACGCGCTCGCGATGGGGCAGGTGGACGAGCTCTTCCTGACGGCGCAGATGCGCGCCATCGAGGGCGACCGCGACGACGTGGCGATACTCTCGGACAACGAGGTGGTCGAGCCCGAGGTGGCGTCGAGCGACCCGGCCATCGTCGCCAACGTCGAGGCGGACTCGGTGATCGTCGCCGACGATTTGGTGACGCGCGCGCAGCAGACCTCGGCCAGCGTCCGCTTCATCGAAGACCCGGCGCTTCTGGCCGACTACGGCGGCGTCGCCGCGACGCTGCGCTACCGCCTCCAACCGCCCACGACCGACAGCGCCCCGCAGCCGCAGCACGCCTGAGGGCGCGGGCCGAAACTGAGAACGCGGAACGGCTGCGACGGCGAAAAGAAAACATTTCTCTTTCGCCCGTCGTTAAACGTTCCGCGTTCGCCTTTTTTTGCGGCGACCCGCGGAGGCCCGAACTTCATGTACTGCCCGCGATGCAGCCAGCAGCAGCCGTCCGAAGAGGTGCGTTTCTGCACGCGCTGCGGGATGCCGCTCGAAGGCGTCGCGCGCCTGTTGGAGGGCGGCGCAGGGGCGTCCGGGGTCGAAGAGGCCCGGCCGCCGCGCAGGCTCACCAAACGTCAGCGCGAGATGCGCGAGTCGGTCGTGGCGATGATCGCGGGCGTCCTGTTGACCGTCATCGCCGCGCTGCTCACAGCCTACAAAGAAGACTTCTTCATCCTGCTCCCCATCACCGCGGTCGTCTTCGTCGGCGGCCTCTGCCGGCTCATCTACGTCGCGCTCGTCGAGGAGGACGCGCCCGCGGAGGGTGACGCGAAGACCTTGACGGCCGAGCGCGCACGACGGACGGCCGCGCTCGGGGCGTCGCGCGGCGGAGAGCTTCCGCCCGCGCGCGTCGCGCGCGTGAGCGAGTTCGTGACCGCGCGCGCCGACACGTCCGAGATGGCCGCGCCCGCCAGCGTCACAGAGGGCACGACGCGCCTGCTCGAAGACGAGACGCGTTAGTTCCGTATGAAGGCGGCGGCGCGCAGCGGGCCGCCCGAGCCGCCCTTGATTTTCATCGGCAGCGCGACGACGTAAAAATCCTTCGCGGGGAGCTCACCCAGGTTGGCGAGGTTCTCGAACGCCGGGACGTTGCGCTCGAAGAGTATGCGGTGCGACTCGAAGAGCTTCGACTGCCCGTAGTCGATGCTCGGCGTGTCGAGGCCGACGGCCTTCGGCTCGCGCCGCTCGACGAGCCAGCGCGCCGCCTCCGGGTGCAGGCCCGGGAAGTGAAGTTTGGCGACGGCCCCCGCGCCGCGCTCGTCCGTCCCCATGTAAGACTTGCGGTCGGGCCAGCGCCGCCCGTAGCCCGTGCGCAGGATGACGATTGAGCCGCGCGGGAGGCCGCCGTTAGCCCGCTCCCACTCCTCGAAATCCGCGACGCTCACCTGATAGTCCGCGTCGCGCTCGCACTTCTCGGACACGTCGACGACCACGGCCGCGCCCGTCAACTGCGTGAGCGGAATCTGGTCAACGGTCTGCTTGCCCTCGGCGAAGTGGACGGGCGCGTCCAGATGCGTGCCGCCGTGCTCGGCCGTCGAGAAGCTGTTGGCGGCGTAGAAGTAGCCGCCCTCCGTCCGCCCCTCGAAATCCTTCTCCAACTTAAAAGTCCGCTCGGCCGTCGGCCAGTAGACCGTCTCCGCGTCGTACGAGTGCGACAGGTCGACGACGCGCATCGAGGCGAGGTCGGGCGCGGCGGCCGGCGCGTCGCCGCGCGCGTCGTCACGGCCGACGCGCGCCGCTTCGCACGAGAGAGAGGCGACGGCGGCGGCCGTCAGAAGGAGACGCGCGGCGGCGCGTCCCGCGAAGGCGTGCTTGAGTCTCATGCGGGTTCTCTCCTGCGAAGGGGTCGCGCGTCGGGCGCGGCCGGCGCGGCTCGCGCGCCGGCGAGTCGTGAGTATATTCTTGGACGCGCGTTTTGAGACAAGCACTTTCGCGGCCGCCCGAGATGAGAGAAGAGCCCGCGCCCGTCGTCCTGCGCTTCGACTCGCTGCCTTCGACGAACACGGAGGCGGCGCGGCAGGCCGCGGCCGGGGCGCGCGAGTGGTTGTGCGTGGTGGCGTCGGAGCAGACGGCGGGGCGCGGCCGTCAGGGTCGCGCGTGGGAGTCGCCGCCCGGCGCGGGCCTCTACTTCAGCGTCGTCCTGCGCCCGCGCCTCGACGCGTCGCTCTGGCCGCTGCTGACGCTCACGGCCGCCGTCGCCGTCTCCGACGCGCTGCGCGAGACGTGCGCGCTCGACGTGGACATCAAGTGGCCGAATGATTTGTTGGCCGGCGGGCGCAAGGTGTGCGGGATTCTGGCCGAGGCGGTCGAGGGCGCGCCTTCGTACAAATCGGGCGGGCGCGCGTGCGTCGTCGGCGTCGGCGTCAATCTGCGCGCCGACTCTCTGCCGCCCGAATTGCGCGAGCGTGCCGCGTCGGTCGAAGAGTTGACGGGCACGACGCCGGATTACGAGCGTCTGCTTGAGAGTCTGGTGCGCGCGCTGGCCGAGCGCTACGCGTCGTTGCACGCGGAGGGCGGCGCGCGGGAACTCTTGCGCGAGTGGGCGGCGCGCTCGTCCTACGCCGAGGGGCGGCGCGTGCGCGTCTCGCTCGGCGAAGAGTGTTTCGAGGGGACGACGCGCGGGCTCGAATCTGACGGCGCGTTGCGCGTCGAGACCGACGAAGGCGACTTGAGAGTCGTGCGGGCGGGCGACGTGACGGCGTTGCGTTGAGGCTTGATGACTGACGGGAAGAGAATCGTGCTCTCGACCTTCGGCTCGTTCGGCGACGTGCACCCTTACGTCGCCGTCGCGCTCGAACTGAAGCGCCGCGGGCACGCGCCCGTCATCGCGACGACCGAGATGTATCGCGAGAAGGTCGAGCCGCTCGGCCTCGGCTTCCGGCGCGTGCGCCCCGATATGCCGTCCTACGACGAGCCCGAGCGCGTCGCCGAACTCATCGAGCACGTCGTCGACGCGCGCCTCGGGCCGACGCGCCTGCTGCGCACGATGATCGTGCCGCACCTGCGCGACGCCTACGAGGACTTGCTCTCGGCGACGCGCGGAGCCGACCTCCTGCTCACGCACCCGCTCCCGTTCGCCGGCCCTTTGGTCGCGGAGGTGACGAAAGTGCCGTGGGCTTCGAGCGTGCTCGCGCCCGGCTCGTTCCTCTCCGTCTACGACCCGCCCGTGCCGCCGCAGACGCCCGCGCTCCACCCCGGGATGGCGCGCAGCCCCGCCTTCTCGCGCG
>DASQDT010000082.1:0-8953 GCA_035634035.1 Pyrinomonadaceae bacterium | reverse complement strand
GGAGAACGGCTACCGCGCCGACGCCACGCAGATCATCAACCTCCTCATCTCGCACGCCTCGCGTATGCGCTACCGCATCGCCGTCTTGGACAGCGGCAACGGGCAGTCGATCGCGCAGGTGCGCGCCATGCGCGGCAAGATCGACTCGACCTACGCGGCGCTCTACTACCCGTGGGTGCGCGTGCTCGACCCCGTCACGCGCGCGGAGATAAATCTGCCGCCGTCTGGCTTCGTCGCCGGCATCTACGCGCGCAACGACGTGAACCGCGCCGTCTACAAGGCTCCCGCCAACGAAGTGGTCAACCTCGCCATCGGGTTCGAGCAGCTCTTGAACAAGAGCCAGCAGGACGTGCTCAACCCGGAGGGCATCAACTGCTTCCGCTTCTTCGAGGGGCGGGGGTTCCGCCTGTGGGGCGCGCGCACGGTGAGTTCCGACCCCGAGTGGAAGTACGTGAATTTGCGCCGCTACTTCGCCTACCTCGAACGCTCTGTGGACAAGGGCACGCAGTGGGCGGTCTTCGAGCCGAACGGCCCGCAGCTCTGGGGCACGGTCAGGCGCACCATCGAAGACTTCCTCTTCAACGAGTGGCAGATGGGCGCGCTCTTGGGCGACAAGCCGGAGAAGGCTTTCTTCGTCCGCTGCGACCGCTCGACGATGACGCAGAACGACCTCGACAACGGGCGTCTGGTGTGCCTCATCGGCGTCGCCCCCTTGCGGCCCGCCGAGTTCGTCATCTTCCGCATCGGCCAGTGGACGGCCGACCGAAAGGCTTAGTGACGGGCGGCGGGCCGAAACGCCTCGGCCCGCCGCTCACGCTTAAATAAGGAGAACCGAGATGGCAGTCTTACGCGACCGCCCGTACGTCCAGTTCAACTTCCTCGTTGACTTGGGGACGGGCACGACCGACGGGCCGGAGGCCGGCTTTCAGGAGTGCAGCAACATCGGCATGGAGGTCACGGTTGCCGAGTACCGCAACGGCAACGAGAAGGAGAACTCCGTCCGCAAGATCACCGGCATGAACAAGGCGACCGACGTGACCCTCAAGCGCGGCGTCATCGGCTCGCTCAACCTCTACCAGTGGCTCAACCAGATTCGCAACGGCGACCAGACCGCCTTCCGCACCGTCACCATCCAGCTCCAGAACGAAGACCACACCGAGGTCGTCCAGACGTGGAAGCTGCTGCGGGCGCGCATCATCAAGCACGTCTCGGGGCCGATGAACGCGAAGGGCACGGACGTGGCGATGGAAGAGCTGACGATCTCCTACGAGCGTCTGGAGATGGAGTAACGGTTTGAGCGCGACCCTCAACAGCGGACGGCACCAGCGGCGGCTGCCCGGCCTGCGCTTCGACGCGCAGCCGCCGCCGCTCGCCGAGAAGCTGCCGCGCATGGACGTGGCCGTCTTCGTCGGCTTCGCGGCGTCGGGGCCGCTCCACCGCCCCGTCGTCGTCGAGGACGCGGCGCAGTTCGAGTCGGTCTTCGGCGCGGACGCCGCGCTCGCGTGGGATCGCGAGCGCGGCGAGCAGGTGCGCGCCCACCTCGGCCCGGCCGTGCGCGCCTTCTTCCGCAACGGCGGGCGACGCTGCTGGGTCATCCGCGTCGCGGGCTCGGCGCGCACCAACCTCTTTCCGGTCGCCGGCCTCACGCGCCTGCGCTCGGACGGAAGGTTAGAGCCGGCCTACGCCCGCGCGCGCTCGAAGGGCAGCTGGTCTGACTCGCTTCAGGCGGGCGCGGTGCTCACGCGGCGGCCGCTCTTGGTGCGCGAGTTCACCTCGCTCGCGGACTTCCAGCTCGAACTCTCCTCGCCCGACGAGGTCGTCGCGGGCGACCTCCTCCGCTTCACCTACGACGAGGGCTACGCGCCCTTGACGGTCGTCAACTCGGTCGAGCAGCTGGCGCGCACCTCCTCGAACGTGACGAGCGCGGCCGGGGGCGCGCGCCGCCTGCGCGTCCGCGTCCGCTGCGGCCGCGTCCAGTGGCTCCGCCTGCCGACGAAGCCGCCGCGCAAAAAGTCGGGCGCGGCGCGCGTGCTCACCGCGTCGGGCCGCCGCATCGGCACGCGCGCCTACGTCGTGGAGGACTCCGAGTGGGAGCGCGACGCGCCCGTCACGCTCGACCTCGCGCTCGACACGGCCGACGCGCCCGCGCCCGGCTCGTACGTGCGCGCGGGCTTCGGCAAGGAGCGCCTGTGGCTCCGCGCCGATGACGTGCGCGTGCTCGCGCCCGAGGAGGGCAAGGAGCAGAGGCGCATGGTGCGCGTGACGGGCGAGGCCGTCTGGGTTTACAAGAGTAAGCCCGGCGTCGCGCTCTCCGACCCGACGCGCTGCGAGAAGCTCACCTTCGAGCTTCACGTCCGGCAGGGCGACGACGCGCCGACGCGCCTCACAGACCTCGCCTTCTCGGCCGCGCACGAGCGCTTCTGGTCGGCGCTCCCGTCGGACGAAACGCTCTACGAGGAGACGCAAGGCGCGGCGGCGAACCGCCACGAGTCCGTCTGGCGCGAGGCCGCGGCCCCGCGCTTCCCGCTCGCGGGCCGCCCCGCGGACGACGACGGCGCGGTCTACTTCCCCGTCGTCATGCCGACCTTCTACGCGCCCTTCCTGAGCCCGCTCTGGTCGAAGGGCACGAGCCTCAGCCGCGACGGCCTGACGCGCTTCACGACGGCCCTCTTCCTCGACCCGGCGCTGCGCGACTCGGGCACCGACAGCCTGCTCGGGCAGGCCGACTTCATACGCTACCAGAGCCCGCAGCCGCGCCGCCTGCGCGGCATCCACGCCGCGCTCTCGATCGAGGAGGCGACCATCATCGCCGTCCCCGACGCCGTCCATCGCGGCTGGGACTTTGAAGAGCCCGAGCGCGTCGAGGCCGAGCCGTCGCAACCTCTGCCGCATCCCGAGTGGTGGGCTTATCAGGAGTGCAACCCCCCGGCGGAGATCGACCCTGACGCCGAGCCCGAGCGCGGGCACTTCCTCGACTGCCGCCTCGCGCGGCTCGAACAGCCCGAGCTTCTGCTCACGCAGCCCGACGACTCCGGCACGCTCACGCTCTCGTGGTCTTCGCCGATAGACGCGCGCCGCTTCCTCGTCGAGGAGGACGACCGCCCCGACTTCCGCGGCGCGAAGCGGATTTACACGGGGACTGACACGCGCCTCGCGCTCCGCGGCCGCGACCCGCGGCAGACGGCCTTCTTCCGCGTCCGCGAAGAGGTCGGGCCAATCTCGACCGACTGGACGGAGGTGCGCGGCGCGTTCGACGAGTCGGGCGCGCTGGTGCTCGCGTGGGAACGCAGGCTCACGAGCGCTTACGTCCTCGAAGAGGCGACGCGCGCCGACTGGGGCGACGCCTCGGTTATTCACACGGGCGCGGGCAACCGCGTCACGCTCTACGGGCGGCGCGCCGGCGAATACTTCTACCGCGTGCGCGCGACCGTCGGCGACGTGACGAGCGATTGGTCTGACGCCGCCTCGGCCCGCGTCGGCGGAGCTTCACAGTGGCGCGTCCGCGAGGCGAAGGACTTCCGCGCGAACACGCTGCTCGAAGTCCACTGTTCGCTGCTGCGCATGTCGGCGGCGCGCGGCGACCTCTTCGCGCTGCTCTCGCTCCCCGAGCACTACCGCGAGGGCGACGCCGTCCGCCACGCCGCCTCCGTCCGCCCGGCCGCGCGCGCCGCCTCGTCGGGCGCGACGGGCAGCGCCATCGCGCCGCTCGGCTTCGGCGAGACGCGCGCGCTCAGTTTCGGCGCGCTCTACCACCCGTGGCTCGTCGGACAGGAGGGCGACCCCGGGCGCGACCCGCTTCGCACGTCCCCGCCGTGCGGCGCGGCGGCCGGCGTGATGGCGCGTCGGACGCTCCAGCGCGGCGCGTGGATTGCGCCGGCCAACGAGCCTTTCCGCGGCGTGGTCGCGCTCGTCCCGCCCGTCCTGCCGTCCGCCCGTCAGGGCTTGCAGGACGCGCAGGTCAACTTGATTCGACGCGAGCCGCAAGGCTTCCTCGCGCTCTCGGCCGACACGTTGAGCGACGACGAAGACCTCCGGCCGATTAACGTCCGCCGGCTTCTCATCCTTCTGCGCCGCTTGGCGCTCCGCCTCGGCGCGACCTACGTCTTCGAGCCGCACAGCGAGGCGTTCCGCCGTCAGGTCAAGCGCGGCTTCGAGGCGATGCTCGGCGAGATGTTCCAGCGCGGCGCGTTCGCCGGCGCGACGCCGACCACCTCGTTTCAGGTCAACACCGGCAGCGAGCTGAACACGCCGCAGCTCACGGATCAGGGCCGCTTCATCGTCGAGATAAAGGTCGCGCCGTCGCTGCCGCTGACCTTCCTGACGCTGCGGCTCGTGCAGACGAGCGACCGCGTCGCGGCCGAGGAGCGATAAGAGGGGCGATGGCGAATCCGGCCAACGAGACGGTCATCTACCCGTTCACCGCCTTCAACTTCGCGGTCGAAATCCGCGTCGAGGGCGTCTCCGAGCAGGTCTGCAACGCCTCGTTCGCCGAGTGCGACGGGCTTGAGATGACGACCGAAGTCAAGACCATCCGCGAGGGCGGCAACAACGCCTCGCAGATTCGCCTGAGCGGGCCGATGGCGTTCGCGCAACTGACTTTGAAGCGCGGCATGACGGCGAACTTCGATTTGTGGGACTGGGTCAGCGCGGTCTTGGTCAACCCCGCGCTCCGCGCCGAGGCCGACGTGGTTCTGTTCGCGGCCGACGGCCAGACCAAGCGCGCGACGTTCCGACTGACGCGCTGCCTGCCCGTCAAACTCAAAGCGCCGGCCCTCAACGCCAAAGACGGCATGGTCGGCATCGAGGAGCTGCAACTCGCCTACGAGACGCTGACGCTCATCAAGCCCGAGGGTTAAGAAGAGATGCCCGAGCAACCCGAAGTCAAAAAGGCAGAGCTGCGGGAGTTGAAGCCCGACGGCACGGACAAGGACTACCGCGTCACCGTGCAGTTCAACCCCGAGTCGCTGAAGGTGAGCTTCGCCAATCAGGTCGTGCCGCCGGCCAACCCCGGCGCGCAGGATCAGCGCGCCAACTCGACGCAGTTCGTCGGCAAGGGCACGACGAAGCTGAGCGTGCAGCTCTGGTTCGACCTGACGGGCGTTCTGCCCGAGGGCAAGGCCAGCGTGACGGACGTGCGCGACCTGACGAAGGAGGTCATCTACTTCATCACGCCGAAGCCGTCGGACGAAGACCCGGCGAAGAACGTGCCGCCCGGCATCCGCTTCCTGTGGGGCTCGTTCCAGTTCGACGGCGTCGTGGACTCGCTCGAAGAGTCGCTCGAATTCTTCTCGCAGGACGGGCGGCCCCTCCGCGCGAGCGTCTCCCTGAGCATGTCGCAGCAGAAAATCGAGGTCTTGCGCAATCAGGAGTTCAAGCCGGGCGCGGGCGCGACGCCCTCGGGCACGCCCGCCGCCGGGACGCGCCCGCTCTCGCAGGCCGCGGCCGGCGACTCGGTGCAGAACATGGCCTCGAATCGCGGGCGCGCAGGCGACTGGCAATCAATCGCCGCCGCCAACAACATCGAGAACCCGCGCCTTCTCAAGCCGGGCCAGCTCATCGACCTGAACGCACCGCGAAGGTGAAGGTAGGAGTCAAGTAGATGGCCGTCGTCATCAACGAGTTCGAGGTCGTCGTCGAAGCGCCCGCGCGCGCCGAGGAGTCGGCCGTGCCGGGCGCGCCGTCGGCCGCGCCGCAGGGCGCGACGCCGCAGGACGTCGAGCTCATCAACCGCCGCCTCGAAGAGCGCGCCGCGCGCGTGCGCGCCGACTGAAAGAGACGATGCCCGACACCGCACCCATCAGCGTCGCGCGGCCGACCATCTTGGTCGGCGGGACGGAAGACCTCTCGCTGCGCGAGGGCCTGCTCGGCCTCGTCGTCGCCGAGGACACGCAGGGGCTCTACCGCTGCGAGGCGACCTTCGGCAACTGGGGCGCGCAAGGGTCGGGCGTCAACTACCTCTACTTCGACCGGCGCACGCTCGACTTCGGCAAGACTCTGCAAATCAAGCTCGGCACCGAGACCGTCTTCGACGGCCGCATCACCGCCATCGAGGGGCAGTTCCCCGACCACGAGGGCCCGCGCGTCGTCGTCTTGGCCGAAGACCGCTTCCAAGACCTGCGCATGACGCGCCGCACGCGCGCCTTCGAGGACACGACCGACGCCGACGTGTTCAGCCGCATCGCCAACGACCACGGCCTGACTCCCGCCGTCGACGTCAACGGCCCGCGCCACCGCGTTCTGGCGCAGGTCAACCAGAGCGACCTCGCCTTCATGCGCGACCGAGCGCGCGCCGTCGACGCCGAGGTCTGGATGAGCGGGAGCACCCTGAACGTCAAGAGCCGCACGGGGCGCGACGCCGGCACGCACGCGCTGACCTACGGCGGCAACCTGCGCGAGTTCGCCGTCATCGCCGACCTCGCGCACCAGCGTTCGAGCGTCGCCGTCAGCGGTTGGGACGTGGCCGGAAAATCCGCGGTCAAGTTCGAGGCCGACGACTCGACCGTGCGCGGCGAGTTGGGCAACGACGAGAGCGGCGCGTCGATTCTTCAGTCGGCGCTCGGCGGCGCGCGCAAGGAGCAGGTCGCGCACGCCGTCCCGTTCACTTCCGAAGAGGCGCAGGGGCGGGCCGAGGCCTACTACCGCGCGCTCGCGCGCCGCTTCGTCGTCGGGCGCGGGACGGCCGTGGCGGACGCGAAAATCAGAGTCGGCGGCCACGTCGAAGTCGAAAACGTCGGCCCGCTCTTCGGCGGCAAGTACTACCTCTGCGAAGTCCGACACCTCTTCGACGGCGCGCGCGGCATACGCACCTTCTTCACCGCCGAGCGCCCCGGCTTAGGGCGGCCGTAAGCGGGTTAGAGAGACGGAAGGTAAACCGAGAGTGCCAGAGCAGACGGCAATCGATGTGATGCACGACGCGCGCGTGCCCGAAGGTCTGGGCGGGCGCTGGTACGGCGTCTACCCGGCGCTCGTCAGCGACATAAAAGACCCGGACGGGCAGGGGCGCGTCCGCGTCACCCTGCCGTGGTCGCCCGACACCGGGGGCGACCAGTACGAGGCTTGGGCGCGCTTGGCGACGATGATGGGCGGCAACAACCGCGGCACTTGGTTCGTGCCCGACGTCGGCGACGAGGTGCTCGTCCTGTTCGAGGGCGGCGACCCGCGCAGGCCCTACGTCGTCGGCGGGCTCTGGAACGGGTCGGACTCGCCGCCCGAGACGATGGACGGCGCGGGCAACAACTACCGAAAGGTCATCCGCTCGCGCAACGGCGTGAAGGTCACGCTCGACGATCAGGACGGGCAGGAGAAGCTGATTCTTGAGACGCCCGGCGGGCAGAGGGTGACGATGAAGGACGGGCCGGGCTCCGTCGTCATCGAGGACAGTAACGGCAACTCCGTCAAGCTGGAGACGAGCGGCATCACCGTGACGGCGTCGGCGAAGGTGACCGTCAACGCGAGCATGGTACAGGTGTCGGCCGGGATGGTGACGGTCGACTCGGCGATGTCGAAGTTCAGCGGCGTCGTCCAGTGTGACACGCTCATCAGCAACGCCGTCATCAGCGCCTCGTACACGCCGGGCGCGGGAAACATTTGGTAGTGAAGGCCGAGAGGGAAGCGGTGAAGACGAGATGAAGGATCAGGCTCAGTGGACAGCGCCGTCGCCTCTGTGGCCGGAGGCCGCCGCCTCCGCGAACGCCACCGTCCGGCGCGCGCTCCGTCGGCCGGCCGTGCTGCGCTTCGCCACCGACACCTTCATGGACGACTTCCTCGCCCTGATGGAGCACGAGCCCTCGCGCCTCGCCGAATACTTGGCCGCGCCCGAGACTTGGCGCGCGCCCGCCCCCGCGCCCGACCCGGTCGAGCGCGCGCCCGAGTTCGTCAAAAAACTTAGCAACTTCCGTCAGGCCGCGCGCCGCACGCTCAATCAGGCGACGGGCCTCGCGCCCGCCAAAGTCCTCTCGCCGGCCTCTGCGGGCGCGAGGCTCTCACTCGCCGCGAAGTCCGCGGGCACGAGCCTCGTCGCGGCGAACACGCTCGCGCTCTCAAGCGTCACGGCGCAGAAGCCCCTGAAACTCTTCCAGCCGGCGCACCAGCGCTTCTACCTCGTCGCCGGGTGCTTGGTCTGCCGCGTCCCCGGCCTCCCCGACAAGACGCTCGACACGGCGCGCGAGGAGCGCGTCTCCTACGTCGTCCGGCGGATGTACCAGCGGCGCGACGAGGACGGCGAGCCGGTCGGCCCGGTCGAGGAGTACGGCTTCGTCGTCACGCCGCAGGGGAGCGGCTGGCAGAAGGTCGCGGGCGCGCTCGAACTCGTCGAGAACGAGGAGCGTCTGCCCCTCTTCGCCGTCAACTTCACGGAGCGCGACGGCCGCCGCCGACGCGTCTTCGCCGGGATGATTCCCGTCGGCAAGCGCGAGACCTACATGGGCGCGGGCACTTTCACGCCGGCGACCAACGGCTCCGCCGCGCCCAACTCGACCGCGAAGACGGCGCGCAAGATTCACTTCCGGATGCTCGTCACGGAGCCGTGGAAGAACATCCTGCGCGTGGCCGACGACGCGAAGAAGACTCTGCAAACTCTCATTGACCCCGACCCCGACGCCCCGACACCCGAGGCCGGGGACATCGCGACGCTCAAGCGGGACAGCCGCACCTCGGCGCAGGTGACTTCGTGGCTCGTGCTGCTGGACTTCGCGAAGTTCCTCCGTCAGTACGCGCCGACCGTTTGGACGGCCGTCATGGCCGGCAGCAAGAACAACCTCGCCGCCGACTCGCCGCAGGCGAAGCTCTACGACGCGCTCGCGGGGATGACGCCTTCGCCCGCGCTCGTGACGGCGCTGCGCGCGGGCACTCAGTACACGGCGGCGCAGGTCGCCACGTCGATGCTCGACGCGCTCAAGCGCATCGGGCGCGTCGAGACGAACGACCCGACGAAGCGCTACTGGGAGTCGCGTGG
>DASQDT010000081.1:0-2619 GCA_035634035.1 Pyrinomonadaceae bacterium | reverse complement strand
CACGAACGTCGAGGCGATGTTCACGAACGACATCGTCGGCAACACGCTCGGCGGCAACGGCGTCCGCGACCGCCGCACCGTCCGCGTCTTCTCCGAGGGCGTGCCGTCGAACGAGACGACGGAAGACGCCGCGACGCGCCGCAGCGTCGGCGGCGAAAACGACTCGGCCTCCCGCCAGCTCGCGCGCTTCATCAAGGAGACGGGCGCGCGGTATCTGCCCGGCTTCCGCGTCCAGATGATCTACCGCCGCGACCGCTACCTGCGCGGCGGCGACCACATCCCCTTCCTCGAACGCGGCTTCGCGGCCGTCCGCTTCACCGAGCCGAACGAGGACTACACGCACCAGCACCAGAACGTCCGCACCGAGAACGGCGTCCGCTACGGCGACCTCCCCGAGTTCGTCGACTACGCCTACGTCGCGCAGGTCGCGCGCGCGAACCTCGCCGCCCTCGCCTCGCTCGCCCTCGCCCCCGCGCGCCCGCGCGAGGTGCGCATCCTGACGCAGCGGCTCACGAACGACACCGACTTGCGTTGGGAGGCCAACACGGAGCCCGACCTCGCGGGCTACGAAGTCGTCTGGCGCGAGACGACCTCCGACGTGTGGACGCGCTCGCGCTTCGTCGGCCGCGCCACCTCGTACACCGTCGCCGGCCTCTCGAAAGACAATTTCTTTTTCGGCGTGCGCGCGGTCGACCGCGAAGGCCACCGCAGCCCCGTCAGTTTCCCCAAGCCCCTGCGCTGAAAAGCGTTGCCCCGACACGGGCGGGCAATTTGAACGACAACGCGGGGTGCGGCCGCCTCATCTGTTAAAGTTTCGCGCCGGTTGCCACGGCGCCGCGGTTGGGTGTAGAGGTATCTATTGATGGCCGGCGCTCAGAACACCAGCGCGACGATTCTCGTGGTCGACGACTCGCAGGACAATCTCGTCCTCATCAGTCTCGCCATGCAGGAGCGCGGCTACCGCGTCGTCACCGCGACCAACGGCGAGGAGGCCGTCACGACGGCCAAGCTCGCGCGCCCCGACCTCATCCTGATGGACATCGCCATGCCGCAGCTCGACGGGCTCGAAGCCACGCGCCGCATCCGCGAGGCCGTCGGCATGGAGCACGTCCCCGTCATCGCGCTGACGGCGTTCGACACGGGCGGCTTCCGCCGCGCCGCGCACGACGCCGGCTTTAACGGCTACCTCACCAAGCCCATCGACTTCGAGCGCCTCCACAAGCTCATCTCGATGCTCCTCGCCGACGCCGACGAAGACCGCCACACGACCGACCTCAAGCGCTCGCGCCCGACCTCCCCGTAAAAAACTCCCGCGCCCCGCCCCCACGTTCGGACAAATTTTCAAACCGTCGTACGCGCCCGCGCGTCTAACCCGACGCAAGCCTCACGCGGCCGAAATCCGCCCCCGGCGGAGAGGTTTTTTAACCGAAGTGACGGACTTTTTTTACCGAGTCGGACGGACTCTTTTTAACCGATGACCTCCAGAAGCACGGCCCTCAAGAACCTTTCGCGCGCCGCCCGCGCGCGGCCGTTTGCGTCGCTCGCGCTGGCCGCGGCGCTCCTCTCGAACGCCCTCGTCGTCTCGGCCTCGGCCGGCGCGCCGCAAAAGAAACCGTCCGCGCTCGCGGGCGACGAGCGCGTCGTCCACGTCCTCAACCGACTCGCCTTCGGCCCGCGCCCCGGCGACGTCGAGCGCGTGCGCCGCATCGGCGTCGCGGCCTACATCGAGGAGCAGTTAAACCCCGAGCGCATCGCCGACGCCGGAGTCGAAGCGCGGCTCAAAGATTTTCCGACCTTGCGGATGACGAACTCCGAGCTGCTCGCCAAGTACCCGAACCCCGGCCGGCTCGCGCGCCAGCTTCAGCGCCGCGGCGAGCTGCCCGCAGACCTCTCGCGCCTGCGCGGCGCGCGCGCACCCGTCGCGCCACGGATGAACGCGCCGGCCGGGGAGATGATGAGCGGGCCAGCGGCGACGAACGGCGCGGCCGCCGAAGGCGAGATGAGCGACGACGAGCGGCGCAAGTACCGGCGCGCCGTCGTCCGCTACATGCGCGAGCAGGGGATGGAGCCGCCCGCGCGCATCATGCCCGAATTGCAGGCCGCGCGCGTCCTGCGCGCCGTCTACAGCGAGCGGCAGTTGCAGGAGGTGATGGTCGACTTCTGGTCGAACCACTTCAACGTCTTTTCGGGCAAGGGAGCCGACCGCTGGTTCCTCACCTCCTACGACCGCGACGTGATTCGCCCGAACGCGCTCGGCCGCTTCCGCGACCTGCTCGAAGCGACGGCCAAAAGCCCCGCCATGCTCTTCTACCTCGACAACTTCCAGAGCGTCGGCCCCGACACGGGCGCGCGCCGCAGACCTTTACGCGACCTCTTCGGCGCGGCGGGCGACGGCCGACGCCGCGAGGCGCGCAGGATGATGCGACGGCAGCAGGAGCCGGAGACGACGCGAGCACCCGACGGGCAGACGCAGACGCGGGCGCAGCAGCGTCAGCGACCGCGGCGCGGCATCAACGAGAACTACGCGCGCGAGTTGATGGAGCTGCACACGCTGGGCGTGGATGGCGGCTACACGCAGCGGGACGTGCAGGAAGTCGCGCGCTGTTTCACGGGCTGGAC
>DASQDT010000080.1:0-7922 GCA_035634035.1 Pyrinomonadaceae bacterium | reverse complement strand
CGCGGAGGTGGTGGAGAAGGGTTCGGCGGACGAGGCGCTCCTCGCGCGCGTCGCGTGGGACAGGCTGCCGCGCCACGTCGCCATCATCATGGACGGCAACGGCCGCTGGGCCGCGCGCCGCGGGCAGCCGCGCGTCGCCGGACACCGCGCGGGCGTCGAGGCCGTCCGCGCCTCCGTCGACACGGGCGCGCGCCTCGGCTTGGGGGCGCTCACCCTCTACGCCTTCTCGACCGAGAACTGGAAGCGCCCGCGCCTCGAAGTCGATGCCCTGATGCGGATGCTCAAGCGCTACCTCCGCCTCGAACTCGAAGAGATCGACCGCCAGAACATACGCTTCCAAGCCATCGGCCGCACGGACGCGCTCGCCGGCAGCGTCCGCCGCGAGCTGCAACACGCCGAGCAACACACGGCCTCGAACACGGGCATGGTCTTGAGCGTGGCTCTCAACTACGGCTCGCGCGCCGAGATAGTGGACGCCGCGCGCGCCGCCGTCCGCCGCCTGCTCGAAGAGGGCAGAAGCGCGGACGAGCTGACCGAGGAGGCGATAGAGCGCGAGCTTTACACGCGCGGGCTTCCCGAGCTCGACCTGCTCGTCCGCACGAGCGGAGAACTCCGCATCTCGAACTTCCTTCTGTGGCAGGCGGCCTACAGCGAGATTTACGTCACCGAGACCCTTTGGCCCGACTTCCGCCGCCTCCACTTGCTCGAAGCCGTCGTCGACTTCCAGAAACGCAACCGCCGCTTCGGCGGACTCCAACTCGTCGCCAACGCTCAATGAAGACACGCCTCCTGACGGCCGCCGTCGCGCTCCCGCTGCTCATCGCCTCGATCGTCGTCCCACAGCTCAAGCTCCTGTTCGTCGCCTTCGCCGTCGCGGCCATCGTCAGCGGGCTCTACGAATTCTGGTTTCTGGCGCGGAAGCAGGGCGCGCGGCCCGACGTGGTGGTCGGCTACGCGGCGACGGCCGCGATACTCGTCAGCTTCTTCCTGAACGAGCCGGCGCTCTTGTGGTTCGTCGTGCCGGCGCTCGTCATCTCCGCGCTCGCGGCCGAGATGCTGCGCGGCGCGCCGTTCGACAAGATGTTGATGTCGGTCGGCTCGACCGTCTTGGGCGTCCTCTACGTCGCCCTGCTCGGCGCGCACCTCATCGGCGTGCGGACGGGCTTTCAGGAGACCATCATCACGCCGGGCGACTTCTGGGTCGGCGCGCAGTACATTGACAAGACGCTCTCGACGCACCTGCTCGCCTTCTTCTTCCTCGTCCTGATGGGCTCGGACACGGGCGCTTACTACGCGGGCCGCGCGCTCGGACGGCACAAGCTCGCGCCGACCGTGAGCCCCGGCAAGACTTGGGAGGGCGCGGTCGGCGGGATGCTCGCGAGCCTCCTGATGGCGGCGCTCGCGCACTTCTGGTTCTTCCCTGAACTGTCTCTGCGCGCGGCGCTGCCGCTGGCGGCGGTGATGAACGTGCTCGGGGTGGTCGGCGACTTGGTCGAGAGCGCGCTCAAGCGCGGCTCGGGCGCGAAGGACGCGGCCAACATCCTGCCCGGCCACGGCGGCTTCCTCGACCGGCTCGACAGTTTGCTCTTCAACGCCCCGCTCATCTACTATTTCGCCGTCAACTACGACTGGCGTTAGCCGCTCGCGTCGGCCGCTCGGTTTTGTTCATGGACTCTCAGGGCATCGCCATCCTCGGCTCGACCGGCTCAATCGGGCGGAACACTCTGCGCGTCGTCGAGTGTTTCCCCGAGGAACGCTTCCGCGTCGTCGCGCTCGGCGCGGGACGCAACACGGAAGAGCTAGCCTCACAGGTAGGGCGCCACCGCCCCCGCCTCGTCGCCGTCGAAAACGAATCCTGCGCCGCAGAGCTCCGCGCGCGTCTCAAAGACCTCGACGCCCCTCAGCCCGAAATCCTGACCGGCGAGGACGGCCTCGTCCGCGTCGCCACGCACCCTGACGCCGCGACGGTCGTCAGCGCGACGGTCGGCGCGGTCGGGTTCGTCCCGACCCTGCGCGCGCTCGAAGCCGGGAAGCGCGTCGCGCTCGCCAACAAGGAGACGCTCGTCATGGCGGGCGAGCTGATGACGCGCGCCGCGCGTGAGACGGGCGCGGAGCTCCTGCCCGTCGATTCCGAGCACAACGCGCTCCACCAATGCCTGCGCGGCGAGAAGCGCGCCGAGGTGCGCCGCCTCATCCTGACCGCCTCGGGCGGCCCCTTCCGCACGCGCACGGCGCGCGAGATGGAGGCGGCCACGGTCGAGGAGGCGATGCGCCACCCGACGTGGCGGATGGGCGCGAAGATCACCATCGACTGCGCGACCCTGATGAACAAGGGGCTCGAAGTCATCGAGGCCCACTGGCTCTTCGGCTTCCCCGGCGACCGCATCGACATCGTCGTCCACCCCGAGTCCGTCGTCCACTCGATGGTCGAGCTCGTCGACGGCTCGGTCATCGCGCAGATGGGCGTCACGGATATGCGACACGCCATCCAGTACGCGCTCACCTACCCCGAGCGCCACGGCTGCCAACTCCCCCCGCTCGACCTCGCGCGTCTCGGCGCGCTCCACTTCGAGGCCCCCGACCTCGAACGCTTCCCCTGCGCGCGACTCGCCTACCGCGCGCTCGCCTCGGGCGGCACGACCCCCGCCGCCCTGAACGCCGCCAACGAGGAGGCCGTCGGCTCGTTTCTCGCCGGGGGCATTAAGTTGACCGACATCCCCCGCGTCATCGAGAGCGTCATAGACGCACACGACGTGCGGCCCGCGCTCGACCTAGAGACCGTGCTTGCGGCCGACCGCGAGGCGCGCGCGGCGGCCCGCGAGGAGATCGCGCGGCTGGCGGGCGCCGGCGTGGCGACGGCGTGACGCGAGGCGTTTGACCGTCGCGGCGGCGGGCGCGTAAACTTCAGGTTTGAGTTTAGCAAGGGTTTGAAAGCGTTCGGGACTGTCATCATGGAGAAAATTCTGATCGGGCTTCCGGCCTTCATCTTCATCCTCGGCGCGGCGGTCGTCATCCACGAGTTCGGCCACTTCATCGTCGCCAAGCTCCTCGGCATACGCGTCGAGACCTTCTCGGTCGGCTTCGGCAAGCGCCTGTGGGGGCGCAAGTGGGGGACGACCGACTACCGCCTCTCGCTCATCCCGCTCGGCGGCTACGTCAAGCTCGGCGGCGACGAGTCGAACGCGGCCATCGAGGAGGGCGGGGCCGAGCCCGAAATCCCCGCCAACGAGCGTTTCGACTTGCGACCGCGCTGGCAGAAATTCTTGGTCGGGGTGGCGGGGCCGGTGATGAACGTCCTGACGGCCATCGCCATCCCGTTCGTCGCCGCGATGACGATCGGCGTGCCGGCCACGCCTTCGCCCGTCGTCGCGCAGGTGGACGAGGGGGGCGCGGCGCAGGTCGCGGGCCTTCGCCCCGGCGACCGCATCGTCGCGTTCAAGGGCGAGGAGAACCCGACGTGGCGTCGCATCAGCGGACTCGGGATGCTCTCGCCCGACATCGAGGTGCCGGTCGTCGTCGAGCGCGGCAGCGAGCGCGTCCAGCTTAACCTCAAGCCGACGAAGCAGACGCAGAACGGCAACACGGTCGGCGACGTGGGCTTCGACCCAGACCTCGGCATCTTCCCCGTCAAGATCTTCCGCGTCCGCGAAGGCTCGCCGGCCGAGAAGGCTGGGCTCGAATCGGGCGACCGCATCGTCTCGATCAACGACCAGCCCGCGCGCAACGTCCGCCACGTCGTGCAGACCGTGGCCGAAACTAAAGGGCCGATCCGCTTCAAGGTCGAGCGCGGCGGGCGCAACGTCGATCTGGTGACGACCGACGAGCGCATGGAGGAGCGCAAGCTCGGCTTCGAGTTGGACAAGCCTCCGGTCGAGCGCGTCGACGCCGTCTCGGCGCTCTCCTACTCGGTCGACCTCAACTTGGAAATCCTGCGCCTGACGGCGCACGCGCTCGGCCAAGTCTTCACGGGCCAGCGCTCGGTGCGCGAGACCTTCAGCGGGCCGGTCGAGATCGCGGTCGCGTCGTCGGACGCGGCCTACAACTTCGGCTGGGAGGGCGTCTTCGAGATGCTCGCCTTTTTGAGCCTCAACCTCGGCGTCTTCAACCTTCTGCCCATCCCCGTCTTGGACGGCGGCATGATCTTCATGCTCTTGGTCGAGGGCGCGCTCGCCCTCGTCGGCCTGAAATTGTCGCTCCGGATGCGCGAGCGCATCCAGCAGGTCGGCTTCGTCTTCCTGCTGCTCCTGATGGGCTTCGTCATCATCAACGACATCACGAAGCTCGCCACGCGCGTCCGCGGGACGGGCCAGACGCCGCCCGCCGCGACGCAGCAACAGCAGCAACCGCAGCAACAGCCCGAGCCGCAGAAGTAGAGGGCGCGGCGGCTTGGCGAACCCGCGCGCGCCGGAAGACGTTAGAGTCTCTATGAGAGTCACGAGGCCGGTTAAGGTGAGGGACGTGCAGATCGGGGGCGGCGCCCCGGTCGCCGTCCAGTCGATGACGAAGACCGAGACGGGCGACGTCGAGGCGACCGTCCGGCAGATAGAGGAGATGGTGCGGGCGGGGTGCGAGATAGTGCGCGTCGCCGTGCCGAACAAGGAGGCGGCCGTCGCGCTCAAGGAGATTCGCCGCCGCGTCCCCGAAGTCCCGCTCGTCGCCGACATACACTTCCACTACAAGCTCGCCCTGATGGCCTTAGACGCGGGCGTCGACAAGCTCCGTCTGAACCCCGGCAACATCGGCTCCATCGACCGCGTGCGCGAGGTCGTCCGCGCGACCAAAGAGCGCGGCGTGCCCATCCGCATCGGCGTCAACGGCGGCTCGCTGGAGAAGGACTTGCTGAAGAAGTACGGGACGGCGACGCCCGAGGCGATGGTCGAGTCCGCCCTCCGCCACATTCAAATCCTCGAAGACCTCGACTTCCGCGACATCGTCGTCTCGCTCAAGGCGTCGGACGTGCACCGGACGGTCGCCGCCTACCGTCTGCTCGCGGAGCGTGTCGAATACCCTTTGCACCTCGGCGTGACCGAGGCCGGGACGGCGTTCGCGGGGACGATCAAGTCGGCCGTCGGGCTCGGCATCCTCCTGCACGAGGGCATCGGCGACACCATACGCGTCTCGCTCGCCGCCGAGCCGCACGAGGAGGTGAGGGTCGCTTGGGAGCTTCTGAAGTCTTTGGAGCTGAGGAAGAGGGGCGTGACGGTCGTCGCCTGCCCGACGTGCGGGCGTCTCGACGTGGAGAACTTCGTCGAGATTGTCACCGAGATCGAGCGCCGGCTCGCGCACATCGAGGAGCCGCTGCACCTTTCGATCATGGGCTGCGAGGTGAACGGGCCGGGCGAGGCTCACGACAGCCAGCTCGGCGTGACCTTCGGCAAGGGCGTCGGGATGATTTTCAAGAACGGCCGGCCGATGCGCAAAGTCGCGGGCGCGGACATCGTCGAGGCGTTCGTCGCCGAGACCGAAAGGCTCGTCAAGGAAGTCTCCGTCGGCGCGGGCGAAGCGGAAGCGACGCCCGAACTCGTCACCATCGAGCGCCGCGCGTGAGCGTTGGGCGAGAGTAGCGGAAAGAAATTCGTCAGGCGATTGGAGGGGCCGTCAGCGGGCCTCTCCTTTTTTGTGCTTGACGAATCTCAAGAAGACGAAACGCCCGCCGCGGAACTCGTAAAAGCGCGCCCCCGCCTCCTCGTCATGTCGCACGCTTAGACTTCGGGCGGCGGGAACGCGCGCGCGAAGTTGAAGGCGCGGGGCGTCGGCCCGTGGAGGTTGAGATGTTTGAGGCGCGCGAGGCCCTGCTCGACGCGCGGGAGCGCGCCGCGCGCAACCCACCACAGCACGTAGACGTGACCCTCCGCGCGCTCGAACCACTTGCCGCGCTCGCGGAGCGGCGGCCCGTGCTCGGCCCCGTAAACGTAATCAGACAAAGACCCGACCGACTCCCACAGCGACAGCGTGACGAAAAGTTGCGGGTCGGTCTGAACCCGCGCGAGCGCGGCGGACACGTCCTCCTGCTTCAGACGCCAGACGAAGCCGGGCGCGGCCTCGGCCGCCGCGTAGACCGGCGGGAGCCGCGCGAGGAAGTCGGCCATCAGAGGCGAGTCGAGCGGCTCGCGCGCACGCGCGACGTTGAGCTGCGCGAGATGAAAGCCGTGCCGGCTCAAAGTGTCCGCCTTCAGCGCCTCTCTATTTGAATCTGGCGAGGACGACGGCGCGGTAGCCGCTTGCCTCGTCGGCGCGCGGCAGGACGGGGGCGAGCAGCCCGGCGGCGACGTTGAGCCCGACGTAGAGCGCGCCCGAGCGCGCGGCCGTCCGGCGCAGCAGGCGCGTCACGCCCAAGTGCTCCGAGTAGAAGACCTCGATGTCGCTCCGGCGCGCCCGCTTCTCCGCCTCCTCGCGAATCTTCGCCGCGACCCACTCGACCGTCGGGTAGTTGTTGCGCAGGTGCTCGTCGAGCCAGTCGGGCTCCTGTCGGCCGCGGCGCGCGAGGCTTTCTCTAAACTCCTCGTCCGCCCGGCGCGCGCGCGGCCCGACGGGGAAGGCGATGACGACGGCCTCGCTGGCGACGCGCAGAAGCTCGGCGACCGCGCGCTCGCGCGCCTCGACGGGCAGGTGCTCGATGACGTCGACCGACGCGGCGACCGGGAACGAAGCCTCGGCGAAGGGGAGCGACGTGATGCTCGCGCGCACGAAGAGGCGGGTCTTGCCGCGTCGCGAGGGCGCAGTGATGTCCGTGCCGACGACGTTCGGCGCTTCGACGAAGTCGGCCAGCCCGTAGTCGCCGCTGCCGGCGTCGAGGAGTGTCTTGCCGTTCGACAAGACGGTGCGGAGCGCGCGCGCCACGTCGCGGTTGCGGCAGCGCGTGTCCCAGCCGAGCTTGAAAAGTAGATGGTGTGCGAGGTTTGAGAGCATCGCCGGTGGTCGTCTGCGGGCGCGTCAGTCGCCCGACGGGTCGAGGTATTTAATCAGAATCACCTCGTTGTGTCGCTCGTTGTAGATCATCTCGTCGACCAGCTCGCGCGCGACGAGGATGCCGAAGCCGCCGGGGCGCAGGCCCATCTGCTCGCGGACGCGCTCGTGCATGATGGGGTCGTTCTCGGGGTTCAGCAGCGCGGCGTGGTGCAGGGCGTCGATGGAGAAGCCCTCGCCGGGGTCTTTGATGCGGTAGAGGATGAGGCGCGGCGAGCGCAGGTATCCGACCTCGACCGAGCGGCGCGGGTCGGAGTCGCCGCCGTGCTCGATGGCGTTGGTGAGCATCTCGCGGAAGGCGTAGGTGACGCTCTCGCGCGTCTCGGGCGGGAGGTCGGTCTTGAGTTGCGACATGAGGCGTTCGAGCGGGCCGACCGCCGCGGGCGTGCAGGGGACGCGAAGCTCTATCCACTCGGGGCGCGCCGACAGGACTTCGATCGAGACCGTCTCGGGGACTGTGAGCGCGGAGCGGACGGCCGACACGAGCGCGTCCATCTCGAAGGGCTTGGCGAGGAAGTCGCACGCCTGATCGCGCATCGCGGAGATGACGGCCGTCGGCGTGGACATCGCCGTCATCATGATGACGCGCAAACGTTGGTCTCGCTCGCGGAGGCGCGAGAGCATTTCGAGGCCGTCCATGCCGGGCATCATGATGTCGAACAGAGCCACGTCGGCCCCCTCGCGCGCCAGCGTCTCAAGGCCCTCGAAGGCGTCGCGGGCGTGGAGCACGTCGTGGCCCTCGCCGCGGAGGGCCGTCTCAATCAGCGTGTGGATGTCGGGCTCGTCGTCGACGACGAGAATCTTGGCGGCCATCGGCGTCCCCTTGTCTTAGTCCGCAGCCATCGCGATAAAGAGCGCGTCGGTGGCGACGCGGCGGTTGACGTTGACGGCGAGCTGCGCGCGCAGCTCCTCGACGCGGCCGAGCCAGCGCGGCGGGCGCGACGACGAGAGCCCCT
>DASQDT010000079.1:0-38451 GCA_035634035.1 Pyrinomonadaceae bacterium | reverse complement strand
GTTATCGCGCGCCCCGCGGCGTGAGTGAATCGCCCTCGCGGGCGGTTCGGAGGTTTAGAACTGGAAGCGGACGGCGAGCTGAATCTGACGCTCGCGGAAGAGCGTGCCGCCGGCCTCGGTCATGTCGAGGAACGCCGGGTTGAACTCCAGCCGGTTGTTACGCACCGAGTAGAACGTGTTGTTGAAGAACGTCGCCTGCGTCCGGTTGAAGATGTTGAAGCCCTCGACGAGGAACTCAAGGTTGGTCGCCTCGGTGATGTTGAAGCGGCGCGAGACCCTCAAGTCCATGTTCCAGATGGAAGGCTCGCGGAAGGCGTTGCGCGGCAGGAGCGGGAAGCGGTTGTTGCCGCCCGAGCCGCTGATGCCGCCGCCCGCGTTCGCGAACCCGGTCGGGTTCGGGAAGCCGCCCGAGACGACGCCGTTGAGCGGACGGCCCGAGAAGTACTGGAAGATGGGCGCGATGGTGAAGCCGTTGAAGACGGCGCGGCCCACCTTGCTGTCGCCCTGATCGCCGAAGAAGTCGGGCGTCCAGACGGCGCTCACCACGACCTTGTGGCGCACGTCGAAGGCCGACGTGGAGGCCTCTTCGCCGAAGGCGAACGGGTTAAACGGCGTGTTCGTCTGCGGGAAGGCGGCCGAGGTCTGGCCCTGATCCTCGGCGCGCGCCAGCGTGTAGCTGCCCTGGAACTGGAGGCCGTCGGTGAAGCGGCGGTTGGCCTGAAGCACGAGGCCCCAGTAGCTCGAACGGACGACGCTGCGGATCTCGGTCAGCGCGGCGAAGCTCGGGTTCGGGCGCGGCGCGGCGAAGAACGGGATGGTCACGGTCTGGCCGGCGAACGGGCCGTCCAAGACCGGCAGGGTGACGGTCGCGGGCGCGGCCGACGCGCAGTTGGTGCCGGCGACGGCCGTGTTGCGGCGGCTGCCCGGCGGGCAGATGTTGGTGTCGATGAAGATCGGGAGCTTGCGCCCCTGACTGTAGAGGAGCGAGGCCGAGGCGACGGTGTTCTTCGCGATCTCGCGCTCGAAGACGAGGTCGGCCTGATGAATCTCGGGGCTCTCGAAGTCGTCGTCGAAGAACTGCACGGCCGGCGGGCCGGCGGCGGCCGCCGCGACGAGGTTCGGGAAGACCGGGGCGTTCGAGGCGGTCGCCGCGATGCTGACCTGATTCTGCGAGCCGGTCGTGCCCGTGTTCGTCAGCGCGTTCGAGATCGCGGCGTTCGGGACGCGGCCGTAGTAGATGCCGTAGCCGCCGCGGATGGAGGTCTTGCCGTCGCCCGTGATGTCGTAGGCGAAGCCGGCGCGCGGGCCGAAGTTGTTCTTGTCGGTCGGGAGGTTCGAGGTCTCCGGCAGCGCCCCGTTCGGGATGACCGGGTCGGGCATCATCTGAATCTCGTAGCGGAGGCCGAAGTTCAGAGTGAGGCGCGGGCTGTAGCGCCAGTCGTCCTGAATGTAGAAGTTCAGGTCGTTGGTCGAGAACTCGGAGCGCGTCGGGCCGAAGCCCTGCAGGAAGTTGCTCGTGTAGCAGCGGCCGCGGAAGCGCGTCGGGTTGGCCGAGCAGTTGACCGTGCCGGGCAGCCCGCCCGGCGTCGTCGCGTTGACGTAGTCGATGATGAAGTCGTTGAGGTTGTTGTACTGGTACTCGCCGGCCTCGAAGCGGAGGTTGTCAATCACGTCGTGGACGCGGTTGATGTCGGCCCCGAACTTGATGGTGTGGCTGGCGCGCGAGACCGTGACGTTGTCGGCGAACTGCCAGCGCGTCTCGTCGGGGAAGGCGCGGCGCTCAAGGAACTCGGGCTTGCCGAACTCGATGCCGTTGGTCAGGCGGATGCGCGGCGAGCGCGTGCCGCCGTTGGCCGTCAGCGGCTCGCCCGGAATCGGGTCTTGGCTGTTCTGGTACTCGTTGTCGCGGCCGTACTGGAAGCGCGCCTCGTTGAGGAGCGTCGGCGTGAAGGCCGACTGCAAGCGGAGCGTGACCCAGTCGATGTCGACGAAGTCGTCGCCGAAGCTGGCGCGGCCGCGCGTGTTGGTGGCCTGCGTCTGGATGCCGGCGGGCGAGTCCCAGCGGAGGCGGTTGTAGGTCGCGCTGAACGAGTGGCTGTCGTTGATCTGCCAGTCGATCTTCGGCAGGAAGAGCTTCTGGTCGCCGGTGCGCGGCACCTCGCCCGTCGTGCTGACGAGGAAGGCCAAGGCGTTGTCGATCTGCGCGTTGGTCAGCCCGCGCGACGTGAGCGCCGTGCGGTTGACGGTGCTCAGGTAGTTGGCCTGCTCGAAGACGGCGAGCCCCGGAAAGTCGCGCTTCTGCTGGTCGTAGCTGAAGAAGAAGAAGAGCTTGTTCTGGACGATGGGGCCGCCGACCGCGCCGCCGAACTGGTGGCGCACGTCCTCGGGCTTGTAGCCCTCGATGCGCGTGACGCCGTTCTCGAAGAAGGTGCGCGTCGCGCGCGGGTTGCGCGCGCCCCAGCGGTTGTTGCGCTGGTAGTAGAAGATGTCGCCGTGGAACTCGTTGGTGCCCGACTTGGTGACGGCGTTGATGACCGCGCCGGCCGCGCGCCCGTACTCGGCCGAGTAGTTCGAGGTGTTGACCTGAAACTCGCGGATGGCCGACTGCGAGATGGAGTAGCTGATGCGGGTGCGGCCGCGCTCCTCGGAGAAGAAGGCCTGATTGTTGTCGCCGCCGTCGATGGTCGAGTTGTTCAGGAGGCCCGAGATGCCGCGGAAGCTGATGAGGCCGAAGTTGCCGTCGGGGCTCGACCCCGGGGTCAGGATGGCGAAGTTCGACCAGCGGCGGCCGTTAATCGGCAGCTCGTTAATCGAGGTCTGGTTGATGTTGGTCGAGAAGTCCTGCTGCGTCGTGTTGATGACGGGCGACTCGCTCGTGACCTCGATGGTCTCGGTGCTGCCGGTGACGCCGAGCGGGATTTCCAAAGTCGTGACGCGGCCGACCTCGACGACCACCTTCTGCTGCGTGAAGGGGTTGAAGCCGGTGGCCGTGATGGTGATGGTGTAGTTGCCGGGCTGGAGCTGGACGATGCGGAAGCGGCCCTCGTCGTCGGAGGTGGCCGTGCTCTCGCGGTTCGTCTCCTCGTTGCGCGCGGTCACGGCGGCGTTCTGCACGACGGCCCCGGTCTGGTCTTTGATGAGGCCGCCGATTGCGCCGTCGGTCGTCGACTGCGCCGAGGCGGTCGGCAGGCCGCAGAGGCCGGCCAGCGCGAAGGCGAGCGCGAGCGACGTGAAGCGGAAGAACTTAAACATGAAGGAACTCCTTAATTTCAGATTCTGGCTGAGTGGCGACGAGGGGAAGCGACGCCCGTCTGGCGAACCGGGGCGGCCGGCGCTCCCGACGGACGCGCCGCCGGCGGCGGGACTTCGCAGCCCCGCGCGCGGGATTGGTGGCTCTCGTCGTGTCGGGTTGGGCACCGGGTTCGGGGGCGGCGCAGAGCGGTAGCGTCCACTCGCGCGCCGGCCGTCTTTTTTAGCTTGTACCTTGCTGATTGAAAGATGGCTCTGAGTTAAACCCTGACCATACGGGAAGACGTTTTCGCGAGTCTTACGACGGCGTAAACGCGATGTTAAATACTACAAATCGGGCGGCGGCGCAAGGAAGTTCGGGGCAAAATCCGGGGCCCGAACCGCGCCCGCGCCGCCGCCCGTTTAAGCCCTACGGCAGCGCCTCCACGATGACGACGATGCGGAACGTGCCCGCCTGCTGGATGTTGAGCAGGAACTGCACGTTGAACGCCGCGCCCGGCGCCATCGGCGACTCAAGGTTGATCGTCCCGGTCGGCGCCCAAGAGGTGTTCCAGCCGCCGCCGTTCGGCTGCACGGGCGGCTCCTCAAGCACCGTCCCCTGCACGGGGACGACCTCGCCGTTCGTCTTCGTCACCATGATGTCCGACGACGAGACGGCGCGCAGGTCGGCCGTCCCGGCGGGCGCCGGCCCCGCCGTGATGTCGTTGATGCGGAAGCGCAGGCGCGTGACGTAGCCGCCCGTGTGGTTGACGATGCGGCGGCGCAAGGAGAGCGTGCCCGAGTTGCCGCTGCCCGTGCGGACGCGGTTGGGCGCGGTGCTCACGTTGACCGCTTGGTCGAGCCGGTCGACGAAGACGTTCAGCCGGCGGATGGGGCTGTAGAGGTTCTCCGGCCCCGGCGCGCCGAGCCGCGCCCCGATGGTCGTCGCCGCGATGGTCGTGTCGACGGGGATGAAGTCGGCCGCGTTGCTGTTGGTGTCCTTCGGCGTCCCCGAGGTGAGGTCGCGCAGGAAGCTGTACTCGATGTTGCCGCCGATTTCAGCGCCGGCCGCGCCCGCCAAGCCCGCGCCCTCGCGGTAGAGGGCGAGGTTCGACGAGTAGCCGACGGCGTCGAGGCGCGTCGTGTCGTTGAAGTTCGACGGGTTGGCCGTGTTGAAGAGGGCGATGCCTGAGCCGTCGGGGATGTCGAGCGTGTACTCGACGTCGCCCGAGGCGGCGCGCTCGTTCGTCCCGTCGTTACCGCCGGGGTAGCCGCCGAGGCTGTAGCCGGTCGAGTTGGTGCCGAGGTAGTGGCCGCGCGCCGGGATGACGGTGCCCGTGGGGATGGTGAAGCGCGCGACGCCGTCCGAGGCGACGAGCGACCAGCCCGAAGAGTTGTCCGTGGTCGAGACGGTAATCGACAAGTCGGTGTTGTTGTAGAGCTCGACGAACTCGTCGCCCGGGCCGCCCGGCCCGCGCAGGCGGTACTCGCTGATGATGAGCGAGCCCGAGGTCAGCGGCGTGCCGGCGGTGAAGTAGGCGACGGGCGCGTCGTGGTCGGAGACGCGCTCGGGCCGCGACGAGTCGGAGGCGTACACCTCGGAGAAGTCGGCGTTGAAGCGCGCGAAGGCGAAGCGGTTGGCGCGCGCCAGCAGGCGCGTGTTGACGAGGATGTGGTCGAGCACCTGCGCGTTACCCTCGAAGAGGAACGAGTAGCGCTGGTTGGGCGTCAGCGTCTCGACGAGGTTGTGCATCTGGAACGTCCAGCGGTCGGTGCTCGGCTCGACGACGTTGGCGGGCGGCGGCGGCACGCCCTTGATGGTGTTGACGATGTCGGTCAGGCCGTCGTTGAACTCGAACGCGTTGAGGTCTCCGAGGACGATGATGTTCTCGCCCGCGTTGTCACGCGTCTGAACCATGTCGGCGATGTCTTCGGCCTGAAGGCGGCGCTTCTCGCGGTTGCGCGCGCCCTCCGTGGCCGGCGTCGTGCACGACGGGCGGAGGCGCGGGCTGTCGACGGCGATGAGCGACTTCGTGTGGTTGAGGATGACGGTGACGGGAATCGTCCCGCCGCCGGTCTGCGGCACGGTGGCCGTCAGGACGAAGGGCGGGCGGTCGTGGAGCGTGTCGGTTTCGCCGCAGAAGGTGAACGTCTTGCCGGCGAACTCCTGCGCGGGCGTGCCGACCACCGTGACGCGCGCCGTGTTGACGAGGTAGCCGATGTCCTGATTGGTGGAGGTTTCGCCGAAGTAGGCGACGTAGTTGACGTTGGCCGGGTCGGCGGCGTCCGCGTTGACCTTGTTCGCCAGCGCCTGCGCCGAGGCGGTGGTGTCGACCTCGATGAGGCCGAGGATGTCGGGCGTGCGCATGACGTTGCGGATCGCGAGCGACGCCTTGTTCATCTTGGTCGCGTTCGAGGAGGTGAAGAACTCCAGATTGGTGTGCCCGACGGTGAACTCCTGCGCGCCGCGGACGGGGACGGGCGTGAACGCCGAGACGCCGCCGGTGGCGACCGGCTCCTGCCCCGGCGGGAACGCCACGTCGAGCAGGATCGTGTACTGGGTGCGGGCGAAGTCGAGCGGCCCGACGATGTTGGTCACGGTCGCGCCGGTGTTGACGTTGATCGCGGCGCGGCGGGTGACGGGCGCGGTGCTCGTCACCTGCTCGTCGCTGTCAATCATGATGCGCTCGAAGTTGCCGTCCCAGATCGGGGGGGCGGGCGGCGGGCTGCCGGCGTGCGGCCCCTCGTCGGCCGGCGGGACGGGGTCGCCCCGCTCGATGCCGGGCTCGCGGAACGGGCGCGCGTACTGCGGCTCGACGCCCCAGAACTCGCCGAACTCGTTGGTCGGCTGCGAGACGACGACCGAGCCGACGCTGACGCGCATGGCCTCGTAGCGTTCGAGCTGCGCGCCGCGGCTCGCGGGCGCGGGGTTGGTCGCGGGGTTGAAGATGTTGAGCGAGGCGGCGTCGAGGGCCGCCGGCAGGCCGTTGCCCGAGGACAGCACGACGGGCGGGGCGGGGTCGACGATCTCGGTGAGCGTCTTGGGGTCGGTGATCGGCGCGGAGTTGGGAACCGGGATGACGCCGTCGGGCTCGTCCGAGGTCGAGGACTCGAACTCGTCGATCGTCCCCGTCACGCGGACGAGTTGGCCGAGTTGGACGGTCGGCGCGCTCGACGTGAAGACGAAGATGGCGTCGGAGGTGGTCTGGTTGCCGTCGCCGTCCGGGTCTTGCAGGAAGTAGCCGTTGTTCTTGCGCCCGGTGACGATGCCGGTCGTGGTCACGACTTGGCCGTCGTAGGGGGACTGGAAGCCGCTGCCCTGAAGCTGGAAGATGGGCGTGATGGTCACGTCGTCGTTGACGATGGTGCCGAGGCCCTGCCCGTCGCCGACGGTCGCGTTCGAGGGGCCCGACAGGTTGACGAAGAACGTCTCGTTCGGCTCGCTCGTCGTGTCGGCGCAGACCTGCACGGTGAGCTGCTCGGAGGTGTCGTTCGCGGTGAAAGTCAGCGTGCCGCCGGTCGTGATGTAGTCGACGCCCGCCGTGCTGCAATCAGCGCCGCCCGTGGCCGGGTTGCTCGTGCCGTTGGCCGTCGCGTAGTTGACCGTGACCGTCTGCGTGGCGTTGGCCGGCGCGAGCGTGACGGTGAAGGTGAAGTTGGTCGTGCCGCCGCCCGAGCCCTCGTCCTGCGACACGTCGTTGATGCCGAGCGTCGGGCCGCCCGCGCCGCAGACGAACGGCGTCGTCGAGGCGTTGCGCGGGGCGGACGGGTTCAGCGTCACGAAGTCGCTGGCGTTGTTGTCGGTGTCGGTGCAGCCGTTGTTCAGACGCGCCGCGCTGGCGTTCGCCGCCGGGGCCGGCTCCACCGCGCCCTCGACGAAGGCGTTGGTGGCCGTGCCGTAGCCGACCGAGTCGACGATGGTTCCGGTGTTGGCCGCGCCGTTGCGGATGGCGAGCCCGCCGCCGGCCGCCGCGAACGTGCCCGTGCCGCCGCCGGGGAAGGTGATGTTGGCCCCCCCGCCGTCGTACCCGGTCGCGTGCCCGATGAGGTAGTAGCCGCCCGCGGGGATGATGGTCGTCGTCGTCCAGTTGACGACCGCCACGTCCGACGTGCCCGCGGCCGAGCGGTAGACGACGCGGTGGCCGTTGAGGTCGACGTCGCCGGAGCTGACGTTGTGCAGCTCGACGAACTCGTCGGCCGCCGTGCCGCCCGCCACCTGAAACTGGCTGATGACGAGGGTCGTCGAGACGGCCTCGGCCGTCGGCGTGACGACGGGCGCAAACCGCGTCGGCAGAATCATCGACAGGAGCAGGGTGGAGATGATGGCGACGGACAGAAACCGGCGGCGCGCAGGCGCACCGCGCCGCGAGGGTGGGCGAGAAATTGACACCGGGAAGATCCTTTCTTGGCTAGCTTGGGGCGGCGTCCCGCTGTGTGCTGCGCGGACGCGTCGCTGACGGGTTGCGGACTGAACGTTGTACCGGATTCGGGTGCGGCCGTCAAGCCGCCGCCAAGTCCGCCCGCAGCCGCGAAGAAACGGCGTTATAACAGCCGCTCGTTGGCAAAAAGTTAACGCGACGTGAAGCCGAAATTAAAACGCTAAACGCGCGTCTGGAGCGTCTTTCTCGCGCCGCGCGCACTACCGCGAGGCGAAGCGTTCGAGGTATTCGGTCGAGGTGATGAACGCCTTGACCATCTCGGCCGCGATGAAGTCGCCGCCGAACTCGTCGAGCTTCCGAAGCCAGAAGTCGTAGCCCGCGAAGTTGGTGTTGGGCGCGTCGTTCGGGTTGCGCCTCAGGTATCCGAAGTACTGCATCAGCACGAACGCGCGGTTACGCTCCTGCGCCGCGAACTCGCGGTTCTCGGCCACCATCCTGAGCACCTCGGCGCGCGTGAACGCGCCGGACGCGAGGCTGGAAATCATCTGCTCGCGCGCCTGCGCGGAGAGGCGGCCCCCGGCGTTGGCGTTCAGGGCGTCGACGAACTGCGCGGCCGTCATCGTCTGCGGGTAGAGCGAGCGAAACTCCGCGCGCTCGACGAACTCGGCCGTGAACTCGCGCTGGCGCGTGTCGAGGAGCAAGCGCCAGTCGCCCTCGCCGACGACGACGCCTTGACCGACCGCCTGCGTGTCGCGCAAGAACTCGGCGTAGCGCGGGAGCGCGCGCGGCCGCGCGGCCGACGCGGGGAAGGCCGCGCGGTAGAGCCGGTAGACGAGGAAGCCCGTCTCCTGAAACTCGGTCGAGAGGAAGAAGGCGGCCGAGACGTTGATGCGCCGCACCTCCCGGCACGCGAGGTCGGCCCCGCACTCCGCGGTCTGGTTCGTCCAGTAGGCGAGGCCGGGGGCGTCGGCGTCGCGGCTGAAGAAGTCGTGGTAGTGCTGGCGCGCGAAGAAGGACGGGTCGTCGGCCGGGTTCGAGGAGGCCGCGCCCGCTTCGTCGTCGTCGCGGACGACGAGCGTCGCCGTAAACCGCGGGCCGAGCGTCGCGCCGCCCGTGGGCGAGGCGAGCGAGAGCGCGATTGATTCGTCCGGCTCGTCGGCGGCGTCGTCCGTCAGAAGCGCGTCGAAGGTCTTGACCGACTCGCCCGCCGCGAAGCGCAGGCGGCCCGACGTGGCCGTGAAGTCCTGCCGCTCGTCGGCCGTACCCTTCGTGACCGAGTAGAGAACGGACGCCTCGGCGTCGGTGTTACCCGTGCGCGTGACGGTGACGGGGAAGTGGCCGGCCGACTCGCCCGCCGTGAACCCGTTGAGCGAGAACTGCACGACGCTCGGCCCGCCCGCGAGCGCGCAGGTGGTCTTGGGCGTCGCGGAGTTGCGCGGGTTGGGCGCGAGCAGTTGGAAGTCCGAGGCGTTCTGGTTGTCGTCCGTGCAGCCGCCGCGCGCGCGCACGAGGGCGCTCGCCGCGTCGGGCGCGGGCGCCGCCGCCGTCCCCTCCCAACAACGCGCCGCCGCGCCGAAGCCGACCATGTCGGCCACGTCCGCATCTTGCGGCGCGGGGCACGCGGAGAGGTCTAGGACGCCTCCGCCGCTGCGCGCGAGCGTGACCTTGCCGCCGTCCGCGCCGATGTCGATGCGGCGCGGGAAGACGTGGTCGGGCGCGACGGGGAGCGGCGCGCCGCCCTGACCCGCGCCGCCGAGCTGGATGAGCACGTACTTGCCCGGCTCGATGATGATGGGCTGCGGGGCGAAGAAGCCGACGGTCGAGCCGGTGACGAGGCTGCCCTGTCTGGTCTCGAACTGAAGCGTCCAGCGGTTGATGTCGACGGGCGCGTCGCCGCGGTTGAAAAGCTCCACGTAGTCGGAGGCGTAAGCCGCGCCCGGCTCGCCGCCGCGCGTGTAGAGCTGGCTGATGACGACGTTCGATGCGACCGGGGCCTGCGCGCGGGTGGTCGTCTCGGGCGACGCGGCCGAGAGGGAGAGGGCGAGTAGGGCGAGGGCCGCGACGGGCGGAAACCGGCAACGGTCGGCGCGGAAAAATCCGGCGCGGCGAGGGGCTTCAGACACGAGGTGACTCCGATTCCGGTAAAAATTTCGAGACTTGTATTGCCCGCGCGATGAACATGGCGAGGCCCGCGCCCTGTGCGGTGGGTGAAGGGCACGGGCCTCGCCGATTTCGAGGAAGGTTAGACGCGCTCGAAGACGATTGCGATGCCTTGACCGCCGCCGATGCAGGCCGAAGCCAAGCCGTAGCGGCCGCCGCGGCGGTGAAGCTCGTTGAGCGCGGTCAGGATCAGTCGCGTGCCCGACGCGCCGAGCGGGTGGCCGAGGGCGATTGCGCCGCCGTTGACGTTCGTCCGCGCGCGGTCGAGCCCCAACTCCTTCTCGACGGCGAGGTACTGCGCGGCGAAAGCCTCGTTGACTTCGACGAGGTCGATGTCTTCGAGTTTCAGCTGCGCCTTCTCAAGCGCCTTGCGAATCGCCGGGACGGGGCCGATGCCCATCACGTCGGGCTCGACGCCCGCGTAGGCCCAACTGACGACGCGCCCGCGCGGCGTCAGGTTCTTGCGTTTGACGAAATCCGCGCCCGCGATGACGAGCGCGGCCGCGCCGTCGACTATGCCGGAGGCGTTGCCGGCCGTCACGTACCCGTCTTTGCTGAAGGCGGTCGGGAGCTTCGCCAAGACTTCGAGCGTCGTGTCGGGGCGCAGGTGGTCGTCCGCGTCCACGACCTTCACGCCTTTGCGCGTCTTGACCTCGACGGGCGTAATCTCCTCCGCGAACACTCCCGCGTCCTGCGCGCGCTTCGCCTCTTGCTGCGAGCGCAGCGCGTACTCGTCCTGCTCCTCGCGCGAGACTTCGTAGCGGCGCGCGAGGTTCTCGGCCGTCCCGGCCATCGTCGTGTTGCAGTAGGTGTCGAGCAGCGCGACCATCAAAGTGTCTTCGAGCTTGCCCTGACCCAACCCGAAGCCGGAGCGCGCGCCGTAGATGGCGTGCGGGGCCATCGACATCGACTCCATGCCGCCGACGAGCGCCGTCTCGGCCTCGCCGAGCAGGATCATGTGCGCGCCCGAGACGACCGACTGGATGCCGCTCCCGCAGAGGCGGTTGACGGTGAGCGCGGGCCGCTCGGCCGGCACGCCCGCCTTCAAGGCGACGTGGCGCGCGCCGTAGATGGCGTCGCCCGAGGTCTGCAAGGCGTTGCCGACGACGGTGTGGTCGATCTCGTCGGCCGCGACGCGCGCGTCTTCGAGCGCGGCGCGCGCGGCCGCGGCACCGAGGTCGATGGCCTTCACGTCCTTGAGCGCGCCGACGTACTCGGTCATCGGCGTGCGCTTGCCGCCGAGAATGAAGATTTCCGAAGACATGATTTCGATAAGTACCCCTCTCAGGTAAAGAATCCGACGCCCGAAAGAACCTCACATTTTAAACGAGCCGCACGCGCCGCGCAAACCTCCGACGCCCGACGCCCGGCCCGCCCCGCGGTGTTTTCGTGAGCGACGTTTTCGCGCTGCGCTTTGCGCGCGGTCGGGCGTTTCTGCTAATCTTCGCGCGGCCGCACGTCAGGCCATCCTCAAGGCGGTGCTCCCCGTTATCGCGTCAGCGCGAAAGCTCAAAGTCCCGGCGTTAAACCTTCACCCGTCAACCAAAAGTTTTAAGGAGTCCCCTCAAAATGAAGTCTTCGCAGTTCCGCACGCCCCTCAACCTGAAGTGTCTGTGCGCGGTCGCGGTCGCGCTCGCCGCCGCCGCCGGCGTCGCCCCGCGGGCGGCGCGCGCGCAGACCGTAGAGCTTGAGCGCGGCCGCGCCCGGCAGATGCTCAGCAACATCAAGGGCGAGGTCAAGAAGCACTACTACGACGCGACCTTCCGCGGCGTCGACCTCGACGCGCGCTTCAAGGCGGCCGAGGAGAAGATCAAGCAGGCGACGACCGTCGGGCAGATGTTCGGCATCATCGCGCAGGCGCTCGCCGACTTGGAGGACTCGCACACCTTCTTCCTCCCGCCCGGCCGCCGCGCGAGCGTCGACTACGGCTGGCAGATGCAGATGGTCGGCGACAAGTGCTTTGTCGCGGCCGTCCGCCCGGGCAGCGACGCCGAGAAGCAGGGCCTCAAGCGCGGCGACCTCGTCTTAGAAATCGACGGCTTCCAAATCACGCGCGAGAACCTCTGGAAGTTCGAGTACCTCTACTACGCCCTGCGCCCGCGCCCCGGCATGAACGTCACGGCGCAGTCGCCGGGCGGCGAGCCGAGGCGTCTGGCCATCGCCGCGAAAGTCGAGCGGCGCGACCTTGACCTCACGACCGGCGCGGGCTTCGGCAGCATGGTGCGCGAGGCCGAGGCCGCGGCGCGCGTCAGCCGCCACCGCTACTACGAGCCGGGCGACGCCGCCTTCATCTGGAAGATGCCGGGCTTCGACCTCGCCGAGTCGAAGATCGACGAGATCATGGACAAGGTGAAGAAGCACAAGGCGCTCGTCCTCGATTTGCGCGGCAACGGCGGCGGCTACGTCGTCACGCTCGAACGCCTCGTCGGACACCTCTTCGACCGCGACATCAAGATCGCCGACCTCAAAGGGCGCAAGGAGATGAAGCCGTCCGTCGCCAAGCGCCGCGCGCCGACCTACACGGGCAAGCTCATCGTCCTCGTCGACAGCCGCTCGGGCTCGGCGTCGGAGCTGTTCGCGCGCGTCGTGCAGTTGGAGAAGCGCGGGACGGTCGTCGGCGACCGCACGGCCGGCGCGGTCATGCAGAGCCGGCTCTACGACATGACGATGGGCGTCGAGACCATCACGGTCTACGGCGTCAGCATCACGGAGGCCGACGTCATCATGTCGGACGGCAGGAGCCTTGAGCGCATCGGCGTCACGCCGGACGAGGTGCGTCTGCCGACGGCGGACGACCTCGCGGCCGGGCGCGACCCCGTCCTCGCCTACGCGCTCTCGCTCGCGGGCATCGAGGTCGACGCGGCGAAGGCCGGCGCGCTCTTCCCCGTCGAGTGGAAATAAGAGAGTGCGCGCGCGGGCGGCGTGCGCGCTTCGGCTTGTCACGCGTCGGCGCGCGCTGTTATCTTTCGGCCATCTCCCCGGCCGAACGGAAAGCTTGAAAGGACACCCAGACGCCATGAAAAAGTTTAGCGCCCGCGCGGCGCTCGCCGCCGCCCTCTGCCTCGCCTTCGCCGCGCCGAACGCACTCCCCGCGCGCGCCTCCGAGGGCGACGCGTCGTCGCCCGTCGCCATCGGCGCGACCGTCTCGGACTTCACGCTGCCCGACGCCGCGGGCCGCGACCACGCGCTCTCGCTCGTCAAAGGGCCGAAGGGCACGGTCATCATCTTCGTCTCGACCAAGTGCCCGGTCTCGAACGCCTACAACGAGCGGATGCGCAAGCTCGCCGAGGAGTACCGCGCGAAGGGCGTCAACGTCATCGGCGTCAACGCGAACGCGCCCGAGACGCCCGACGAGATTAAGAGCCACGCCGCCGAGCAGAAACTCTCCTTCCTCATCCTCAAGGACGCGGGCAACAAGATTGCCGACCGGCTCGGCGCGAGCGTCACGCCCGAGGCCTTCGTGCTCGACGCCGCCGGCAGACTCGTCTACCGCGGCCGCATCGACAACTCGCGCAACGGCGACTCGATCACCAATCAGGAGCTGCGCGACGCCATCGAGGCGGTAATCGCCGGCAAGCCCGTCGAGAAGCCCGAGGTCAGGGCCTTCGGCTGCTCGATTAAGCGCGCCTCCTGAAGTCCGCCGTGACGAAGATGAGAGCCACGCCGATTCTTATCATCGCGCTCGCCTTGTGCGCCGCGCCCGCGAGTCTCGACGCGGGCGCGGCGCAGAAGAAGGCGCAAGCGCCGAAGGCGGCCGCGACGCCCAAAATCGAGGTGCGGCAGATCGACGAGGCGGGGCTCGCCAAGCTTCTGAAGGACGAGGCCGGGCGCGGGCGTCCGCTCCTCGTCAACTTCTGGGCGACGTGGTGCCCGCCCTGCCGCGACGAGTTCCCCGACCTCGTCCGCTTGGAAGAGGAGTTCGGAGCGCGCGAGGATTTCGAGTTCGTCACCGTCTCCCTCGACGAGCCGTCGGACGCGGCGACGACCGTCGCGGGATTTTTGCGCGAGATGCGCGCCGGCTCCATCCCGGCCTACCTCCTCGCCGCCAACGACCCGGAGGCGGCCATCAACCTCGTCGACAAGAACTGGCGCGGCGAGCTGCCCGCCACCTTCCTCTTCGGCCGCGGCGGCGAAATCCTCTTCCGCCACACCGGCCGCATCAAGCCCGACGACGTTCGCAAGGCGATTGAAGCGGCGACGGCCAAAGTCGCGGACAAGTGACGAGTCGAAAACCTCGCGCGGGCGGTCGTGTGACAAGTAGAGGGTGACAAGTTAGAATCCGTCTGCTCGTCACTCGTCACTCGTCGCCCGTCGCTGCTCTTATGATTACTCCTGAAGTCGTCTCCGCACACAACCTCACCCCCGAAGAATTCACGCGCATCACAGAGCTCTTGGGCCGCGAGCCGACGATGACGGAGCTCGGCATCTTCTCCGTCATGTGGTCGGAGCACTGCTCCTACAAGTCTTCGCGCGTGCACCTGCGTCGCCTGCCGACGACGGGCGAGCGCGTCATCGTCCCGCCGGGCGAGAACGCGGGCGTCGTCGACGTGGGCGACGGCTGGTGCGCCGCCTTCAAGGTCGAGTCGCACAACCACCCTTCCTTCATCGAGCCGTTTCAGGGCGCGGCCACGGGCGTCGGCGGCATTCTGCGCGACATCTTCACGATGGGCGCGCGCCCCGTCGCCTCGATGAACTCTCTGCGCTTCGGCCCGCTCGCGCACCCGCGGCACGGCCGGCGCAACCGCGCGCTCGTCGCCGGGGTCGTCGCCGGCATCGCGCACTACGGCAACGCCTTCGGCGTCGCGACCGTCGGCGGCGAGGTGGCGTTCGACGACGCCTACAGCCTGAACCCGCTCGTCAACGCCTTCGCTCTGGGCCTCGTCCGCCACGACCAAATCTTTTTCGGCAAGGCCGAGGGCGTCGGCAACCCCGTCCTCTACGTCGGCGCGAAGACCGGAAGGGACGGCATCCACGGCGCGACGATGGCCTCGGCCGAGTTCGACGAAGAGGCGCTTGAGAAGCGGCCCACGGTGCAGGTCGGCGACCCGTTCTTGGAAAAATTGCTGTTGGAAGCCTGCCTCGAAGTCATGCGCTCGGGCGCGGTCGCGGGGATTCAGGACATGGGCGCGGCCGGCCTCACGTCGTCGTCGTGCGAGATGGCGGCGCGCGCCGGCAACGGCATCGAGTTGCAGCTCGACCTCGTCCCGCAGCGCGAGGAGGGCATGACGCCTTCCGCGATCATGCTCTCGGAGGCGCAGGAGCGGATGCTGCTCGTCGCGCACCGCGGGCGCGAGCGGCAGGTCATCGACATCTTCCGCAAGTGGGAGCTGGACGCGGTCGTCGTCGGGCGCGTCACGGACACGGGGCGCGTCGTCGTCCGACACCACGACGAGACCGTGGCCGACATCCCCGTGACGCACCTCGCCGACGAAGCGCCGCGCTACGAGCGCCCGATGCGCGCGCCCTTCGCGCCGACCGACGAGACCGTGCGCGACGAGGCCAAGCAGGTCGTCACAGACCCGCCGGGCGGCGCGCGCGTCCCCGACAACGCTTCGGTCGTCAACTCGGACGAGCTGCACGAACTCCTCGAAGCGCCGTCGGCCGTCGTCACCGACCGGAGCGAAGATCACAACGCGTCTCTGAGACTACTGCTCGCCTCGCCGAACGTGGCCTCGAAGGAGTGGGTCTACCGTCAGTACGACCACATGGTGCGGACGAACACGGCCGTTCTTCCGGGCGCCGACGCGGCCGTCGTCCGCATCAAGGAGACGCGGCGCGCGCTCGCCATGTGTCTCGACGGCAACGGGCGCTACTGCGCGGTGAGCCCGCGCGAGGGCGCGCGGCTGGTCGTCGCCGAGGCGGCGCGCAACGTCGCGTGCGTCGGCGCGCGCCCGCTCGCGATTACGAACTGTCTCAACTTCGCGAGCCCCGAGCGGCCCGAGGTGATGTGGGCCTTCTCGGAAGTCATCGACGGCATGGCCGAGGCGTGCCGCGCGTTGGGCACGCCCGTCGTCTCCGGCAACGTCTCCTTCTACAACGAGACCGAGGGGCGCGGCATCCTGCCGACGCCGGTCATCGGCATGGTCGGGCTAATCGAGGACGTGCGGCGCACGATTCAGCACGGCTTCAAGCGCGAGGGCCATCTCATCGCGCTCGCGGGCGAGACGGCCGACGACCTTTCGGTGAGCGAGTACGCGGCGACGGTTCAGGGGCGGACGGTCGGGGAGATGGTGGCGGGCGGCGGGCGCGTGCCGCGACTCGACCTTGAGCGCGAGCGCGCCGTGCAGGAGACAGTCCTGCGCGCGGCCGAAGAGGGGTTGCTGCAATCGGCGCACGACTGTTCGGACGGCGGTCTGGCGGTCGCGCTCGCCGAGTCGTGCTTCTCGTCTCTCGGGCGCGCGGCCGTCGGCGCGGGGGTGAGTCTCGACGGAAATGATTTGCCGGCGGCCGCGCAACTCTTCGCGGAGACGCCTTCGCGCGTCGTCCTGAGTTTCGAGGAGGGGGCGCGCGCGCGCGTCGAGGAGATTGCGAAAGGCTTGGGCTGCGCGCTGCGCGTCGTCGGGCGGACGGGCGGCGCGTCGCTGCGCGTCTCGGTCGGCGGCGACGAAGTCGTCGCGGCCGAAGTCTCGGAACTCGAACGCGCGTGGCGCACGTCGCTCGACGAGCGCCTGCGCGGCGAAGCGCACGCCGCCGCGGCCGAGTGACGCTTAAATCTTCGCCCGCCTAAAACTGCGCCTTGATGAACCGCTCCCAGCGGGCGCGCGTCATGCGCTCGACGCGCATGAGGCGGAACTTGAAGCTCTGCCACTCGGGGTTGTCGGGGAGCGCGATCTCGATGTCCTCGACGTGCCCGCGCCGCCCGTTGACCCACAGCCACCCGCCGCGCCCTTCCAAACCCTCGCCGTCGATTCTGTACTTGCGACACCGCACGCCGCCCCTCGTCTCCTCGCCCGCGTAAGAGACGCGCGCCTCGCCCTTGTAGTGAAAGAGCGGCCCCGCGTCTTTGAAGGTCGGGTCGGCGATGCCGACCGAGAACGAATCGTTCGGGCGCGCGAGGTGCGGGAGCGCGAAGCCCAAGCTCGCGAGGTCGAAGTTGTAGACGTGGAAGGGGAGGCGGCCGACCAAGACGCGCTCGGGCGGCCGCCCCGTCGCGGGGATCGTGACCGTCACGGACGAGTCGCGCGCGTCGTAGTCGAGCGTCGCGAAAAGCTTCCGCTCGTCCTTCCAGACCTGCCACGATTCGAGGCGCGTGGCCGAGAAGATTTTCCAGTCGAGTCGGGCGACGACGAGCCCGGCGCGGCCCGCGCGCGGCGGGTGGTACTTGAACGACTCGATGCGGTCGCGCGCCGCGACGTAGATGGAGACGTGCTCGGGCTTCGTCCCGTCGATGTTCGTCTTCAGGTAGTGATAGACGTGGCCGACGCGCACGCGGTCGGGGCGGAAGCGGAACTTCGCCACGTCGCCGCGCGACGGTCGATGAGAACGCGTCTGACCGGAAGCCGCGCCCGCGAGCGCGAGGCAGAGCGCGACGAGCGCCGTCGTCTTCTTCAGCAAGGCTTTCAAGCACCTCCCGCGCCGCCGCGCGCGCCGCGAAAAACGTTGTCGCGCGTCGCCGCGTTGATGTAATCTCACGCCCTCTCGAACTTCAAAAGCGCACCCGACCGCACAGGACGAAGATGCACCCGCGCGTCATACTCAACTACAAAGTCGTCGAGGCGTCAAAGGCGCGCCTGCCGGCCGTCACGTCGGCGACGCTGCACGGGCGCGGCGTCTTCACGACGCTCGCCGTCTACGGGGGCCGCCCGTTCCAGCGGGAGCGACACTGGGCGCGACTGATGGAGCACGCCGCGCGCGCGGGCGTCGAGCGCACGCTCCACGACGAAAGAGCGGTCTCGGCGGCGCTCGCACAACTAATCGAAGAGAACAAGGTCGAGCGCGGGCGCGCGCGCATCACGATACTCGCGCGCGCCGAGCGGGGGCTTTGGAAGATGAAGAGCCCGGACGGGCTCGCGTCGGACTTGCTCATCACGACGGGCGAGGCGCGGCCCGAGAAGTCGGACGACGCGCTCGCCTTGACCGTCTCGCCGCACCGCGTCAACACGCTGGCGGCGCTGGCGGGCGTCAAGAGCGTCAACTACCTCGAACAGATTCTGGCGTGGGAGGAGGGGCGCGGGCGCGGCTTCGACGAGGTGGTGCGCCTGAACGAGCGCGGCGAGGTGGTGTCGGCGGCGATGGCGAACCTCTTCTGGGTGACGGACGGCCGCCTGCACACGCCCGCTCTCGGGACGGGCGCGGTCGAGGGGACGACGCGCGCGTGCTTGCTTGAGCTGGCGGCGGGGATGAGCGTGCCCGTCGTCGAGGGCGTCTACGAACTCGCGCACGTCGCCGACGCCGAAGAGATTTTCCTGACCTCGTCGGTCTTGGGCGTGGCCGTCGTCACGACCTTCGACTTCCGCCGCTACACGGTCGCGGCCGGCAGCGTCGCCCTCCGCCTGCGCGAAGCCTTCCGCCAGCTCACGCTCGCCTGATTACTTCTTCGCCAAGACGACGGGCGAGTCTTCGGCGGCGCGGATGCGGCCGAAGAAGTCGCGCACCTGTTTGTACTCGGCGGCCGGGATGGTGGCGGCGCGCTGGACGAAGCGGCGCGTGAAGACGAAGTGGCCGTCCTTGACCTCGTAGCTGGCGGCGTAGGAGCCGAAGTCCGAGTCGAGCTTGACGGGCTCGGGCAGCTCGTCGACATCAAACCCTTGAGGCAGGCGCACGCGCACCGTCTCGTTGTAGGCGCGCGATTCGAGGACGACGGGGTGGCGGCGCGACTCCTTGCCGAGCGCGGCGTAGAGGCCCGTGCGCGAGACGATGACGGGCTTGAAGATGAGGAGCTGGCCCTGCATCGTCTGCGCGTAGCGGTCGGCCGTGAACTCCACGTCGAGCGCGAAGCGGCCGGCCGTCTGGTCGTCGGCCGGCTCTATCTTCGAGACCTTCGCCATCGTCGCCCCGCCCGCCGTAATCCAGCCCTCGATCATCTTCGTGTAGCCGGGCCGCGAGAGCTGCTTGAACATCCCGCGCTCGAAGACGGCCGACTGGCCCTGCGAGCGCTCGCGGAAGACGGCCGAGATCGAGCCGTCGTGCGCGAGCACCACGTCGGCCTCGCGGTCGACGCGGTTCGCCTCGGGCGGCGTCATCGGCATCCGCACGAGCGAGGTCGTCTCCTTCGCGTCGACGAGCGCGAGGCTGCCCTGCTCGTGGTCGGGGAGGTCGCCGACCGGCGTCTGCGGGTCGGTCGCGTCGAAGACGAGCAGGCGGCCGAGCTGCGGGTGCTCGATGACGCTCGGGGCCTGCGTCTCGTCGGAGACCTTGACGGCGATGATGCAGTGGTTGAACTGCGTGGGCGACGGCCACTCCTCGCGGACGAAGGTGCGGTCGCCCGAGTAGATGCTGACGAGGTACGAGTTGATGCCGAGGGCCCTGAGCATCGCGCGCATCAGGTTCGCCTTGTCCTTGCAGTCGCCGTAGGACTTGGCGAAGACCTCGGTGGCGGGGCGCGGGCGGTAGCCGCCGCCCTGCCCGATGTTGGTCTGGATGGAGATGTACTGGATGCCCTGCACGTAGCGGCCGACGGCGCGAATCTTCTCCAGCTCGGTCTTGGCATTCGCCGTCAGCTCGCGCGCCTTGAGCGCGAGCGCGTCGTCGATGGTGGCCTGCGGGTCATCGAGCTCGCTCATCCAGCGCGCCACGTCGCCCCAGTTCTCGAAGGTGCGCAGGGCGGGCCGCGCGCCGCCGGCCGGGAAGTAGCTGACGGCGAGGCGCGGGACGATGTTGGCCATCGAAGGGCTGCTCGGCTCGTCCTCGACGAAGGGCAGCCCGCGCACCTCCCACGTGTAGGACGAGCCGCTGACGACCGGGTTGATGTTCGGGTGGTTGAGGACGAGGCCCGACGCGCGCCAGCCCGCCGGGACGTTCAGCGTGTAGCGCGCGACGAGCGTCGGCAGGTTGTCTTGGAAGCGCCAGTTCTCCTGCGAGAAGACGCTGCGGCTCTCGGTCGTCACCGTGTAGCCGAAGACCGTGTTCGGCCCCGTGATGTCCGCGCGCGCCGAGATCATCTTGAAGCGAACCTCGTTGTAGACGTCGTTGTCCATGAGGATGCTGTCGAGCGTCTCCGCGCCGCCGTACTTTTTGACATCGCCGTTCGGGTGGATGAGCCAAGCGCGCATCTCGCGCACCTTCTCGGAGTCGGTCAGGTAGGGCTCGGCGGCGACGGCCTCGTCGCGCCCCTCCTGCGTGAGCACGCGGACGGCGACGTTCGTGACCGTCGTCGTGCGCCCGTCGTCGGCGACCGTGAGCGTGCGCTCGCGGTGGAGGACGACGGCCGGCACGTCCCTGCCGTAAGCGGGGGCGGTGGCGGCCGCGGCCTGTTTGAGCCACGCGGGGACTTCCTGCGCGGCGGCCGTGGCCGCGAGCAGCGTCAAGGCGAAGCAGACTCCGGCGAGGCGTTGCAGCTTAATCATCGTTAATTCCTCCGTCTCGGCCGCGGCCTCAGTTCGACGACTTGGCCGCGCCCGCCGCGTCCGCCGTCGCGCCCTGCCGGAGCGAGAGCGTGTGGCCGTCCTGTTTGTGAACCTCGTCGAAGTACTTCTTCAACTGCGAGTAGTTGTTGGCCGGGATGAGGTTGCCGCTGAAGCTGAAGTTGCGGCGGTAGATGACCGCGCGGCCGTCAACCGTGAGCGAGAGCTTCGGCTCGTAGGAGCTGACGGGGCCGGCGTTGAAGGTCAGCGGGGCCTCGGGCTTGTCGGGCGCGAAGCCCTCGGGGAGGGTGATCTCGACCGTGTCCTGCTCCGCCCAGAAGTGTGTGAAGTAGATGTGGTGCAGGCGCTGGCTCAAGGGGAAGAGCGGGCCCGCGCCGCGCTCGAAGAAGGCCGGCTGGAAGAAGAGCCGCTTGCCCGTGCGCTGCGCGTAGCCGGGCACGCGCACCTTGAACGTGTAGACGAGCGGCTTGTCGTGGTCGGTCACGTTCTCGATCTGGACGTCGGTGACCTCCGCGCCCGCGAGGCGCGCGGCGACGGTCGCCTTGAACGCCTCCTCGCGCGCGGCCGGCGACTCGTCGTCGTTCCACTCCTTCTTCTCGGCGGCGAGGTGGCCCGTGTACTCGATTCTCACGTCGCCCGTGAGCGTGCCTTCCGCGTCGAGCGCGAGCTTGGCGGTGCGCTTCGCGAGCGAGCGCTCGGCCGGCGACATCTGGCTCTGAATCCAGACCGGCTCTTTGGGGTCGGTGACGAGCGTCTGCTGCCCCTCCTCCTGCCAGCGCAACATTCCGAACGGGGTGTAGCTCGTGCCGGGGCTGAACAGACGCCACTCGTCGCCGACCTTAACGGCGATGTTCGACGGGTCGATGAAGTAGTCGTCCAAGAACTCGGGCATGAAGAAGGTGTCGCCGCGGTCGGACGTGGCGGCGACGCGCACCTCGAAGCCGAGGGCCGAGGCCATCGCGCCGAAGAGCAGGTCGATGTCGGCGCCCGTCCCCGTCCCGCGCTTCAGCGTGTCGGCCGCCGACTTGTTCTCCTTGATCTTCTTGAGCTGCTCGGGCGTCAGCCCCAGCGCGTCGTCGGTCACGCGCTTGACGCGCGCGCGGACGAAGTTGTAGAGCCGCTCCAACTTCTGCTCGGGCGTCTGCGCGTCGCCGGCCGCCTCCGCGGCGGCCGCCTTCACCTCCGCGTTGGGCTTGAGGTAGGACTTCATCCGGTCGTGTATGCGGCGGCCGTAGTCGCGCCAGAACTCGTCGGGCTTGGAGGTGCGGTCGGGCGAGTAGTAGACGAGCATCCACGGGCGGACGGCGTACTCGGGCGGCATCCGCGGCTCCTCGCGGTAGGCCGGGACGTTCGACATCGAGGTCGTGTACCAGCCCTGCTCCTTCTGGAACTGCGACATTTGGCCCTGAAACGTCTGCGCGCGCATCCCGACCGTGCGGCCCTTCTCGTCGACGAGCACGTCGCTCGAAGGCTTGATGTAGTACTTGACGAACTGGACGGGGATGTCGCGCGCGAAGTCGAAACGCTCGTGGCTGCGCACGCCGTCGCGCACCTCGCGCCAGCGGTACTCGATGATCGCGCCCGGCTCGACGTTCGGCATCGCGAACGACTTGGCCTTGACCTTCACGCCGCTCGTGCGCACGACCTCGCGCTCGAAGATGTCCTCTTTCTTCAGCTCGACGATGGTGCCGTCGGGGCGGATGGTGCGGCCGGCGATGTCCTTGATGCGGATGGAGCGGCCGCGCACCGTCGGGGCGATGATGTCGACGCGGCTCTGCGACTCGCGCCCGCGCTCGGTGAAGATTTTGATGCGGACGTAGTGGGAGAGGTAGGTGGCCGTGTCGGCGCTGTTCGGCTCGTCGTGCGAGACGCGCACCTCCCAGAAGATGGCCTCGGCGTCGGCGTCAGGGTCGACGAGCGGCGTCTTCATCGACAGGTGCGCCGGGTCAATCGGCTTCCAGTCCAGATCGCCGGCGAGCGCGGGGGCGCTGGCGGCGGCGAAGAGGCAGACGAGCAGGCACAGGCGGAGGGCGGGGCGGGGGTACTTCATGATGAGCTTACCTTTCACCAAGCGGCTCGTGAGTTCTTTTGGAAACGAGGCTTGTAAGGAGAAGAGTCTCGGGTCGAAGGATTTTTAGCCGGAGCGAGTCAGAGTCGGGGAAGGACCTGACGGCGAGGGATTCTACGACAGGCGCGGCGCGTGCGCAAGGCCAAAAAAGCCCGGCCGCAAGGTTTTTTACGCAACTTTCGGGGCCGGCGGCCGGGCCCGTTTACTCGTAGCGCAGGCACTCGATGGGGTCGAGGCGCGAAGCCTTGCGCGCGGGCCAGACGCCGAAGACGAGGCCGACGGCGACGGAGACGACGAGGCCCGTGACGACCGCCCAGAGCGGCACTTCGGCCGGGAGCGCCGGGAAGGCCCACGCGACGAGCTTGCTGACGGCGATTGAGAGGGCGACGCCGATGACGCCGCCGAAAAACGTCAGCGTCATCGCCTCGTAGAGGAACTGCCGCACGATGTCGCGACGCCGCGCGCCGAGCGCCTTGCGCACGCCTATCTCCTGCGTCCGCTCCGTCACAGACACGAGCATGATGTTCATCACGCCGATGCCGCCGACGAGCAGGCCGACCGAGGAGATGGCGATGGCGATGAGGCCGATCATGGCCGTGATGGAGTCGAACTGCTCGACCATCTTGTCGGCCGTCCCCAAGTCGAAATCGTTCGGCTTGTCGAACGCCACGCCGCGCTGCCGCCGCAAGACCTCCTCGGTCTGGTCGAGCGCCTCGCGGAGCTGTCCGGAGCGCGCGCGGATGATGATCAGCATCCACTCGCTGCCGGGCGAGACCTGACGGCCGGTGCGGAACGGGATGAAGACGGCCGAGTCCTCTTCGTTCTCGCCGAAGATGGCGTTCTTGCGCTTTTCGAGGACGCCGACGATCTCGAACGGGCGGCCGCCCAACTTAACCTCCGTGCCGACCACGTCCGGCTGACCCGGAAAGAGCGCCTCGGCGACGTTCGTGCCGATGACCATCACGTTACGACGGTTCTCGTCGTCCGTCTCGGTGATGAAGCGCCCCTGCGAGACCGAGAGGTTGACCGTCGGCGCGTAGGAGGCCGAGACGGCTTGGAGGTTTCCGCGCCGGTAGTTCGTCCCCTTGTAAGAGATGGTCGAGTCCCACCACGCGACCATCAGCACGTTCGCCACCTCCTCGGCCGCCGGCACGCCGCGGCGCACGGCGTCGGCGTCCGCCTCCGTCAAAGGCTTGCGCCGACGCTCCTCGGCCGACGTGTGCATGGTCGGGCCGGTGGTGAGGTGGAACGCGTAGATGTTGTTCGTCCCGTACTCCTCGACGTAGTTGATGATGGAGCGGCGCACGCCCGTCAGCAGCGACGCGATGACGATGACGACGGCGACGCCGATGACGATGCCGAGCACGGTCAAGGCGCTCCGCAGTTTGTGCGCGCGGATGCTGTCGAACGCCATCAGGAGGATTTCGCGCGGGACGAAGCCGGGCAGCTTGAGTCTCATCTTCACGGCTCAGTTCCTCGTCAGCGCGACGATGGGGTCGAGGCGCGCGGCCTTGAACGCGGGGTAGATGCCGGCGGCGAGCCCGACGCCCGTCGAGACGACCAGCGAGAGCACGATGTAGAAGAGCGTAATCGTCATCGTCACGCCCGAGGCGAAGGTGATGAGCCACGCGACTCCGGCCGCGAGCATGATGCCGAGCACGCCGCCGAAGACGGTCAGCACGGACGACTCGATGAGGAACTGCGTGAGCATCTGCTTGCGCGTCGCGCCGAGGGCCTTGCGCAGGCCGATCTCGAAGGTGCGCTCGGTGACGCTCACCAGCATGATGTTCATGACGACGATTGCGCCGACCAAGAGCGAGATGAAGGTAATCGGGATGACGACGGCCGCGATTGCGCCGGTGAAGTTATCGACCTCGTTGTTGAGTTCGCCCGTGTTGACTAGGCCGAAGTCGTCCTCCTCGCCGCCCTTGAGCTTGTGCTTGTTGCGCAGGGCCGTGCGCGCGTCCTCGATGGCGGCCTGAAAGCGCTCCTTCGTCTCGCCCTTGCCGTGAATCTGGAGGCTCTGGCGCGCGCCGAAGATTTTGCGGTAGGTCGAAATCGGGATGTACATCATGTTGTCCATCGACTGCCCGAACATCGACCCGCGCTTCTCCTCGACGCCGACGACCTGCATCGGCAGCCCGCGCACGCTGACCGTCTTGCCGATGGGGTCGGCCCCCTCGAAGAGCTTCTCCTTGAGTTCGTAGCCGATGACGCAGACCATCGCGGCCGACTCGACCTCCTGCGGGAGGATGAAGTGGCCGTCGGCGATGGTCTTGTCCTCGATGGCGGCCATGTTCGGCGTCACGCCCGCGACCTCCGTGCCGAAGAGTTCCTTGCCGTTCTGCTTGATGTCGATGCGCGTCTCCAACTGCGCGCCGACCTCGGAGCAGGCCGTGCAGTGCTCCCTGACCCACTCGTAGTCTTCGAATTCGAGCCGCTTGTTGCGCCGGTTGCGCCGCTCCCACTCCTCCTCGGACGCGTTGTCCTGATAGGCCATGCGCGCGATCATGAAGTGGTTCGTGCCGAGGACGGCCGTCACCTTCTCCATGACGTAGGTGTTCAGCCCGTTGATGGCCGCGCCGACGACGACGACCGAGGCGACTCCGATGATGACGCCGATGAGCGTGAGGAAGGCGCGCAGCTTGTGCGCGAAGATGGATTGCAGGGCGATCCTCGCGGCCTCGACGTAGAAGGTGTAGATCGTTCGCATAACTGGAGAAAGACGGGGACTTGCGCGTCGCTTCCGGGCCACGGTTGCCGGGACGCATCCGTATACGACGCCGCCTCCGACAATGTTTACAAATACTTGGCGTCGCGCCGCAGGGCTCGGCGGCGCCGTGGTGATGACCTTGACGCGCGCGCACGCGGAAAATTTTGTCCGGCGGCGAAGGAACCTTTTCGCGCGACGCCGTGTCTAAGCGGACAGATTCGAGCCCAACCCGTCAGCCGCTTCACCTCGCGGCGGCCGCAAGGGAAAGGAGTACGCCAGCCGTGCCCGCCTTCCGGTCAAGAACCTTTCCGCACGCGCGTCTCGTGCTCGCGGCCGCCGTCTGGTCGGCCGCGCTCGGCGCGCTCCCGACGAAAACTTTTCAGACGGCGGCCTGCCCCGTGCGGCCGCCGACGCCTCTGCGCGCGCTCTACGTCACGAGCGAGCGCGTCGCCGCCGCGCGCGTCTCGTCGACGCAGGCCGTGCCCGGCGACCGCGCGGCGAACCACCGGCGCACCGTCTTCGAGGTGACGGAGAGCCTCAAGGGCGACCCCGGCGAGAACCGCTTGGAGGTCATGCACTGGATCGCGAACGACCCCGACAACTTCCGCAAGGGCGAGACGGTGCTGCTGTTCCTGCGGCCGTACGGCCAAGACGGGCGCGAGTACTACGTCACCGACCCGCGCTACGGCGCGAAGCGACTCTCCGAGGATGCGCTCGCACTCTACGTCAAACGCATCAAGGAGCTTCAGTACATCCTCGCGCAGCCCGTACAGGACAGGCGCGAGTTGACCGAGTGGCTCGTGCGCTGCGCCGAGGAGCCGGCGACGCGTTGGGAGGGCGCCTACGAGCTGTCGAACAGTCTGTCGATGGCCGAGTACGAGGCCGCGCGGCGGAAGGAGCGCGAGGCGCAGCCCGCCGCGCCGGCCGCGCCCGCGCCCCCGCCCGCGCCGGGGGCGAAGCTGACGGCCGTCGAAATGTCGGCGGAGGCCGAGGCCGTCGTTGACGAAGGCCCTGAGGACGGCGAGGCCGTCGCCGACGACACGGGCGGCGGGGAAGTTGACATCGTCAGGGAGGAGTACACGGCGGGCGGGGGCTTGGCCTCCGGGCCGGCCGTCGACGCCTCCATCGTCAACGGCCTGACGGCCGGGCAGAGGCGTCGTCTCGCCGACGCGCTCTTCGCCTCGGAGAAGATCGAAGAGGGCGAGATGCACCTCGTCCGCCTCGTCAAGAGTTGGGACGACGAGCGCTTCACGCCCTTCGCGCTGCGCTACCTGCGCGGCGTCGAGCAAGACCCGCCCTACGAGGCCGGCGAGGTGGTCGCCGCGCTCGCCCAATCGCTCAAGGACGACACGCTCGTCGGGCTCTCGGACGAGTACACCCAAAACGCCACCTTCTACGACGAGCCGGAGGAGGAGACGGGCGGCGAGCAAGAAGAGTCCGAGGAGTGGGTCGGCGAGGAGGCCGCGGAAGAGTCCGAGGAGACCGGAGAAGGGGAGGCCGGGGAGGAGACCGAGGAGGCCGAGACGCCGCAGCTTCTGACGACGCTCCACGGCCCCGACGGCAAGCGGCTCAACGCGACGCAGAGGCGCAGCCTGATGCTGCGCAACTTCCTCTCGGCCGTCGACGGACGCCTGAGCGAGCGCGCGCTCTCGGCCCTGCGGCCTTAAGCCGTCGCGCGCGAAAATCTTTAAGCCCCGCCGCGCGGCGTCAGGCGTCCGCGGCGAGGCGTATGCCGGCGAAGGCGATGCGGAAGTGGCGTCGGAAGAAGTTGCGGAAGGACGTGCGCAAGACGGGCGCGCGCGTGGCCCACGAGCCGCCCTTGAGCACGCGGTGGTCGCCGTCGAACCAGACCTCGGAGTACTCGGGGTAGGGGACCGGCCGGAAGTCGGGGAAGCCAGCGAACTCGGTCGAAGTCCACTCCCAGACGTTGCCCGTCATGTCGAGACAGCCGACGGGTGACGCGCCCGCCTTGAAGCGCCCGACCTCGGTCGTGCCCCAGCGCCGCCCGCCGAAGTTGCAGAGCGTCTCGTCGGGCTCCTCGTCGCCCCAAGCGTAGCGGCGTCTCTCGCCGCGCGCCGCGTCCCAAGAGGCGGCCCATTCCCACTCGGCCTCGGTCGGCAGGCGCATCCCGCGGAACCGCGCGTAGGCTTCGGCCTCGTGCCAGCTGACGCCGACGACCGGGTGGCGCGCGTCAAGCTCGCCCTCGTCGAACATACGGCGCGCGCGCCAGCCCTCGGCGCAGCGCGACCAGTAGAGCGGGCACTCCCACGCTTCGCGCTCGCGCGCCGTCCAACCTTCTTCAGACCACCACTCGCGCCTTTGGTAGCCGCCCTCCTCGACGAACTCGGCGTACTCCTCGTTCGTCGTCAGCAGCCGAGCGATTCTGAATGGATTGACGCTGACCGCGTGCGGCGGCAGCTCGTTGTCGTACGCGAACGCGTCCCACACGGCCCCCATCACGAACTCGCCGCCCGCGACCTCGACCGTCCGCGCGTCCGACGCGCTCGACGATTGACTGTCGTCGGCGACGCTCTCATCAGCGACGGTCTCATCAACCTCGGCGGCGCGCGCGGGCCGCCGCTTCCGCGCGGGGTCGAGCAGGTGCAGGAGGTAGGCGAGCGTCTCCTGATGCTGTCGCTCGTGTTCGAGGACGAGGTGGAAGACGTAGCCGGCGGTGAGGAGCGGGTCGGTCGAGTCGAAGTCGGCCGCGGCTAAGGAGTCGAGCGCGGACGCCCGCACGCGCGCCAGATAACTTTCCATCTCGGCGCGCGAGGGCAGGTCGCGCGACTCCTCGCGCGGCGTCGCGATGGGGTCGAAGACGCGCTCGTAGCGCTCGTCGGGCGAGGGGAGTCCGCGCAGCTTTTGCAGAAGCCAGTAGGACTCGAAGACGCCGATGTGCGCGAGGTGCCAGATGACGGGGCGGAAGCCGAAGCCGGGCGAGCGGTGCAAGTCCTCCTCGCGCGCCGCGTCGAAAAGCTCAAGCGTCTCGGCGCGCGTCTCGCGCATCTCGCGCGCGATTCTTTCCGCCGCACTCTCTTTACTCTCCGTCCCCTGCAAACCGCCTCCCGTCCGATTCAACTGATTCAACGCGCGCTCGCCGCGTCGACGACTCGCTTGATGGCCTCGACGACGAGCTCCGGCTCGTCCCAGTGGATGAAGTGTCCGCTCTGGCGCGCGACGGTCTGACGCCCGCGCGGCGAGCGGCGCACCAGCTCGCGCTGCAACTCCTGACGTATCTCCTCGAACTTCGGCAGGAGCGGCGCGATGCGCGGGTCGGCCTCGCCCGCCTCGATGCGCCCGGCCGTCAGCACTTCGAGCGGCACGTCGGCCTTCCAGCGGTCGGCGCGCGCCTGCGCGAAAATCTTCTCGAAGTCGAGCCGCTCGTCGCTCTGAATCGTGCGCTCCTCGGGCGTGAACTGCGCCTTCACTTCTTCGGGGATGAGCGCCTCGGCGCGCGCGTCCTGCTCCTCGTGCGTCGAATCGACGAGGACGATTCCGGCGACCTCGCGCGGGTGTCGGGCCGCGTAGAGGCGCGCGAGCACGCCGCCGAGCGAGTGGCCGACGAGGACGTAAGGCGGGCGCGCGCCGGTCTTCTGGAGCACCGTCCGCAAGCTCCGCACGATGTCCTCGCCCGCGTGCGGCGCGCCCTTCGCCTCCTCGCTCCCGCCGCGACCGGCGCGGTCGTAGACGCAGACGCGCGCGAACTCCGCGACGCGCGGCTGCACCTTGAACCAGACCTGCGACGAGCTGGTGTTGCCGGCCTCCATGACGACGAGCGGCTGGCCCGCGCGCCTTCGGCCCGAGCAGTTGTAGTGGAGGCGGTGGCCGCCGACGTCGATGAAGCCGTCGCTGATGTCGAGCCGCCGCTCGTCTTCGAGCGTCATCAGGTTCGTCTGCACGTCTGGGCTCTCGCGGACGACGATGACGGAGTTGACGTTGCCCCGGCCGTCGTGCTCGGCGCTCAAATTGCGAGGGTCGAGAATGGGGCGGCCGCCGACGAGGAACTTGTAGGCGTACTTGCCGGGCTTCAGGCGCACGTACCAGAGATAGTCGCCGTCGCGCGCCAGCCCTCCGCGCGCGGGCTTCCAGTCGTTGAAGCTCCCGACGAGACTTATCTCGCCGCCGTGCGCGGTGTAGCCGCGCAGACGGAACTGCACGGTGCGCGTCCCTTCCGCCGGCCGCCCGGCGGGCGCTTGGGGCGGCGACTGCGCGCGGGTGACGCAGGCCGCCAGAAGAAGGAGCGTGAAGGCCGCTTGACGTCTCACTTTGAAAACCTCGCGCCGCGGATTCGTGAAATCGGGGTGGCTTCGTTTTGACACCGCGCGGCGCGCGTTTGTTCCTCGTGCCGCGTGGATATTGGGCGCGGCTGGTCTATTATAGCAGGCATACGTTAGCACGCCGCCGGGGCGAGTGTTGGCAGCCGGCGCGGCGTCTGCGGTAAACGTCGGGAAGGCGGGGCGCGGATGACGACACAGCCCACGGCCGGGCGCGAAGAGGAGCGCCTGCGCATCGAGACGGTCGCGCGCGAACAGGCGCGCGAGAGCTTCGCCGACGACGTGCGTCAGGGGCTCACGCGCGAGCCCAAGTCGCTCCCGCCGAAATACTTCTACGACGAACTCGGCTCGCACCTCTTCGACGCCATCTGCCTGCTCCCCGAGTACTACCTGACGCGCGCCGAGCGCGAGATTTTCGAGACGCACGCCTCAGACATCTTCGCGGCCGCCTCCGACGGCGGGACGGCCGCGCTCACGCTCGTCGAGTTGGGGAGCGGCAGCGCCAACAAGACGCGTCTCTTAATCGAGGCCGCGCTCGCGCGCCAGCCGGGTCTGACCTACGTCCCCGTTGACATCTCGCGCGCGGCGCTCGAAACCTCCGCGCGCTCGCTCCTTCAGTCGTACCCCGCCCTGAGCGTCGAGGCTTTCGCGTCGGATTATGATTCGGCCTTCCCCGTCCTGCGCGCGCGGCTCGCCGAAGACGAGGCGCGCGCGCTCGTCCTCTTCCTCGGCTCGAACGTCGGCAACTTCGACCCGGCCGAGGCGCGCGCCTTCCTGCGACGCCTCCGCGCGGCGCTCCGCCCCGGCGACTGCCTGCTGATGGGCGCGGACTTGAAGAAGGACGCCGCCACGCTCGAAGCCGCCTACGACGACGCGCTCGGCGTCACCGCCGCCTTCAACCTCAACCTCCTCGCGCGCATCAACCGCGAGCTGCGCGCCGACTTCCGGCTGCGCGACTTCCGGCACGTCGCCGTCTACAACGAGCGGGCGGGCCGCGTCGAAATCTACGCCGAGAGCGCGCGCGAGCAGACCGTCCGCGTGCGCGCGCTCGACCTCGCCGTCGGCTTCGCGCGCGGCGAGCGGCTGCACACGGAGAACTCCTACAAGTACGACCTCGCCGAAATCCTCCGCCTCGCCGAAGAGACCGGCTTCCGCTCCGCCAACACTTGGCTCGACGAGGGGGAGCGCTTCAGCAGCAACCTCCTCGTCGCCGCCTGAGCCTCTTATGAACGCCCACACGACGCGCGACGCGTTCCCGCTTTTGACCGACGCGGTGTCGGCAGAGTCCGCGCCGCTCTTCGCCGAGAACTTGCGGCGCGGCGGGAAGCCGCGCGCCGAGTGGATGTGCGGCGTCGAGTTCGAGCTGTTCGGCTACGACCGCGCGCGCGACTTCGCGCGGCTCGCGCCCGAGCAGGTGCAGCGCGTCCTCGCCGGCTTCGCGCCGTCGTCGAACGACCTCGTCTACGAAGAGGGCACGCTCGTCGAGGTGGACGCCGGGCAGATGAGCCGCCTGACGGTCGAGCCGGGCGGGCAGATAGAGTTCTCCGGCGCGCCGCAGCGACACCTGCGCGACGTCGAGCGCGAAATCACGCGCTTCCTCTCGCGCCTCCGAGAGGTTGCCAGCGCCAACGACTACGTCTTTCTCGCCAGCGGCTTCGACCCCTTGCGCACGCTCGACGAGCAGCGGTGGTTTCCGAAGCGGCGCTACGCCGTGATGCGGCCCTTTCTGGCGCGGCGCGGCGCGCGCGCGTGGGACATGATGACGCGCACCTGCGCCGTCCAGACGAATCTCGACTACGGCGACGACGAAGACCTCGCGAAAAAATTCCTCGTCGCCAACCGCCTCGCGCCCGTCGCGACGGCCATCTTCGCCAACTCCCCGTTCGAAGACGGAAAGCCTTCCGCCTACAAGTCGGCGCGCGCCGCCGCGTGGCTTGAGACCGACCCCGACCGCGCGGGCGCGTCGCCGCCGACGTTCGCAGACGACTTCACGCCCGAGTCGTTCGTCGAGTACGCGCTCCGCGTGCCGATGATCTTCGCGCAGCGCGGCGGCGCATACTTGGACGCGCCGGCCGGTATGCGCTTCGGCGACTTCCTCGCGCGCGGCGCGGGAAGAGTCCGCCCCGTCTTCGGCGACTGGGCCGACCACCTCACGACCATCTTCACCGACGCGCGCCTCAAACAGCACCTCGAACTCCGCTGCGCCGACGCGAACGACCCCGCCACCTCGCTCGCCTTTCAGGCGCTCTGGAAGGGCGTCATGTACGACGCTGAAGCGCTCGACGAAGCGCTCGCCGTCGCGCCGCGACTCGGGCGCGACGACGCGCACGCCTTGCGCGAGGAGGTCGCGCGCCACGCGCTCGCGGCGCGCTCGTCGGGCGTCGACGTGCTTCAGCTCGCGCGCGAGGTCGTCCGCATCGCCGCGCGCGGTCTGCGAAGGGTCGCGCCCGACGAGGTCGCCTACCTCGACGTGCTGATCGAGAGAGTCGTCGACGAAGGCGTCACGCCGGCCGACATCCTTCTGCGCGAAGCGGGGCAGTCGGCCTCGCGCGCCGTCGAGCGCCTGCGCGTCGCGTGACGCGGGCGGGAGTCTACGTGTGTGCAATCGGCTTTGAGTTAGTTTGACGATGACGGATAACAGCGGCGCTGTCGTCAAATTCTCCGGCGTCGGCTACCGGCCGCCGGGCGCGCCGTCGCACGTGCTCGCCGGGCTCGACCTCGAAGTGCGGCGCGGCGAGACGCTCGTGCTGTTGGGCGAGTCGGGCTGCGGGAAGACGACGACGCTCCGGCTCGTCAACCGGATGCTCGTCCCGACCGACGGCGCGGTCACGGTCGAAGGGCGCGACACACGCGAGTGGGACGCCGTCCGGCTGCGACGCCGCGCCGGCTACGTCATCCAAGAGGCGGGCCTCTTCCCGCACTTCACCGTCGAGCGCAACGTCGCGCTCGTCCCCGCGCTCGAAGGCTGGCCGCCCGAGCGCACGCGCGAGCGAGTGCGGGAGCTGCTCACGCTCGTCGGGCTCGACCCCGGACGCTTCGCCGCGCGCTTCCCGCGCGAGCTCTCGGGCGGACAGCGCCAGCGCGTCGGCGTCGCGCGCGCGCTCGCGGCCGACCCGCCGCTCCTGCTCCTCGACGAACCCTTCGGCGCGCTCGACCCTCTGACGCGCGCCTCCCTGCAGCGCGAGTTCGCCGCGCTCCAGAAGCGACTCGCCAAGACCTGCATCTTCGTCACGCACGACGTGCGCGAGGCTTTGACGTTGGGCACGCGCGTCGCGCTCATGCACGCCGGCCGCCTGCTCCTCGTCGAGACGCCCGAACGTTTCCTCAGCTCGACGGACGAACGCGCGCGCGCCTACCGCGAGACTTTGCGCCTGCCCGCGCCGGCACTCGCCGCGCTCGCCGCCGAAACGTCCGCGGCGACCGGCGACGCGCCGCGCGACGTTCGAGGTGACGCGACGTGAGCGCCGCGCAGTTTTTGGAGTCGCAATGGCGCGAGCTGCTCGCGCTCACCGCGCAGCACGTCGCGCTCGTCGCGGCGGCGGTCGGCGCGGCAGTCGCCGTCGGCATCCCGCTCGGCATTCTTCTGACGCGGCGCGCGTCGCTGAAGCGACCCGTGCTCGCGGTCGCGGGCGTCCTGCAAACCGTCCCGAGCCTCGCGCTCTTCGGCTTCCTCATCCCGCTGCCCTTCGTCGGCGGCATCGGCGCGCGCACGGCCGTCGTCGCGCTCGCGCTCTACGCGCTTCTGCCCGTCATACGAAACACCGTCACGGGGATAGAGGGCGTTGACCGCAGCGTGCGCGAGGCGGCCGAGGCTTTGGGGATGACGAATCGGCAGATTCTCCGTCAGGTCGAGCTGCCGCTGGCCGCTCCCGTCATCCTCGCGGGCGTTCGGGTGGCGACGGTCATCTCGGTCGGCGTGGCGACGATCGCGGCGGCCGTCGGCGCGGGCGGACTCGGGATGTACATCTTCCGCGGCCTCCGTCAGAACGACAACGCGCTCATCCTCGCCGGGGCGATTCCGGCCGCGCTGCTCGCGCTCGCCGCCGACTGGGCGCTCGGGCTCCTCGAATCGCACTTCGACGCGCGCTCCCGCGCCGCGCGTGAAGACACGACGGACGGGCGTCGCCGCGCGCTCGCGAGACGCATCGTCTACGCGTCGCTCGTCGCGGCGTTCGTCGCGGCCGGTCTCGTCTTCTGGAATCTGGGGCGCGGCGGGCGGGCGGGAGTTCTTAAGAACGTGGCTGACGGGACGAATGACGGGCGGGCGGTGCGCGTCTGCTCGAAAGATTTTACGGAGTCTCTGATTCTCTCGGAGGCTCTGGCGCAGACGCTCGAAGCGCGCGGCGTCCGGGTCGAGCGCAGCTACGAGTTGGGCGGGAACCTCTGCCACGACGCGCTCGTCGCCGGGCGGCTCGACGCCTACCCCGAATACACGGGGACGTCCTTCACGGCCATTCTCAAACACAACCCCGTCACAGACCCGCGCGCCGTCTACGAGCAGGTCAGGCGAGAGTACGGCGAAAAATTCTCGCTCGAAGTCGGCCCTCCGCTCGGCTTCAGCAACGACTTCGCCATCCTCGTGCGCGGCGACGAAGCGCGCCGCCTCAATCTTCGCACGGTCTCCGACGCCGTCCCGCACGCGCGGGCGTGGCGCGCGGGCTTCGGTCAGGACTTCATGTCGCGCAAGGACGGCTACGAGGGCTTCGCGCGCGCCTACGGCCTCAGGTTCGGCGCGCAGCCGCGCGAGATGGACTTGTCCCTCACCTACCGCGCGCTCGCCGCGCGTCAGGTGGACATCATCGCCGGCAACTCGACCGACGGGCTCATCGGCGCGCTCGACCTCTTCCAACTCGAAGATGACCGGCGCTACTTCCCGCCCTACGAGGCCGTCATCGTCTTCCGCCGCGACGCGCTCGCCGCCTCGCCCGGCGCGCGCGCGGCGCTCGACGAATTGGGCGGCGCGCTGACGACCGAAGAGATGCGGCGTCTTAATTACGAGGTGGACGGGCGCAAGCGCGCCGTCGCCGAGGTCGTCCGCGAGTGGCGGGAAGGGAAGGCAAAGTAAAAAGGCAAAAGTGGGAGGGCACGACGGCCCTCCCACTTTTGCCTTTACCTTTTTACTTTCGCCTTCCGCGGCCTACTTAATTCTTGCGCGCGAGAGTGACGCGCACGGGCTGGTCGAGGTCGCTGGCGTTGATCTGGACGGTCTGCGTCTGGAAGCCTTTGGCCTTGAGCTTCAAGCTCAGGCGGCCCATGTGGAGCGGCGGCAGCACGGCCACGCCGCGCGCGTCCGTCGAGTTCCACGACTCGCAGGTGAAGCCGTCCGTGCGGTTGCTCTTGAGTTCGGCGCGGACGCCCTCGACCGGGTTGCCGTCCTCGTCGACGACGCGGAGGTCGAGTCGGCCGATGCCGTTCGGCTCCTTCGGGGCGCGCCCCATGTTCGGAATCTCGCCGCCGGCCTGCGAAGCGGTCTGCCCGCCCTGCGCGAGCGCCGCGCCGGTGCTGAGGATGACGGTGAAGACGATTGCTAGAAACTTGCGCATACTAAAATCTCCTATGGCTCGGGTCTAAACTTGTCTGCGGGGATTCGCACCGGCGACGAGCGCGCGGCCCGTCTCGTGGGCCTCGCGTCGTGCCGGGTTATGATGAGTGACGGCGGGCGGGAGTTGCACGGAAGGGTTGCCGGCGGCGCGCCCCGAGCGTCGCCGTAAATGGCTGACGGCGAAGGGGTTGGGCGACGCGCCGAGGGCGAAGACGGCCTCCGCCCGCCGGCGCTCCCGCAAGGAGCGGGACGCGCGCTCAGAAGCCTCTCTAGTGGCCCTCTCTCGCATCACTTCGGCGGCCGCTGCGTCCGTGCGACGTTCGTATAAAACGCGCGTCGTTTAGGTCAGCGGCTTTGCGCCCCGAGGCTTTCGCCGCGGGTTGCCTTTGTCGGTGCTGCGGCTTCAGTTTTGAAACCGAGCTGTTGGGGAAGTCGGGCCGGGCGCGTTCGCCGGCCGCGACCGTTTAGATTATATTGTCGCGCGACGCCGGTTGGGAAGTGTAATTTTTGCCCGCCCCGGCGCGGGCCTTCGACGAGGAGAACGGCTGTGACTCTGATTGACCTTCTGATACTGCTTCTGATTGCGGGCGTCTGCGGCGCGTTGGGCCGCGCCATCGTCGGCTACTCGCACGGCGGCTGCCTCGTCTCCATCGCGCTCGGCTTCATCGGCGCGCTCTTGGGCGGCTGGCTCGCGCGGCAGTTGGGGCTGCCCGAGCTGCTCCCCGTGCGCGTCGGCGGGGCGAGCTTCCCGGTCGTCTGGTCGATCGTCGGCGCGGCGCTCTTCGTCGCCGTCATCAGCCTCATCTCGCGCGGCCGGGGGCGTTAGGGGCGTCGTCGTCCTTCGTCCCAACCTTCCCTCATTTGCTTTTCTGGACGCGCCGCGCCCTTTCGGTTACACTCGCGCGAAGAGCTAACATCTCCCACGGCAGTTGATTTTTTCGGCGGACGTGAAGCGCGCGACGGGCCCCGGACTCTTTCTCGGGTCACGCGGCGCGCGCAGCCGTCTTCGGCCTTCGTCAGTTTCGAGCGACCGGGTGAAGATTTATGAGTGCCACGCGCCCCGCGGAGTACGCGGCCCCCAACGACGCACGGACGCGCCCCCCAGACCTCACACACTTCCGCCAAAACTACCCGCTCACCGTCTCCAACTTCGGCGCGCTCCACGAGCGCGAGTCGTGGCTGCGGCGCATCTGGGAGGCCGACGAGCGCTGGCGCGCGCTGACCGAAACGCGCGGCGGGGCGGCGGCGCGCGTCCCCGAGGCTTTCGTGCGCTCGGCCCCGCCCCCGTCGCTTTCGGTCGAAGCCGAGTTCGACGTGATTTACGCGGGCGGCGCGTCGGCCGTGCTCCACGCGGCCGTGCTCGCGTCGCGTTACGGGAGGCGCGTGCTCGTCGTCGGCGGGCGCGAGGGCGCGTCGGGGGCCGGGGCGGGCGTGTGGAACGTCTCGCAGGAGCAGCTCGGCGAGTTCGAGCGCGCGGGGCTTTTCACGCGCGCGGAGATTGACGCGGCGACCGTCGCGCGGCGGCGCGCGGGCTTCGTCAAGTTCCACGACGCCACGTCGCGCGTCAAGGCCGAGCCGCTCTGGGTCGAGGGCGTGATGGACGTCGGGCTCGACTCCGCGCGTCTCGCGGAGGCGGCCGCCGCGAAGGTTCGCGCGCGCGAGGCGGAAGGCTGCCTGTTGTTGACGGACGCGCGGACGGTGCGCGCCTACGTCGAACGCGGGCGCGTCTCGGTCGAGGTCGAGGACGCGCGCGGCGCGCGGCGTCTGTTCGCGGCGCGCCTGCTCGTCGACGCGTCGGGGCCGATGTCCGAAGTGGCGCGGCAGTTGAACGAGGGGCGCGACGCGACGCACGTGCGGCCCACCGTCGGGACGTTGGCGACGGGCTTCGCGCGCGGCGAAGGTGCTTCCGCGGTGGATTTCGCGGCCGGCGAGATTCTCGTCAGCACGGAGGACGCGAGCGAGAACCGGCAGTTGATGTGGGAGGGCTTCGGGCGCGACGCGCGGCGCGACGAGTACGCGACGTGCCTCTTCTTCTACGACGCGGTGGACGCGCCGGCCGACAAGTCTCTGCTCCCGCTCTTCGAGCGATACTTCGAGCGTCTGCCGCTCTACAAGCGTCGCGGCGGGCACTGGCGCGTCGCGCGACCCTTGTTCGGCCACACGGCCGTCACGCGCCCGCAAGGTTGGAAGGCGCGCGCGCGCACTTCGGACGACCGCGTGATGGTGCTGGACGCGGGCGGCGGCACGAACCCTCTGGGCCTCGGCGGCGCGGGCGCGCGCCTGAGAGACTTGCACAGGCTCACGCACCTCGCGCACCTCGCGCTCGAAGCCGACGCGCTCGACGCCGACTCGCTCGCGCAGGTCGCTTCGGGCGGGCCGGGAGGCGTGGCGCGCGCGGCGAGCTTCGCGGATTTCCTGCGCCCGACCGAGCGCGGCGCGCCGTCGGCCGTCAACGAGACCCTGAACGCCGTGATGGCGGCGCTGCACACGCTGGACGAGCGCGTGCGTCGCGAGCTCTTCCAAGACCGCCTCTCGCTCGTCGCCCTGCGGAGTCTTCTGTCGAACACGGCGAAGCTCTACCCGCGCATCTTCGCGCGCGTGCGCGAGCACTTGGGCGCGCGCGGCACGCTGTGGTGGCTGGCGGGCGTGGCCGAGGGCGTGTTGCGCGAGCGGCGGGGGCGCGCGGCCGAGGTCGAGAGCCTCGCCGCGGCGCGCGAGGGGGACGCGGCGCGGGAGTTCGCGCGCCACCTCGCGCTCTACGAGAAGGAGTAGCCGGCCGCGCCGAAAAATGCTCTTGCATCGGCGGCGGATTGGCGGCATACTTTCGCGCGTTAGTATTCCTGCTCTCAGCGCGCGGCCGACGGCGGCCTGCTCGCCTGCCAGTGATTCGTCGGACGACTAGAGTTCGGTAGAGGAGAGAGCGAGGTCGGGATATTTGTTAGAAGCCGCTCTCAGCTAATCAGAGTCAGAGCAGCCGGGCCAAAGTCGTCCGCACGCCAGAAGTTCCGAGAGACTCCCCCTTCAAGAACTTTCGAGCCAGCCAGCCCGCGGCTTCATCTTCACCAAAAAGGATCGAAAGAGATGGGTACAAGACTTTACGTGGGCAACCTTAACTTCCGCACGACCGGCGACGACCTGCGCGAGTACTTCTCGCAGGCCGGCGAGGTCGAGTCGGCTTCGGTCGTCGAGGATCGGGAGACGGGCCGCTCGCGCGGCTTCGGCTTCGTCGAGATGGCGACCGACGAGGGCGCAAAGACGGCCGTCGAGCAGTTCAACGGCAAGGAGTTCAACGGGCGCGCGCTGACGGTCAACGAGGCGCGTCCGCGCACCGAGGGCGGCGGCGGCGGACGCGGCTACGGCGGTGGTGGCGGCGGCGGCGGGCGCGGCGGCTACGGCGGCGGCGGCGGCCGTGGCTACGGCGACGGCCGCGACAACTACGGCGGCGGCGGTGGAGGCCGCGGCGGCAACCGCGAGCCCCGCTGGTAAAAATGCAGTGACGAGTGACAACTGACGAGTGACGAGCAGGAAGTCAGAAGTCAGTTGTCAGTAGTCAGCCGAAGCATT
>DASQDT010000078.1:0-8140 GCA_035634035.1 Pyrinomonadaceae bacterium | reverse complement strand
AGGCGAAGGACGCGACGCGCGAGCTTTTAGAAGGCGCGGGCCGCGCGGAGGGCGCGCGCGAGGACGCGGCGCTCGTCACGGACGGCGCCCTTTCCGTCTACTCCGAGGGCCGCGCGCGCGACGCGCTCGACGGCTCGAACGTCGCCGGAGTCCTGCGCTCACACCTCGCGCGCGCGCGCGTGCCCGACTACGTCGCGCTCCTCGACTACTTCGCCGAGACGCCCGAGCACGACGCGGCGCTCGCGCGCCTGCGCGAACGTCTGCGCGAAGTGACGGGCTGCGCCGTCACGAGCGGCTACGGCCCGCGCTACCTGCACTCGACCGGGCAGCTTCACAAGGGCGGCCCCGACACGGGCGTCTTCCTCCAACTGACCGCGCCCGACCGGGAGGACTCTGAAGTGCCGGGAGAGGCGTACACCTTCGGCTCGCTCAAGCGCGCGCAGGCGCTCGGAGACTTTCGCGCTTTGGCCGCGCGCGGCCGCCGCGTGCTGCGCGTCGACCTCGGCGCCGACGCGCTCAAGGGTCTCGAACAGTTGCTCGCGGCGGTCGGAGAGGCGCTCGCGCGCACGGAAGCGACCGGCGTCTGAGGGCCTTTGACGATGCTGGCCGAGGAGACACGGGAGCGCGAGGAGGAGAACCCGCTGCGCGCGGGCTTGCGGCTTGAGCGGACGGGCGGCCCCGTCGCCGTCATCATCTTCGGCGCGACCGGCGACCTCGCGCGCCGCAAGCTCATCCCGGCGCTCTACCGTCTCGTGCAGGAGCGTCTGCTGCCCGCAGAGTTCGCCGTCCTCGGCCTTGCGCGCACGGACATGACGACCGAGCAGTACCGCGAGCGTATGCGCGAGGCGGTCGTCGAGTTCGGCGCGGGCGAGACTCTGGACGACGAGGTCTGGGACTCCTTCGCCAACGCGCTATTCTACCTCCCGGCCGACCTCCGCGACCCCGCCTTCTACCCCTCGCTCAAGGAACTCCTCGAACAGATAGAGCGCGAGCGCGGGACGGAAGGCAACCGACTCTTTTACCTCTCGGTCGCGCCCGAGCTTTTCGACGACACGGTACAGCATCTCGGCGAGGCCGGGCTGACCGCGCAGGACGGAGGGGCGTGGCGGCGCGTCATCGTCGAGAAGCCTTTCGGGACGAGCCTTGAGAGCGCGCGCGATCTGAACTCGCACGTCCTGAAGTACCTCGACGAGTCGCAGGTCTACCGCATCGACCACTACCTCGGCAAAGAGACCGTCCAGAACCTCCTCGTCTTCCGCTTCGCCAACGGCATCTTCGAGCCGCTCTGGAATCGCCAGTACGTAGACCACGTGCAGATCACGAACGCCGAGACGGTCGGCGTCGAGGGGCGCGGCGCATACTACGAGCGCGCGGGCGTCGTGCGCGACATGATTCAGAACCACGTCTTTCAGGTTCTGTCGCTCGTGACGATGGAGCCGCCCGCGACGCTGCGGCCCGACGACGTGCGCGACGAAAAAGTGAAGGCGATGCGGGCCGCGCGGCCGTTCACGGAGGAGCGCGTGCGGGCCGAGTGCGTGCGCGGGCAGTACGCCGCGGGCTCGGTCGCGGGCCGCTCCGTGCCCGGCTACCGCGAGGAGCCGGATGTCGCGCCCGACTCGACGACCGAGACCTTCGCCATGTTGACGATGTATTTCGACAACTGGCGCTGGTCGGGCGTGCCCTTCTACGTCCGCTCGGGCAAAAGGATGCCGAAGCGCGTCACCGAAATCGCGATTCAGTTCAAGGCCGCGCCGCTCCAACTGTTCGGCGCGGAGTCGGGGCAGGCCGGGCCGAACCAACTCATCGTCCGCGTCCAGCCCGACGAGGGCATCACGATGCGCTTCGCGGCGAAGGTGCCGGGGCAGCGCACGCGCATCCGCGACGTGAACATGGACTTCCGCTACGGGGCCTCGTTCGGTCTGCAACTCGCCGAGGCTTACGAGCGGCTTCTGCTCGACTGCATCGTGGGCGACAACACCCTCTACGCGCGGCGCGACATGGTCGAGCGCGGTTGGGAGATCGTCAAGCCCGTCATCGACGCGTGGGAGTCGGGCAAGGCGGGCGCTGACTTTCCGAACTACGAGGCGGGCACGTGGGGGCCGGCCGAGTCGCTCGCGATTCTCGAAAGGGAAGGCCGCCGCTGGCGCAGGCCGTAAGGGCGCAATCATGGGCATCGATGTCGAAGGCATTGAGCGGCAACTGACGGCGACGTGGGCCGAGATGACCGGCGGGCGCGCGGAGGGCGGCGAGGCCGGCGTGACGCGCGCGTGCGCCCTCAACCTCGTCGTCTGCGCGCGCGACGCGGGCGAGCGCGAGGAGATTGAAGAGTTGCTCGCGGAGGTCTTCGAGCGCAACCCGTGCCGCGCCATCGTCATCGTCGCCGACGCGGGCGCGGCCGAGCCGGGGATGGAGGCTTACGTCTCGACGCGCTGCGCCGTCTCCTCGAAGGGCGCGAAGCAGGTCTGCGGCGAGCAGATCACGGTCGAGGCGGCGGGCGCATCAGTCGCGTCGGCCGCGAGCGCCGTCGCTCCGCTGCTCGCGCCGGACGTCCCCGTCTTCCTCTGGTGGAAGGACATCCCGCACTACGAGGACAAGCTCTTTCGACGCTTGGTCGAGACGGCCGACCGCGTCGTCATCGACTCGGCCACCTTCGACGCGCCGCACGAAGATTTGAAACGCCTCGCCACTTTAATCAGCGAGCGCGGCGAACGTCTCGCGCTGACCGACTTGAACTGGGGGCGTCTCACCTCTTGGCGCGCGCTCGTCGCGAGCTTCTGGGACGTGTTCGAGTACCGCCCGCTGCTCGCCGCCGCGACCGACGTTGAAATCATCTTCGAGCCGCCGCCGCTCGCGCCCTCGGAGATTGCGCCGAAAGCGCTTCTTGCGTTAGGTTGGCTCGCGTCGCGCCTCGGTTGGGAGTCGGCCGCGGGCACGCGGCTCGAAGGCGGCGCGGCGCGTTTCGACTTCAAGACGAAAACCGGCGGCGAGTTGCGCGCGCTGCTCCGGCCCGCCGACGCCGACGAGTGCGGCGGCGGTATGCTCCGCCGCCTCACCATCAAGGCCGAGGGCGCGGAGTTCTTCGTCGAGTTGAAGGACGGCGGCGCGAAGCTCGAAACCGGCACGCGCGCCGGCGCGGGCGAGCGGGCGTTGGGCCGCGTCCTCGCCTACGAGGCCGCCAGCGAAGGGCGGCGTCTCGGCCGCGAGCTGTCAATCCTCTCACGCGACCTCGTCTACGAGGCGTCGGTCGCGACGGCCGCGCGCCTCCTCGACACGTTCGGCAGTTAACCTGAGCACGCGTTACCCGACACAATCAATGATCATCGCAGGCGACATCGGCGGGACGAAGACGAACGTCGCGCTCTTCGAGGGCGGCGGCGCGGCGGCGGGCGATATGTCGCCCGTCGCGCAGATGAGTTTCCCGAGCGCCGAGTACGACTCGCTCGAAGCCATCCTGCGCGAGTTCACCGTCGAGAACCCCGCGCGCCTCGAAGCCGCCTGCTTCGGCGTCGCCGGCCCCGTCGACTCGGGACGAGCCTCCATCACGAGTCTCACTTGGGACGTCGACGGCCGGAGCGTCGCCGCCGCGCTGCGCCTCGACCGCGTCAACCTCATCAACGACCTCGAAGCCACCGCCTACGGGCTCGACGCGCTCGCGCCCGCGCAACTCTACACGCTCAACGAGGGGCACGGCCGCCAAGAGGGCCACCGCGCGCTCGTCGCCGCAGGCACGGGGCTCGGCATGGCCGGCATCTTCCGGGGCGGGCGCGGCTACCACCCGATCCCGTCCGAGGGCGGCCACATCGACTTCGCCCCGCGCAACGAGCGCGAGGACGCGCTGCTACGCCACGTGCGCGCGCTCATCGGCGGGCGCGTCAGCTACGAGCGCGTGCTCTCGGGGCCGGGCCTCGTCAGCATCCACTCGTTCCTCGCGGAGACGGAGTTCAAGGGCGTGCGCCCGTCGGTTGACGAGAGTGTCGAGGAGGCGTCGAAGGCGGCGGCCATCTCGGCCGCGGCGCTAGGGCGTGAGTGCCCCGTCTCGTCGGCGGCGCTCGACATGTTCGTCGAGATTTACGGCGCGTTCGCGGGCGACATCGCGCTCGTCTTCAAGTCGGCCGGCGGCCTCTACGTCGGCGGCGGCATCGCGCCGAAGATTCTTGAGAAGCTCAGGGACGGCACGTTCATGCGCGCCTTCACCGACAAGGGGCGTATGTCCTTCATCACCGAGTCGACGCCCGTCCGCGTCGTCCTCGACGACAAGACGGCGCTCTACGGCGCGGCCCTCTGCGCGCTCGGCCGCCGCGCATGAGCGACGCGCCGCACCCGACTGCGGACGCGTACACCCTCCGCGTCTTCCGCGACCCCGAAGAGACCGCCCGCGCCGCCGCCGAAAATTTCGCCCGGACAGCACGGCTCTCATCAACGGCGAGCGGGCGCTTCAGCGTCGCCCTCTCCGGCGGCTCGACCCCGAAAAGGATTTACGAGCTGCTCTCCGCCGCACCCTTGCGCGACGAAGTCCCGTGGGGCGCGACGCACGTCTTCTTCGGCGACGAGCGATGCGTCCCGCCCGACCACGCCGAGAGCAACTACCGCATGGCCGCCGAGACGCTGCTCGCGCGCGTCCCCGTCCCGACAGAGAACGTCCACCGCATCCGCGGCGAGGGCGACGCCGTCGCCAACGCCTCCCTGTACGAGGACGAGCTGCGCGCCTTCTTCCCCGGCTCGACGTGGCCCGCCTTCGACCTCGTCATGCTCGGGCTCGGCGAGGACGGACACACCGCCTCTCTCTTCCCGAACTCCGAAGTGCTCACAGAGCGCGGCGCGTGGGCCGCCGCCGCTTGGGTCGAACGTCTCGCCGCATTCCGCGTCACGCTCACCGCCGAGTCCGTCAACCACGCGCGCCGCGTGATGTTCGTCGTCACGGGGCAAGGGAAGTCCGAAGTCTTGCGCGAAGTCCTCGAAGGCGAGCGCGACCCGGCGCGCCTCCCGGCGCAGCTCATCAGACCGGCGAACGGCGCGCTCGAATGGCTCGTCGACGAGGCGGCCGCCGCGCGGCTTCGCAACCGACCGTCGCGCGTTTAAAATGTGTGAGGGGGTGAAAAAATTATGAGACCGCGAAAGGTGGCCATCGGCAGCGACCACGCCGGCTTCGAGGCCAAAGAGAAAGCGAAGGGCGAGATCGCCGCGCTCGGCATCGAGGTCGAGGACAAGGGCACGGACTCGCTCGAAAGCGTCGACTACCCGGACTTCGCCGCGTCGGTCGCGCGCTCGGTCATCAACGAGGAGGTCGAGCGCGGCGTGCTGCTCTGCGGCTCGGGCAACGGCGTCTGCATGGCCGCCAACAAGATTCCCGGCGTCCGCGCCGCCGTCGCGTGGAGCGAGGAGACGGCGCGGCTCGCGCGACAGCACAACGACGCCAACGTCCTCTGCGTCGGCGCGCGCTTCATCGACTCCGACCTCGCCGCGCGCATCATCCGCGCCTTCCTCGAAACCGACTTCGAGGGCGGACGCCACGAGCGCCGCGTCGAAAAAATCCGCCAGCTCGACGAGGAGCGCCTCCTCCGTCAGGTCGACGCGGCCGGCATCCCGGACTTCTAAAAACGCCTCCCGCCACGCCACATTTGAGGCCCCGCCGCCGCCTGTCACTATACTTGACTTAAAAGTCAGGTTTCACTAAAATCCAAACACGTCATATAGATAGACGGAATGGAGCTTGACCGCCGCGGATGAAACTTTCGGCCCAAGAGGAGTACGGCCTGCGATGCCTTCTGCAACTCGCGCCGCTCGGCGAGGGCGAGTTTTTGACGCTCTCGCAGATTGCGGAGCGCGAGGGCATCTCGACGGCCAACGCCGGAAAGCTCCTCTGGATTTTGAACAAGGCGGGCCTCGTCAATTCGATTCGGGGGACGAAGGGCGGCTACCGTCTGGCGCGGCCCGCGAGCGAGATTCACCTGAACGAGATCATCAAGGTCTTGGACGACGACGTGCTGGCCGGCCACTGCAAGAGCTACACGGGCGTCCTCGACGCGTGCGTGCACACGGGCGACTGCGGCATCCGCCCCGTCATCGTCGGCCTGCACGAGGTGGTCGAGGCGGCGCTGGCCGGCATCACGCTCGCGCAGCTCATCGGCACGGAGGAGACGGTCGACCAGACGCTCCACCAGATTCAGGGCTTGGGCTCAAGGGTCGCCCCGGCGGCGAGACGCGCGCAGTAATCGTAGTGAGGAATTTTAAATGAGCAGCATCGAACTTCTCGCCAACAAAGAGTACAAGTACGGCTTCGTCACCGACATCGAGTCGGACATGATTCCGCGCGGCCTGACGGAAGAGACCGTCCGCACCATCGTCGAGAAGAAGGGCGAGCCGGACTGGATGCTCGAATTCCGCCTGAAGGCCTTCCGCCAGTGGCTCACGATGCGCGAGCCGAAGCACTGGCCGAACGTCACCTACCCGGAAATCAATTACCAAGACCTCATCTACTACAGCGCGCCGAAGCAGAAGGCGAAGAAGGCGAGCTTGGACGAGGTCGACCCGGAGCTTCTGCGCACGTTCGAGAAGCTCGGCATCCCTCTCACGGAGCAGAAGCAGCTGGCGAACGTCGCCGTCGACGCCGTCTTCGACTCGGTCTCGGTCGCGACGACCTACAAGGAGAAGTTAAAGAAGCACGGCGTCATCTTCTGCTCGTTCACCGAGGCGGTTAAGGACTACCCCGACCTCGTCAAGAAGTACCTCGGCTCGGTCGTGCCCGTCTCCGACAACTACTTCGCGGCGCTCAACAGCGCGGTCTTCTCCGACGGCTCGTTCGTGTTCGTGCCCAAAGGTGTCCGCTGCCCGATGGAGCTTTCGACCTACTTCCGCATCAACAACTCCGAGTCCGGTCAGTTCGAGCGCACGCTCGTCATCGCGGAGGAGGGCGCGTACGTCTCCTACCTCGAAGGCTGCACCGCGCCGCAGTTCGACACGAACCAGCTGCACGCGGCCGTCGTCGAGTTGGTCGCTCTCGACGACGCGGAGATCAAGTACTCGACCGTGCAGAACTGGTACGCGGGCGACGAGAGCGGGAAGGGCGGCATTTACAACTTCGTGACCAAGCGCGGCGCGTGCCGCGGCCGCAACTCGAAGATCTCTTGGACGCAGGTCGAGACCGGCTCGGCGATTACTTGGAAGTACCCTTCGTGCATCCTTCAGGGCGACAACTCCGTGGGCGAGTTCTACTCGGTCGCGCTCACGAACCACGCGCAGCAGGCCGACACGGGCACGAAGATGATCCACATCGGCAAGAACACGCGCAGCACAATCGTCTCGAAGGGCATCTCGGCCGGCCGCGCGAACAACAGCTACCGCGGGCTCGTCAAGGTGCTCGCGGGGGCGGACGGCGCGCGCAACTACACGCAGTGTGACTCGATGCTCATCGGCTCCCGGTGCGGCGCGAACACGTTCCCCTACATCGAGGTGATGAACAACACGGCGCGCGTCGAGCACGAGGCGACGACATCGCGCATCAGCGAGGAGCAGCTCTTTTACTTGCAGCAGCGCGGCATCTCGCAGGAGGACGCGGTCAGCCTTATCATCAACGGCTTCTGCAAAGAGGTCTTCCGCGAGCTGCCGATGGAGTTCGCCGTCGAGGCGCAGCGCCTCCTCGGCCTCAAGCTCGAAGGCAGCGTCGGTTAATTCATCCGGCAGAGTTCAGGAGCAATCATTCAGTGTTAGAGATTCGTAATTTGCACGCGACCGTTGACGGGAACGAAATCCTGCGCGGCATCGACTTGACGATTCGGCGGGGCGAGACGCACGCCATCATGGGGCCGAACGGGTCGGGGAAGTCGACGCTGGCGAAAATCCTCGCGGGCCATCCGTCCTACGTGGTGACCGCGGGCGAAGTCCTGTACGAGGGGAAGAACCTCTTGGAACTCGCGCCCGACGAGCGCGCGCGCGAGGGCGTCTTTCTCGCCTTCCAGTACCCGGTGGAAGTCCCGGGCGTCTCGAACGCGCAGTTCCTGCGGCTCGCCTACAACGAGAAGCGCAAGCACCTCGGCGAGGAGGAGCTCGACCCGCTCGAATTCAATGACCTTCTGGTCGAGCGCGCGAAGATCGTCGAGATGGACCCGGCGCTGATGTCGCGCTCGGTGAACGAGGGCTTTTC
>DASQDT010000077.1:0-6733 GCA_035634035.1 Pyrinomonadaceae bacterium | reverse complement strand
TCGGGTTAGAAGAGGAGGAGGGCGCGGAGATTCCGGGCGCGGCGCGCGTCGAGCGGCTGCTGCAACCCTTCGCCGGCCTCGGCCATCAGGCGAGCGTCCCTTCCATCACGGCGCAAAAAACTTTCGTCGAGGAGCAGCGCGCGCGCTTCGCCGACTTCGAGAACTACCCGCACGCCCTGAGCCCGCGCCTCCGCGCACTCCGCGACGAGCTCACGGCGCGAATGCGCGAAGACACCTCCGGCTGGCAGCAAGTTCTAACCACGCCGGACTCGCTTGCCGCGCGCGATTAGCCGCGCCGTTCAGATGTCGGGTATCTGCCAATCGATCTGCGGGTGTCCGGCCGCCTTGAGCGCGGCGTTGATTTTGGAGAAGGGGCGGCAGCCGAAGAACCCGTGGTTGGCCGAGAGCGGCGAGGGGTGCGCGCACTCGACGACGGTGTGGCGCGACGTGTCAATCAAGTCGACCTTCTTCTGCGCGTAACGGCCCCAGAGGGCGAAGACGACGGGCGTCTTTTTGTCGTTGACCTCCCGGATGACGGCGTCCGTGAACGTCTCCCACCCGCGCCCCTTGTGCGAGTTGGGCTCTCCGGCGCGCACCGTCAGCACCGCGTTTAAGAGCAGCACGCCCTGCCGCGCCCACGCTTCGAGCGAGCCGTGGTCGGGAATCTCGAAACCGACGTCCGTCTGCAACTCCTTGAACATATTCCGGAGCGACTTCGGGACGGCGACGCCCGGCCGCACGGAGAACGCGAGCCCGTGCGCCTGCCGCGGGCCGTGGTAAGGGTCTTGTCCGAGCAGCAGCACCGTGACGCGCTCGGGCGGCGTCAGCTTAAGCGCCGTGAAGATTTCGCCCTCCGGCGGGTAGACCGTCGCCGTCGCGTACTCCTCCGCGAGAAAGTCTCGGAGGTCTTTGAAATACTTCTGGCTCGTCTCGCCCTTCAGGAGCCTGTCCCACGGGCCGGGTATTTTGGGAAGCATCGCGCTCAACCTTTCGCCGCCGGGCCTTCGTCACTCGCGCCGCGCCCGCGCGCGGCACACGATATTATCACGCCGGGCGAGCGCCGGCGGCCGGCGCGGGGCGCGGCGCGGGGACTCGATGCGCTCACTTCACGTTCGCGCGCGTTCGTGTATAATTCCACGCATCACCCCTAATTTTCGGAGAACGGCTCAGGAGTTTTCGACGATGAGAATGATGCTTCTTTTCGCGCTCCTGTTGGCGCTACCGCTCGCGGCGATGGCACAGCAGACGCGCGACCGAAAGATTTTCCCTTACCAGTACGCGGTCGATGACCTGCCGAACGGCCTGCGGCTCATCACCGTCCCGACCGACTACCCGAACCTCGTCGCGCTCTACATCGTCGTCTCGACGGGCTCGCGCAACGAGGTCGAGCCCGGCAGGAGCGGCTACGCACACTTCTTCGAGCACCTGATGTTCCGCGGCAGCAAGAACTTCTCGGCCGACGACCGCGACGCGATTCTGAAGCGCGCCGGCGCGTCGTCGAACGCCTCGACGTGGGACGACCGGACGATCTACCACGAGGTCTTCGCGAAGGAAGACTTGGACAAGATCATGGAGATGGAGGCCGACCGCTTCATGAACCTCCAGTACACGCAGGAGCAGTACAAGACGGAGGCGGGCGCAGTCCTCGGCGAGTACAACAAGAACAGCTCGAACCCGTTCCGCAAGATCAACGAGCGCCTGCGCGAGACGGCCTTCACCAAGCACACCTACTCGCACACGACGATGGGCTACGTCAAAGACATCGAGGACTTCCCGAACCAGTACGAGTACAGCTTGGAGTTCTACCGCCGCTACTACCGGCCCGAGTACACGACCATCATCTTGGTCGGCGACCTGACGCACCAGCGCGCGCTCGACCTGACGAAGAAGTTCTTCGGCGCGTGGGAGCGCGGCAACTACCGCCCCGACATCCCGCAGGAGCCGGAGCAGACCGAGCCGCGCACGGCGCACGTCGACTGGCCGACGCCCACGCTCCCGCACATCGCCGTCGCCTTCAAGGCCCCGGCCTTCTCCACGACGAGCAAGGACAAGGTCGCGCTCGACCTTCTCACCCCGCTCGCCTTCGGCGAGAACTCCGACCTCTACCAGCGCCTCGTCCTGAAGGAGCAGAAGATAGACATCCTCTTCGGCGGCGCCGACGACCAAGCCGACCCGGAGTTGTTTACGGTCTACGCGCGCGTCAAAGACCCGAAGGACGTTGACTACGTGCGCGACGAAATCCTAAAGACCTTCGAGCGCCACACGCGCGAGCTCATCCCGCAAGCCAAGCTCGACGCCACGCGCTCGCGCTTCCGCTACGGCTTCGCGATGGCGATGAACAGCTCCGAGGCCATCGCCAACGCCCTGACCTCCTACGTCGCCCTGACGCGCGACCCCGAGTCCCTCAACAAGGTCTTCTCGATGGCCGAGACCGTCACGCCCGAGGACATCCGCGCGGCCGCCAAGAAGTACTTCGACGAGCGCCGCCGCACCATCGTCACGCTCTCGACCAAGACGGGCACGCAGACGGCGGGAGGTGACCAGCGATGAGCACCCGGACAAGACTCGCCGCCCGCGCGCTCGCGCTCCTGCTCGTCGCCGCGCAGGTCACTATCGCATCCAACAAAATGCCTACAAACACACAGGCGGGCGCGTCGCGCCGCGGCCGGGCCGCGGGCGTCGCCTCCGTCACGCTCCCGAACCGCTCGCCGCTCGTCTCCATCCGCGTGCTGTTTATGACCGGCTCGGCCTACGACCCGCCGGGCAAGGAGGGCGTCGCCGCGCTGACCGCCGCGCTGATCGCGCAGGGCGGCTCGCGCGAGATGAGCTACGAGCAGATACTCGAAGCCTTCTACCCGATGGCCGCCGGCTTCGGCTCGCAGACGGACAAGGAGATGACCGTCTTCTACGGCACGACGCACGCCGACAACCTCGAACGCTACTACCAGCTCGTCCGCGGTATGCTCCTCGACCCCGGCTTCCGCGAGGAGGACTTCAAGCGCCTCAAGGCCGACGCCGTCAACTTCCTGAAGGTCTCTCTGCGCGAGAGCAACGACGAGGAGTTGGGCAAGGAGGAGCTTTACAACATCATCTACGCCGGACACCCTTACGGCCACCACAACATCGGCCGCGTCTCGTCGCTCGAACGCCTGACCATACAGGACGTGCGCGACTTCTACCGGCGCAACTACACGCGCGCCAACCTCGTGCTCGGCCTCGCGGGCGGCTACCCGGCCGACTTCAAGCGCCGCGCCGACGCCGACTTCGCGCGCCTGCCCGCCGGACGCCGCTCCGGCGCGCTCTTCAGCCGCCCGCGTCTCGCGCCCGGCATGAAGATCGAGTTGGTCAAGCGCGACACGCGCTCGACGGCCATCTCGCTCGGCTTCCCCATCGCCGTCAACCGCTCGCACAAAGACTTCCCGGCGCTCGCGCTCGTCGCGTCCTACTTCGGCCAGCACCGCTCGTCGAACAGCTACCTCTACCAGCGCATACGCGAGCTGCGCGGCCTCAACTACGGCGACTACTCTTACATCGAGTACTTCCCGCGCGGTATGTTCCAGTTCGAGCCCGACCCGAACCTCGGCCGCCAGCAGCAGATTTTCCAAATCTGGATTCGCCCCGTCGAGCCGCAGAACGGGCACTTCACCCTGCGCGCGGCGCTCTACGAGTACGACAAGCTCGTGCGCGACGGGATGACGCAGGAGACGTTCGAGGCGACGCGCGAGTTTTTGACGAAGTTCGCCAACATCCTGACGGCGACCCAAGACGCGCAGCTCGGCTACGCGCTCGACAGCCGCTACTACCGCACGCCCGAGTTCACCAAGCACATGCGCGACTCGCTCGCGCGCCTGACGCTGGCCGACGTCAACCGCGCCATCCGCCAGCACCTCAAGCCGAACACGATGCGCGTCGTGATGATAACGAAGGACGCCGAAGGTTTGCGCGACGCCATCGTGAGCAACCGCCCGTCGCCCATCACCTACGCGCCCGGCGCGATCAAGCCCGCCGACCTGCTCGAAGAGGACAAGGTCATCTCGACCTACCGCATCGGCGTCGCGCCCGCCGACGTGACCGTCATCCCGGTCGAGCGCGTCTTCGAGTAGCGGCGTCTAAGGCGTGCAAGCCGAAAGGGCTGGGTGAACTGTGACGTTCACCCAGCCCTTTTCCCATCATCCGTCCCTTTTCATCGACGGCCGCGCGTCACCGCGCGAAGCGCGCCTCGTACTCGCCGGAGGTGATGAAGGCCTGCACCATCTGCGCGGTGATGTAGTTGCCGCCGTGGTCGTTGAGCTTGCCGAGCCAGAAGTTGTAGCCCTGAAAGTCGAGCGTCTGCTCGGGCGCCTGATTCGGGTTGCGTCGCAGGTAGCCGAAGTACTGCATCAGGACGAAGGCCCGGCTGCGCTCGCGCGCCGCGAAGTCCGCGTCCTCGACGACGCCGCGCAACGCGGCCGCGCGCCCCTGCTCCGTGTTGTTCGCGGCGAGCTGCGCGACGAGCGCCGCGCGCTCCGCAGAGTCGAGCACGCCGCCCGCGTTCGTGTTCAGACGGTCGACGAACTCGGCCGGGGTCAGCGTGTCGGGGAACGTGAAGCGGAATCGGCCGCCCGCGACGAACGACGCGAAGAAGGCTTGCTTGTTGGCTTCGAGCTTCGTCTCCCAACCGGCCTGCCCGTCGACGACGCCGGAGCTTATCTTCTGCTGGTCGGGGAGGAAGTCGCGTATGAGCAGGCGCTCGCCCGAGTCGTAGGCCGCCTCGTGCGCGAGGTAGACGAGGTAGCCCGTCTGCCGGAACTCGGTCGAGACGAAGAAGGCGGCCGAGACGTTGTTGCGGCAGACCTGAAGGTCTGCGTTGCCGCAGTTGGTCGTCTGCCCCATCCAGAAGGCGAGGCCCGCGGCGTCCGGCTCGCGGTTGAAGAAGTCTCGGTAGTGCTGGCGGACGAAGAACTCGGCGTTGAAGGTCGCGCCGCGCACGGGGTTCGTGCCGTCGGCCGTCTCGTCGTCGCGGATGACGACGGTCGCGGAGGCCGAGGCGTCCGGGCCGATGAGGCCGTCGAGGGCGGTGTTGTCGGGGCGCGTGAGCAGGAGGTTGAAGGTCTCGCCCTGCCCCTCGTCGTAGCGGTCGTCGGTGAGAAAGACGGTGATGGTCTTCGACGCCTCGCCGGGGCCGAAGACGAGCCTGCCGTAGGCCGCGAGGTAGTCCGTGCGGTCGCGGGCCGCGCTGTCGCGCGTCTCGTACTCGACCGACGAGGCGGCGTTCAAGTCGCCCGCGCGGTTGACGGTGACGGAGGCCGTGCCCGAGCTCTCGTCGAAGTTGTAGGAGGCTTGGCTGAAGGTCACGTTGCGCGGCGTGGCGTCGTCGTCGAGGATGGTGAGGAGCGGCGGGTTGCTGCTGACGGAGATGCCCGCGCCGACGGCGTCGGAGAGGCTCACCCGCAGGTGCTCGTTCTCCTCGTCGGTCGTGTCGCCGACGACGGGGACGGAGACGGTGCGCTCGGTCGCGCCGGGGCTGAACGAGAGGCTGCCCGTCACGTGCTGATAGTCGACGCCCTCGGTCGCGGTCATCGCGTTGGTGCGGTAGTTGACCGTCACCGTCTGCGAGCTAGCGGGCTGAAGCTCGACGGTCACCAGCGCGTTCGTCACCCCCGAGTCGCCCTCCTGCACGCTCGCCGACTTGACGGAGAGGATCGGCTGCTGCGCGCGCGCCGACTCTATCGCGCGCTCGCCCGAGACGAGGGCGGCGGCGAGAAGCGCGCAAAGGGCGGCGAGCGCCTTCGGGCGTCGCGCGTTTCGGGCCGGGCGCGCGCGGCGCGGCGCGGACGAGGTTCGAGACATGACAGTTCTCTCCGAAAACCCTTGCGGGAAAAGTCTGAGCCTGATGATGACCTTTGGGATTGGCGCCGTCGCGTTCGGGTTTGAGACGTGTGGCCGGGAGTTTGACGCCGTTGACAGCCCGTCGGTTGTGTGGCAATCCTATCCCAACCCGGAATTAATTTAAGCCGCCCGCCGCGGGCGCGAGGAGACCGATGAAGACATCGCTGCAACCCGAGGCCCTGAAGGAGACGACCGAGCGCCTGCGCCGCGCCAACGAGGCGACGGCCGCGCGCTACCCCGGCGAGACGGGGCGGCGACAGCCCGTCCACACGGTCTACGGCGGCGCGCACCTGTTCAAGGCCGAGACCGCGCAGCGACTCGGCGCGCTCGCGCTCGCGGCGCTCGAAGAGTACGCGCCCGACCCCTGCGTCTTCGCGCGCGCGTTCAACTTGGCGGGCTCCGAGCAGTTGCCGGAGTCGCTCGCGGGCGACCCCGTCTTGGGCGCGCTCGTCGCGAACAACCCCGAGGCGCTCCGCGGCCGGCACGTCCCGGCGTGGCTCGCGCAGACGGTCTACACGCGCGTCGTCGAGAAGCTCCGGCGCGAGCCGGTCGAGGACTTCCGCATCGACTTCGAGGACGGCTACGGCAACCGCCCCGACGACGAGGAGGACGCGCACGCCGAGGCCGCCGCCCGCGAGGTCGCGCGCGGACTCCAAGCCGGCACGCTCCCGCCCTTCATCGGCGTCCGCATCAAGCCCTTCACCGAAGAGTTGCGCGCGCACAGCTTCCGCACGCTCGACATCTTCTTAACGACGCTCGCGGAGGCGGCCGGGGGCCGACTCCCGGAAAACTTCTTCGTCACGCTCCCGAAAATCACCGCGCCCGAGCAGGTCGCGGCGCTCGCCGACGTCTTCGACCTCATCGA
>DASQDT010000076.1:0-6822 GCA_035634035.1 Pyrinomonadaceae bacterium | reverse complement strand
TTGACCGGGCGCGGCGGGCGGGTAAAGATTGAAGTCGCGGCGGGCCGCCTCCCGCGGCCGCCCTCGAAAGCCTCCCCCTGTTTCTATTGACTTCGCCACCCCGCACGGACAATATACCTCCCGCTCCGACATCGCCCCTTTAACCGCCGCTCACTCCTGTCGTCCTCAACACCTCGGAGGTATCGCCATGCACAGAGCTCGACGGCCTCACGGCCTCGCGAACTTCATCACCTTCCTGTCCCTCTTCGCCTTGACCGCGGCGACGGCGTCGGCCGCCGGCTGGTCGACGAGCGGGACGAAGATCATCAGCCCGGCCGGCTCGGCCTTCACCGTCGCCGGCGTCAACTGGTACGGCTTCGAGACGCGCGACGCCGTCGCCCACGGTATGTGGACGAAGGACTACAAGACCATCATCGACCAGATCAGGCAGCACGGCTACAACACCATCCGCATCCCCTACTCGAACTCGATGTGGGAGTCGAACCCGACGCCCGGCGCGAACCAGCTCAGCGCGTGTCCCGAGTGCAAGGGCAAGCGCGCGCGCGACATTCTCGCGCTCATCGTCAACTACGCCGGCTCCCGGGGGCTGCACGTCATCCTCGCCAACCACCGCTCGACGGCCGGCAACTCCGCGCAGGAGAACGGCCTCTGGTACACGTCCGGCTACCCGGAGTCGGCGTGGATACGCGACTGGGTGAGCGTGCAGGAGTGGGTGCACGGCGTCCCGCAAAACCTCGGCGCGCCCGACACCCTCACCGTCAACTACCTCGCCTCGGACGGCCTGCCCGTCGTCTTAGGCTACGACCTGCGCAACGAGCCGCACACGCCCTCGCGCAAGGCCTACCTCGACGGCGCGACGTGGGGCACGGGCGACGGCATCAGCCCGCAGGCGAACCCGAACCCCAACCCGTTCGCGCCCTCTTGCGTCGCCTCCTCGACCTGCAAGGATTGGCGTCTCGCGGCCGAGCGCGCGGGCGACACAATCCTCGGCGAGGCGCTGCGGCGCGGGTGGGACTACCCGCTCATCTTCGTCGAAGGCGTCAGCACCTTCCCGACCGCGACGGGGACGCCCACCGCCGGCCCCTACGACTGGTACTGGAACGGCGGCTGCCTGCTCGGCGTCAACGGCAACGCCAACAATCCCGGCGCGCCCGTCGTCCTCAACGCTGGCGGCAACGCGTCCGCGCTCGGCCCGCCCGTCAACAATCAACTCGTCTACTCCGCGCACGACTACGGCCCGTCGCTCTACCGCCAGCCGTGGTTCAACGCCTCGACCTGCTACCGCGCGGGCTGCTCGGCGTCGAGCCTCGCCGACGTGTGGAAGAAGTTCTGGGCGCACCTGAACCTGCCGGGCGGCGTCAACCCCGTCGGCGCGGGCGGCGGCCCCTACCCGTGGGCCAACACGGGCCACACGGGCTACTCGCAGGCCCCCGTCTGGGTCGGCGAGTTCGGCACGGGCAAGACCGACGCCGACGTGCTCTCGACGGGCGCGGGCTCGCAGGGCCAGTGGTTCACGGACATGGTCAACTTCATCGAGAGCAGCCACGCGCGCACGGCGGCGAACGACTCGGGCGTCGCGGTGAGCGACCTCCATTGGACTTACTGGGCGCTCAACACGGAGGACTCTTACGGGCTGCTCGGGAGCAACTACGCGGGCCTCGCCCACGCGCGCAAGCAGTACTCTTTCCTCTGCCAGATTCAGTGGGGGCCGCTCGCGCTGCCGCCGGGCGCGGGCGCGGGACAGTGCGGCTCGACCGGGCCGCTGCCGGCGCCGCAGTAGCGCAAGAAGGCGGCGGCACATCGAGTGCGGGCGCGGCCGGCTCCGCGTGAGCCGTGCCCGCACTTCTCTAGGCCGCGCGCCCGTGACTCCACTCACCCTCTACCGGGCGGCCCGTTTCCGCACGGACTTGCCGAACGACTTGATGACGCGCCAAGTGCTCTCGTCGCCGTCGAAGACGGTGTTGAGGCCCTGCTCCTCCATCGGCGGGTCGCCCATGTAAGGGTCGCCCGCTTTCCAAAAAGTCTGACCCTCGACGGGGCGCGCCGTCCCGCCGAAGGCCCAGAAGTTCGCGCCCGCGACGTGCCCGCCCGAGGCCGCGTGCTTTTCGAGGACGGAGAAGACGCGGCCGTAGAGCGCGTCGCGCAGCGTCGTCGGCGCGGACGGGTCGAAGGCGTGCTTGTCGCGCGGCAGCCCGAACTCTTCGACGACGAGCGGCTTGTCTAACTTTTCGGCGACGCGCACGTGCTCGTCGATGTAGGCGAGCGTCTTTTCGACGACGGCCGCGAAGCCCGCCTCCAACTCGTGACCCTTGAACCAGCCCCAGTTCTTCGGCCAGATGTGGATGGTCAAATAGTCGACGTTGCGGTCGGCGTGAATCTCCTCGAAGAGCTTGAGGTCGTCCGTCCCCATGTAGCCCTCGTGGCCGATGGTGACGAGATGATTCTTGTCCTTCGCCTTAATCATCGCGGCCACGTCGGCGACCCAACGCCGGTACGCTTCCGCGGACGACGGACGCATCGGGCGCGGCTCGTTCGCCAGCTCCCAAGCCATCACGGCCGGGTCTTCCGTGTACCTCTTTTTGCTGTACTTGTTGACGCGCCCGAGGACGAGGTTGACCTGTCTGTTGTAGCTCTCCTTGCACGGCCCGCAGAGGTAGAACCGGGAGACTAGGTCGCGCTGCTCGTCCCAGTTGAGCTTGCGCGTCCTCATCTCGTCGGGCACTTCGCCGTTCCACGTCAGGTACTGCTGGAAGCCCCCGCTCCACTCCCAGTTGTTGCTGAAGAAGACGACGGCCTTCATCCCGCGCTTGCCCATCTCGTGGAGAATCAGGTCGAGCCCGTCGAGGACGCTCTCGTCGAACTCGCCCTGCCGCGGCTGCAGCGGCGGCCCGACCCTCGTCACGCCGTTAATCATCCCCGACCCTTCCGCGCCGGCCAGAAGCCGCAGGTTGGTGACGCCGCGCGACTTCAGAAAGTCGAGCTCTTTGCGCAGACGCCCGACGCCGCGCCGCTCGTCCTTCTCAAGCCCGAGCAGGCTCCCGTACCAGTAGTTCGTGCCGATGTAGTAGTAGGGCCGCTCGCCGACGTAGAGCCTGTGGCCCTTTACGACGACGAACGAGTCCTTGTCCGACGCCGCGGCGGGCGGCGCGGCGAGCAGGCCGAGGAGGGCGCAGGCCGCTGCGAGGCAGGCGATTCTCTTCTTCATGTCGTGCGTCTTGGATTGACCGGCCGACCGGCTGACTGACCGAACGAAGTCTTACTTGCCCTTAGCGAGCGCGCGCCAGCGGGCCTCGACCTTGCGCATCTCGTCGAGCTCGGGGTCGAGGATGACCGCGTCGATGTAGAGGCGCAGCTCGTCGGCGGCCTCTTCGTACTTGTGTTCGAGCGCGAGGAGGTTGGCGAGGTGGACGTGAGCCCTGACCGCGCCCTTCGGGTCGATTTCGAGCGCGCGGCGCAGAGACTTGCGCGCCTCCTCGCGCCGGCCCAGCTCGAAGTTCGCGACGCCCAGCAGAAGGTGCGTGCCCGCGTTCAGTGGCTCGACGGCCGCGGCCCGCTCGAAGAACTCGGCGGCCCGCGCGAACTCGCGCGCTTCGAGCTTGCAGTAGCCCGCGCCGCGCAGCGCCGCCTCGTAGTGCGCGTTCACTTCGAGCGCGCGCCCGAAGTCCTTCTCGGCCTCGGCCAGCTCGCGGCGCGACGCGCGCAGTTGGCCTCGCTCCGCGAGCGCCTGAAAGTATTCGGGGTGGAGCTCGACGGCGCGCGTGAAGCTCGCCAGAGCCTCGTCCGCGTGCCCGTCCTTTTTCAGCTTCAAGCCCCGCTTGAAAGCCTTGCGGGCCTCGGCCGGAACCCTCTGTTCCAGCTCGGCGACGGAGACGACGGGCGGCCCCGTGCGCGCGCCCGGCGCGGCCGACGGCGCGCGCAGAGAGAGGTTGACGGTCAACTGCCCCGTCGCCGTGCGGCTCGTGTCGGCGTCGGTCGGAGCGGACGCGAGCGTCGCGTCCGAGAGGCTCTGCGCCGAGAGCGTGTAGACGCCGCCGGGCAAGTCCGTGAACTCGTAACGGCCGTTGTCGTTCGTCACCGTCTCGCGGTTGATGCCGGCGCGGCCCATGAGACGCACCCTGACGCGCGCCGCCGGGCGGTCGTCGGGCAGCCAGACCTGTCCGCCGACGGTGAAGTGCCTGACGAGCTCCGTCCGCTGGACTTGCGCGCGCGCGTCCGTGTGCGCGGCGCAGAGCAGCGCCGAGGCGAGCGCGAATCCGGAGGCTGCGCCGATGGCTTGATGGAGCCGCCGAAATGACATGAGCACACCTCCTCGAAGGCTTGGAAGCGCCGGGCGCGGGGCTTCGCGGAACTTACCACTTTTTCGCCCGCGGGTAGTAGCCCCGGCCCGTCGAAATCATTGGAGAGACTTTCCGCTATCTCGCCGTCACTTCGAGCTTCACCGTCTGGTGTTTGACGGAGCTCGGGCCGACCATGATGTCGAACCACCCCGGCTCGACCGTGCGCTCCATGTTGAGGTCGAGGAACGAGAGCTTGTCGGGCGTGACGGTGAACGTCACGGTCTTGCGCTCGCCCGGCGCGAGCGAGATGCGCCGGAAGTCCTTCAGCTCCTTGACGGGCCGCGTCACCGAGCTGACGAGGTCGCGTATGTACAGTTGCACTATCTCGTCGCCCGCGCGGCGGCCCGTGTTGGTGACCGTGACGCTGACCTCGGCCCTGCCGCCCGGCCCGATGCGCGCGGGCGACACGGTCGGCGTCGAATACTCGAAGGTCGTGTAGCTGAGTCCGTGGCCGAACGGGAAGAGAGGCTCCTTGCTCGTCCAGAGGTAGCCGCGCTTCGCGGTCGGCTTGTGGTTGTAGTAGATGGGCAGCTGGCCGACCGAGCGCGGGAAGCTGACGGGGAGTTTGCCGGCCGGGTTGTAGTCGCCGAAAAGCACGTCGGCCACCCCGACGCCCGTCTCCTGCCCGAGGTAGAAGCCTTCGAGGATGGCGGGGACGTTTTCGGCGACGTAAGTGATGGCGAGCGGGCCGGAGTTGATGAGGACGACGACCGTCGGCTTGCCGGTGGCGAGGACGGCGCGCACCAAGTCGTTCTGGCGGCCGACGAGTTCGAGGTCGTCGCGGTCGCCCAAGTGGTTGTCGGCCCAAGCCTCCTTGTTCGTGTCCTCGTTGCCGCCGATGACGAGCAGGGCGACGTCGGAATTTCTCGCCGCCTCGACCGCCTCCGTGATGAGTCGCGCGTCCTCCTCGGGCGTGCTCAGGCGCGACGTGTCGGCCCACCAGTTGCCGCCCTCCTGCGTGATCTTGACGCCCTGCGCGTAGTTGACGCGGACGCCCGCGCCGACTTTGGCGCGCACTCCGTCGAGGACGCTCATGCCGCGTCCGGGGTCGTCGCTGTAGCCGCCGAGGTGCGCGCGGTCGGCGTTCGGGCCGATGACGGCGACCGAGCGCAGGCGCGTGCGGTCGAGCGGCAGGAGGTTGCCGTCGTTCTTCAGGAGCGTGATGGAGCGGCGCGCGGCCTCGGCGGCGAGTTCGCGGTGCGCCTGCGAGTTGACGACGCGCGCGGCGCGGTTCTCGTCCACGTACGGGTTCTCGAAGAGCCCGAGCAGAAACTTCGCGCGCAGGTTTCTCGCCACCGCGCGGTCGAGGGTCGCTTCGGAGACTTTGCCGTCGCGGACAAGTTGCACGAGCAGGGGGTACGTGTCTGGGTCTGGGAGCTCCGTGTCGACGCCGGCCTCGATGGCGAGGCGCGCGGCCTCGGCCTTGTCCGAGGCGACGTGGTGCAGCGACTCCATCTGCGGGATGGCGTAGTAGTCGGAGACGACGTGCCCCTGAAAGCCCCACTCCTCGCGCAGGACTTTTTGCAGCAGCCAGCGGTTCGCGTGCGACGGCACGCCGTCGATCTCGTTGTAAGACGGCATCACGCTCATGATGCCCGCCTCACGGACGGCGGCCTCGAAGGTGACGAGGTGCGTCTCGCGCAGGAGGCGCTCGGAGTAGTTCGAGGGGGCGATGTTCGTGCCGCCCTCGGGCTGGCCGTGCGCGGCGAAGTGCTTGGCGGTGGCGATGACGTGCTCGCCGTCCACGCCCGGCCCCGGCCCTTGCAGCGCGCGGATGGCGGCGGTCGTCATGCGCGCGGCGAGATAAGGGTCTTCGCCGTAGGTCTCTTCGGTGCGCCCCCAGCGCGGCTCGCGCGCGAGGTCGAGGTTCGGGCCCAAGACCTGATGACTGCCGCGCGAGCGCGTCTCAAGCGCGGCGGCGGTGAAGACGCGGTGCGCGAACTCCGGATCCCAACTGCTCGCGAGCGCGAGGGGCTGCGGGAAGTGCGTGCCCTTCGGGGCCATCAGTCCGTGCAGCGCCTCGTCGTGGAAGATGGCGGGGACGCCGAGGCGCGTGTTCTCCTTGAGCCAGCGCTGAACCGAGTTGGCGAAGCGCGCGGCCTCGCGCGGGTCTTTGCGCTCGCGCTGGCGCGCGATCTGCCCGACGCCGTGGCGCATGACGGCGCGCGCGCGCTCGGGCGAGAGGTCGCCGCGGTCGACGGAGAAGTCGGTCTGCGGCGCGACCTGCGGCCGCTCGCCCCAGAGGCAGACGAGCTGCGCGACCTTCTCTTCGAGCGTCATGCGCGAGACGAGGTCGGCGACGCGGCGCTCGACGGGCCGGCGCGCGTGACGGTAGTCGGGCGCGGCCTGCTGCGAGCGGACGGCGGGCGGCGGCAGGAGCGTCGGCGCGAAGACGAGCGCGGCGCAGACCGACGCGAGGGCGCGCCTCGCGCGGCGGAGGCGGATTCGGGCAGTTAGTCTCATCGCGAAAATTCTCCTCGGACAC
>DASQDT010000075.1:0-16954 GCA_035634035.1 Pyrinomonadaceae bacterium | reverse complement strand
GGATCGTCTGGCAACCACTCTGATCGCGCCCTTCATGTCCTGCTCGGCGCGGCTGCCCGTCTACACGCTGATGATCGCGGCGTTCTTCTCGGAGAGAAAAGTCCTCGGCGTGCTCTCGGTCGGCGTGCTGCTTATCCTCGCGATGTACCTGCTCGGCCTCGCGGTCGCCATCGTCGTCGCGTGGATTCTCAAGCACACGATTCTGAAAGCGCCCGCGCCGCCGCTCGTCCTTGAGCTTCCGCCGTACCGCGTGCCGAACCCGGTCAACGTCGCGCAGCAGATGCGCGCGCGCGGGTGGCTGTTCGTGAAGCGCGCGGGGACGGTCATCCTCTCGATTTCGATTCTGCTCTGGGCGCTCGTCACCTTCCCGCGCTCCGAGGCGACCGCGGACGACCCGCAGGCGCGCGCCGCCGTCTCGCAGGCGACGCGCGAGACGGGCGTCGAGTCGCGCGGCGAGCCCGCGCCGGGCGTCGAGCCGCGGGCGGCCGACGCGCCGACGAAGGAGGGCGAGCACATTCGACAGTCTTACGCCGGAAGGCTCGGCCGCGTCATCGAGCCCGTCATCGAGCCTCTGGGCTTCGACTGGAAGATGGGCGTCGGCCTCATCGCGTCGTTCGCGGCGCGCGAGACTCTGGTCTCGACTCTCTCGATCGTCTACAACGTCGGCAAGGACGCCGAGGCCGACTCGCCCTCGCTCATCGACGCGGTGCGCGACGCGAAGCGCCCGGACGGCACCCCGGCGTGGACGCCGCTCGTCGCCGTCTCGATGATGGTCTTCTTCGTTCTGGCGTGTCAGTGCATGTCGACGGTCGCCATCGTGCGGCGCGAGACGAACTCTTGGCGCTGGCCGCTGTTCATGGTCGCCTATATGCTCGCGCTCGCCTACTTGGCGTCGTTCGTCACGTATCAGGGCGGGCGTCTGTTGGGGTTCGCATGACGTTCTTAGGATTCGACTGGCAGAAGGTGGCCGTCGCCCTCATCGTCTCGGCGGCGGCCGTCTACTTCCTGCTCCGCGCGCTCGCGCGGCTGCGCTCTTTCGGCGCGGGCGCGAAACGGGGCGCGCCCGCTTGCGGCAACTGCGAGCAGAACGAGAGGCCGCGCGCGCAGGCCGCGAAGGTGCTCGTCCAGATCGCGCCGTCGAAGAACGTGAGGCGCGGGCGCGACGGTTGATGAGAACCGGGCTGAGTCTAGTCAAAAAGAGGAAGGGCCGCGAATGAGTCGCGGCCCTTCCTCTTTTGTCGCGTGTCTCTGTTTAGAGCGCGAAGTTGAAGTTGATGTAGCCGGAGACTTTGACGGGCTGGCCGTCGACGACGGTCGGGTGAAACTTCCAGCGGCGCGCGGCCTCGGAGGCGGCCGACTGAAGTTGAATGGGGCCGTCGGCGCGCTGCACGCGCTCGACCTCGCCCTTCTCGTTGACGACGACGTAGACGGTGACGAGCCCCGAGATGCGCGCCGTCCGCGCTATCTGCGGGTAGCTCGGCGAAACCCTCTGCCGCGCGATGTTGTGAAGCGCGCCGACGGCGACCGTGCCGCCCTCCGTCTTCGGCCCGGCTTCGACCTTCTTCGCCTCGCCGCCGGCGGCAGCACTTGAGACGTTCGCCGTCGAGTTGTTCACGCTCGCGCCCTGCGGCGCGCTCGCGGCCGGCTGCGCGTTCGCGACGGCCGGGGGCGCGGCCGTCGTCGCGGGCGCGCTCTGAGTCTGGACGCCCGCGGCGACGTTGCGGCTGTCGCTCACCTTCGCGATGCGCGCGTCGGGCGTGAAGAGTCGCTGACGCGCGTCGGCCACCTCGCCCTGCCAGCGCGCCCGCTCCGCGTCGTCGCGCGCGAGACGCAGGCGGACGTTGGCGGCCTCCTCGACGAGCGCCGTCGCCTCGCCGCCGCGGTCGCGCGCGGTCTCCTCGCGCGCGGCCTTCGCCTGCTCAAGCACGCGCTCGACGAGCGAGCGCATCAGGTCGAGGTCGGCTTTGGCCTCGGCCGGAAGCTCCGCGTCGTCGGGCCGGAGCCCGAACGTGCGGTAGCGCTCGGCGTGAGTGCGCGCGCCGCTCAAGACCTGCCCGGCCAGAGCGTAGTAGTCGCGCGCGCCCTCTTCGCCCGCGGCGGCGCGGTTGTTGTAAGTCTGTTCGAGGAGCTGCGCGGCCCGCGTGTAGTCGGGCAGCTCGACGTAAATCCACATCAGGAGGATGCGGCTCACGTCGCGCACGTACTCGTCTTTGGTCGAGTTGTAGAGCGCCTCAAGCTCGCCGGCCGCGACGCCCCGCTTGCCGGAGGCGGCGAGCGCCCGCGCGCGCGCGATGCGGCGCTGAGTGGCGTCGGCCTCGGGGGCGGGCTGCGCGGCGCGCGCGCTCGCCCCGGCGACGTTCTCGGACGCCTGCACGACCTCTTGCGAGTAGGCTACGCCCGCGAGACTTAGCGAGAGGGCGAGAGCGTTTATGAGTTTGAACGAGGGGTGCAAAAGAATACCGGGTCGAATTCCCTTCACTATTCGTGCTCCGTTAATTCAAAAGCGAGCCTACGACAGCGTGGCTCGCTTAAAGGGGTTAACTATTTGATGCCGGGATTATGGCTTTATTTGCACCGATTTTCAACCCGCCGCGCGGCTTTTCACCTCCCCCCGGCCGGCCCGCCCTCGCGGCGCAAGGCCGCGAGGCTCTGGCGCACGCGCTCGCGGTAGACGCGCGCGCGGCGCTTAACGTCCGCCTCGTCAATCGTCAGGAGCCTGCGGTCGCGCATCACGACGCGCCCCTCGATGACGACGTGGCGCACGTCCGAAGCCTTCGTCGCGTAGACGAGGTGCGAGTAGACGTTGTAGAGCGGCGTCTGGTGCAGCTCGTCCAAGTCGACGACGACCAAGTCCGCGCGCTTGCCCTGTTCGAGCGAGCCGATGTCGCGCTCCATGTGGAGTGCGCGCGCGCCGCCGACGGTCGCCATCTCAAGGGCCTGCTCGGCCGAGACGGCCTTCGGGTCGTTCGACGCGAGCTTGTGCAGCTTCGCCGCCGTGTCCATCTCCTCCCACATACTCAGGTCGTTGTTCGACGCCGCGCCGTCCGTCCCTAACCCGACCGAGACGCCGGCCGCCAGCATCCGCGGCACGGGCGCGACGCCCGACGCCAGCTTCATGTTCGACTGCGGGTTGTGCACGCAGCCGACGCCGCGCTCCTTCATCAACCCTATCTCGCGCTCGTTCAGATGAACCGTGTGCGCGGCGACGACGCGCCCGCGGAAGAAGCCGATGCGTTCGAGGTACTCGGCGGGCGGCACGCCCTTCTGCGCCGTGATGTCATCGACCTCCTTGCGCGTCTCCGAAAGGTGTATGACGACGGTCGAGTCCGTCCGGTCGGCGAGCCGCCGGACTTCCTTCAGGTGCTCTTCCGAGACGGTGTAGGGCGCGTGCGGCGCGACGGCCGCCGTGACGAGCGCGTGGCCCTTCCAGCGCCGCAGGTAGCGCTCGCTGTAGGCCATCGCCTCGGCCCAAGTCTTGTTGTCGGCGACGGGAAAGTCGATGACGGTCTCTCCGAGGACGCCGCGCACTCCGGCGCGCGCCGTCTCCTCGGCGATGGCGTCCTCGAAGTAGTACATGTCGCAGTAGGTCGTCGTCCCGCCGCGGATCATCTCGGCGAGCCCGAGCCGCGTGCCGACGCGGACGAAATCCTCCGTCACGTTCTTGGCCTCGGCCGGGAAGATGTATTTCGTCAGCCACTCGTTCAAGTCCAAGTCGTCGGCGAGCCCGCGGAAGAGAGTCATCGGGACGTGCGTGTGGCCGTTGACGAGGCCCGGCAGGACGACCTTGCCCGAGGCGTCGATGCGCTGGCCGCGCGGGGCCAGCGCGTGGCGTCGCTCGACTTCGGCGCGCGTCCCGACGGCGACTATCCTGCCCTTCGAGACGGCCACCGCGCCGTCCTCTATGACGCGCCGCTGATCGTCCATCGTGACGACCGTGCCGCCCGCGACGATTAAGTCGACGGGCGTCCTGCGCCTCTGTGCCGCGAGGCCGGCGAGGGGCGCGAGTAGAATGAAGGTGAACATGAGGGCGGCGGCGGGTCGGAAAAGTTTTGACATTCGCGAAGGTTCGTCTTTCTGTCTCGTGTCTCTCGCGCGCACGCTCTGCGCGCGCGTCGCTCACTCCATCTTGCCGGGCACGAAGTAGTAGCGCGCGACCAGAAGGCCGGCGAGCGCGGCGACGCTCAGCAGGAGGTCGAGCGAGGAGATGTCCGGCTCGACTATCTTGCGCGCGATGACGAAGATGATGACCTCGACGGCCGAGCTCGTCCGGTGGAAGAGCAGGAGCAGCCCCAACTCGGCGGCGATGGCGATGAGCAGGATGTTGTGAATTATCTTCTGAAGCGCGTCGTACTCCTCGACCTGCATGAAGAGCTTGGGAAACTCCGTCACGACCGTGTCGTAGGCGGCGACGGCCGCGGCGAAGAGGATGAGGATTGAGAGCAGCGACAGGAAGAGGTGGATGGCGTTGCCCGTGTAGAGGTTGATGACGCGCTCGGGCGCGGTCTCTTGGCCGCCGCCCGACTTTCCGCCGCCGCCGCCGCCCTCGTCCTCGTCGTCCTTCTGCCTCGCTTCGGTCATCGGCGTGCCCCCTTAGCCTTTCGTCTCCGCGCCCGTCTCCAGAAGAAACTGCGCGTCGAAGGGGCGCGGCAGGAGGTCGCTCATCTGAAGCGTCTCGGTGTCGCCGCGCAGGTTGGCGAGCGTGACGGGGATGTCGCCGCAGAACTCCCAGACGAGCTGGCGGCACGCGCCGCACGGCGGCGTCAGGCGCTCGGTGTCCGCGACGACGACGATGCGGCGGAACTTGCGCGCGCCTTCCGAGAGCGCCTTCCAGATGGTCACGCGCTCGGCGCACATCGTCAACTCGTAGGCCGCGCTCTCGACGTTGCAGCCGGTGAAGACGCGCCCGTCGTCCGATTCGACGGCCGCGCCGACGCAGAAGTTCGAGTACTGCGCGAGCGCGCAGTTTCGCGCCCGCGTCGCGGCCTCGACCAAGTCGCTCGTCTCTTCTTCGCTCAAAACGTTTCCTTCCTTGTCCTTAAAAACTCACGCGCCGGCCGCCCCGCCGCGCCGCCGACGCTCGTCGGCCAGACGCTCGCGGATGCGGCCGCTGATGAGGTCGATGCTGACGAGGTTGTGCCCGCCCTCGGGGATGATGACGTCGGCCAGACGCTTCGACGGCTCGACGAACTGGATGTGCATGGGCCTGACGGTCTCAAGGTACTGTTCGATGACGGATTCGAGCGTGCGCCCGCGCTCGGTGATGTCGCGCCGGAGGCGGCGCACGAAGCGTATGTCGTCGGGCGTGTCGACGAAAATCTTCACGTCCATCTCCGAGAGCAGGCGCGGCTCGGCGAAGATGAGGATGCCTTCGAGGATGATGATGGGGCGCGGCTCGGTGCGCAGCGTCTCGGGGAGCCGAACCTGCCGCTTGAAGTCGTAGACGGGCAGCTCGGCGGCGCGGCCCGACTTGAGCGCGCGCAGGTGTTCGATGAGGAGGTCGTTGTCGATGGCGTCGGGGTGGTCGAAGTTGGCGAGGCCGCGGAAGTCGAGGGGCATCCGGTCGAGGTCGCGGTAGTAGGAGTCCTGCTGGATGAAGACGACCTCGTCGGCGCTCACCGATTCGAGAATCCGGTTCGCCACCGTCGTCTTCCCCGACCCCGTCCCGCCGCAGATGCCGATAATCATTCGTCGCTCCGCGCCCGCTACTGTAGTTTCGGAATCACCCGGCGCAGGAGCTCCGCGAAGGTGTCGCGGACGCGCGCGCCGGTCTCCATCACCTCGGCGTGGTCTATCGGGCTCTCCTCCATGCCGGCCGCCATGTTGGTGATGCAGGAGAGGCCGAGGACGCGCAGCCCCATGTGGCGCGCGACGATGGCCTCCGGCACGGTGCTCATGCCGACGGCGTCGGCGCCGAGCAGTCGCAGCATGCGTATCTCGGCCGGCGTCTCGTAGCTCGGCCCGGCGAGCGCCGCGTAGACGCCGCGCCGCAGCTCGACGCCCATCCCGTGCGCCTCGTGCACGGCCACGTCCTGAAACTCGCGGTCGTAGACCTCGCTCATGTCGGGGAAGCGCGCGCCGAGTCGCTCGTCGTTCGGCCCGCGCAGGGGGTTGTCGCCGAGGAGGTTCAGGTGGTCTGAGATGACGATGAGCGAGCCCTGCGTGTAGCTGTTGTTGAGGCCGCCGGCCGCGTTCGTCAGGACGAGCGAGCGCACGCCCATCAGGGCGAAGACGCGCACGGGGAAAGTCACCTCTTCGAGCGTGTAGCCCTCGTAGGAGTGGAAGCGGCCTTGCATGGCGACGACGGGGACGCCGCCCGTCCGCCCGAGGACGAGGCGGCCCGCGTGCCCCTCGACCGTCGAGCGCGCGAAGCCCGGCACCTCCTCGTAAGGGACGGCGTCGGCGCCCTCTAACTCGTCGGCGAACGCGCCGAGGCCGCTGCCGAGGACGAGCGCGACGCGCGGGTCTTCGGCGGCGCGCGCGCGCACGGTGCGCGCGGCGTGCGCGGCGCGCTCGTACAGTGTCTCGCGCGTGATGGTCTCGGGAGTCGTCATTTCGTCTCGGCGTCGTTCGCCGCCCGCGCGCCCACTACTGCGCGTCGGGCCGCTCCTTCTTCTTCTCGTCCTTAAACATGATGTTGTAGATGAGCAGGAGGCCCGCGCCGGCCGCGAGCAGGAAGAAGATGATGGCGATGCCGGGGTAGCCGAAGAGCGTGAAGCTCGTCTGGATGTCCATGATGAGCGCCGCGCCGACGATGAGGGCCGCGATGACAAGGCCGACCGTGATGCGGTTGGCGACCTTCTGGAAGCCCTCCATCAGCTTCGTCTCGTCGATGGCGTCGACCTTGATCTGCACCTCGTTGTTGGCGACGGCGTCCAGAAGTTTGTTGACGCGGCCCGGGAGCTTCTCGACCATCTCCTTGACCTCGATGGCCGAGGTGAAGAGGTTGCCGGGCGAGAGGCTCTTGATGAGGCGCTGCCGCAGCATATCGGAGGCGTTGCGGCGGATGGAGGCGTTCGGGTCGAAGCTCGGGTCGAGCGTGATGACGACTTGGTCGAGGTTGAGCAGGGTCTTGGCGATCATCGTGAACTCGGGCGGCAGGCGGAAGCCGTTCTCGCCCGCGATGCGCGTGATTTCGAGCCCGACGCGGCCCGCGTCCATCTGGCCGATGCTGGCGGATTGGTGCTGCGAGACGAGGTCGCCGACCTGCTGCGTGAACCTCTGGTCGTTGAACTCCTCGCGCGCCTCGCCGAGCTTAATGGCGAGCTCCGCCACCTCGTCGCCGCGCCCCTCGCTGATGGCGAGCAGGAGTTGGAGGAGTTGTTCCTGAAAGCGCGGCGTGACGCGGCCGACCATGCCGAGGTCGATGAGGGCGATGGCCTCGTTGTCGTCGGTCAGGAAGACGTTGCCGGGGTGCGGGTCGGCGTGGAAGAAGCCGTCGACGAGGATCTGCTGGAGGTAGGCGCGGAAAAGCTCCTCGGCGAGCACGCGGCCGTCCAACTCGATGCGCGCGAGCGGGCCGAGCGCCGTAATCTTCTTGCCGCTGATGAACTCCATCGTCAACACGCGCGAGGTCGTGAAGTCCTCGACGGGCGAAGGGACGACGAGGCGCTCGAAGTCGCGCAGGTTCGTGGCGAAGGTCGTGAGGTTGCGCGCCTCCTGACGGTAGTCGAGCTCGCGCATCAGCGTCTTGCGGAACTCTTCGAGGAACTGCCCGAAGCCGTAGCGGCGGCCGACCTCCGTGTGGCGGTCGAGGAAGCCGGCCATCTCGGCCAGAGTCTCAAGGTCTTGCGCGATCTGCTCGCGGATGGCCGGGCGCTGCACCTTGACGACGACGGGGCGGCCGTCGCGCATCCGCGCCGCGTGCACCTGCCCGAGCGAGGCGGCGGCGATGGGCTTGGAGTCGAACTCCGAGAACGCCTTCGAGATTTTGACGCCGAGCTCTGATGAGACTATCTGCTCGACCTCGCCGAAGGAGAACGGCTCGACCTTGTCCTGAAGGCGCGCGAGGGCTTCGAGGTAAGGGATGGGGAGGAGGTCGGAGCGGGTCGAGAGCAGCTGCGCCAGCTTGATGAAGGTCGGCCCCATCCGCTCGAAGTCGTTGGCGAGGTCTGCGGCCTCGGCCGGGACTTTCGGGTCGAAGGTCTGCGGCTCGTCGGCGATGGCCTCTTCGAGGCCGGCCTGCTTGACGATGTCGGAGCGCCCGTACTTGACGAAGAGCCAAGCGATGTCTTTGTAGCGCTTCAGGTTCTCGGGCTTGAGCGAGATGGCCATGGGCAACGAAGTCAGAAGTCAGTAGTCAGAATTTTCTAGTCCCTTCATTGTAGCTTCCCGCCCCGACGTTGTCAGGTCTGCGGGGCGGACGGAGGCGGCCGCGGCCTTTATTCTGACTCCTGACTCCTGACTTCATCGCTCCTTCACGTACGGGATGCCGAGGGCGCGCGGGGCGCGCGAGTGGCCGACGAAGCCGGCGAGGACGACGATGGTCAGGACGTAAGGCAGCATGTGTATGAACTGGACGGGTATCTCCTCGTCGCCCGAGAGCTTGACGCCCTGAAGCTGCGTCGCCAGCGCGTCGGTGAAGCCGAAGAGCAGGCACGCGAGCATCGTCTGGACGGGACGCCACTTGCCGAAGATGAGCGCGGCGAGCGCGATGAAGCCGCGGCCCGACGCCATGTTGCGCGTGAACAGCGACGACTGCCCCGTCGAGAGGTACGCGCCCGCTATCCCGGCCAGAGCGCCCGACAGCAGCACCGCCGCGTAGCGCATCCGGTTCACGTTCACCCCCGCCGCGTCGGCCGCCTCCGGGTGCTCGCCCACCGCGCGCAGGCGCAGGCCGAACGGCGTCCGGTAGAGCACGTACCACGTCACGGGCACGAGCAGGAAGGCTATCAGCACCGGCGTCCACGGAATCAGATTCTCCCTCGGTATCTGCGGCGTCGAGCCCGAAGAGAGGAAGACCGCGCCGCTGACGACGGCCGGCACGCCTATCATCAGGATGTTGATGGCCGTCCCCGAGACGACTTGGTCGGCCTTGAACTTGATGCACGCGACGGCGTGGACGGCCGCGACCGCCGCGCCCGCGACTATCCCCGCGAGCAGGCCGACGAAGGGGTTGCCCGCGTAGTGCGTCACGGCGGCGGCCGTGAACGCGCCGGCCAGCATCAGGCCTTCGAGCGCGATGTTGATGACGCCCGCGCGCTCCGAGTAGAGCCCGCCCATCGCGGCGAGCAGGAGCGGCGTCGCCTGCCTGACGGTCGAGGCGAGGAAGAAGATGAGGGTCGCGATGATGGTGTCGTTCATGCCCTAAACCTTCGACCTCTTCATCAGCCCGAAGCGCCCGAACGAGCCGCGGAACAGCGCCTCGGCGGCGACGAAGAGGATGACGATGGCCTGTAAGACCTGCACCAAGTCTTTCGTCACGCTCTCGGAGAAGGCGTCGACGAAGATGCCGCCGCGCTGGAGCATCCCGAACAGGAGCGCGGCGAGGAAGACGCCGACCGGGTGGTTGCGGCCGAGGAGCGCGACGGCGATGCCGGTGAAGCCGTAGTTGTCAGAGAAGCCTTCGTAGTAGCGGTAGCGGTAGCCCATCACCTCGTTGATGCCGACCATGCCGGCCAAGCCCCCGGAGACGGCCATCGCGAGGACGATCTGTTTCCGCGTCGAGATGCCGCCGTACTCGGCGGCCGTCGGGTTCGCGCCCGTCGCGCGAATCTCGTAGCCCCACTTCGTCCGCCACAAAAAGACGTAGACGAGCGCGCACGCGATGATGGCGAGCAGGAAGGAGACGTTCAGGGGGATGCGCTCTGGGAGCCCCGGCACGAAGCTCCCCAAGCGCGCGATGTGCGCGGCCTCGCCGACGGAGACGCTCTGCAAGATGGGGTCGCCGGGGATTTTGTAGTAGTACTGCGTGAAGTAGCTCGTCAGCCCGACGGCGACGAAGTTCAGCATGATGGTGTTGATGACTTCGTGCGAGCCGAAACGCGCCTTGAGGAAACCCGGAATCGCGCCCCACAGCGCGCCCGCGCCGACGGCTGCCAGCATCGCCAGCGGCACGAGCAGGACGGCCGGCAGGCTCGCCCACGAAAACCCCATCGGCTTGCCGAACACGTCCGCCGTCACCCCGCCGAGCTTAATCGCCACCCACGCGCACGCGAACGCGCCGACGTAGAGCTGCCCCTCGGCGCCGATGTTCAAGAGCCCGCAGCGGAAGGCGACGGCCACGGCCAATCCCGTGAAGATGAGCGGCGTCGCCTGAAAGAGCGTGTAGCCGATGCCGTCGGGCCAAGAGAGCGCGCTCCCGAGCAGCAGGCCGTAGACCCTCAGCGGGTTGTCGCCGACGAGCAGCACGAAGACGCCGCCGACGACGAACGCCGCCACGACGGCGACGAGCGGGAACGCGAGTTCGCGGAGAAGACGCATAAGATTCAAGGATGAAGGATGAAGGCGGAAGGATGAAGATGTCGGAGTCCAAGTCGGCCCGCGCGGGCCTACTCAAAGACTTTCACCCCTCAGCTTCATCCTTTGTCTTGCCGCCGCCCGTCATCAGCAGACCGATTTCTTCGTGCGTGGCGGTCTTGGGGTCGACCTCGCCGACGAGGCGTCCGTGGTGGATGATGAGGAGGCGGTCGGCGAGCGCCGTCACCTCTTCGAGCTCGGCCGAGACGAGCAGCACGGCGCAGCCCGCGTCGCGCATCCCGACGAGCTTGCGGTGGATGAACTCGATGGCCCCGATGTCGACGCCGCGCGTCGGCTGCGAGACGAGCAGCAGTCTGGGGTTCAGCTCGAACTCGCGCCCGATGATGAGCTTCTGCTGGTTGCCGCCCGACAGCGCGCGCGCCGGGAGCAGGGGGTTCGCGGGCCGCACGTCGAAGTCGCGTATGACCTCCTCGGCGCGCCGCCGGATGCCCTCGGTGTCGAGCAGGACTCCGTAGCGCGCGGCGACGGCGGGCGGGCGGTAGTGGTCGCCGAGGATGGAGTTTTCGGCGAGGTCGAAGTCGAGCAGCAGGCCCCGCCGGTGCCTGTCTTCCGGGATGTGCGCGACGCCCGACTCGCGGCGCGCGCGCGCCCCCGCGCGCGTCACGTCGCGCCCCTCAAGCTCAATCGTCCCGCGCACCCGCTCGTGCGGCACGAGCCCCGCGAGGGCCTCTATCAACTCCGTCTGGCCGTTCCCCTCGACGCCCGCGACGCCGACAATCTCGCCCGCGCGCACCTCAAACGAAACGTCGCGCACGCCGCGCCCGCCGGCCTCGACCGTGACCGACAGGTTGCGGACGCTCAGCACCACGTCGCCCGGCTTCGCGTCCGGCTTCTCGACGCGGAGCAGCACGTCCCGGCCCACCATCATGCGGGCGAGGTCGGCCGCGTTCGTCTCGGCGGTCTTGACTTGGCCGACGACGCGGCCGTCGCGCATCACCGTCACGTCGTCCGAGATGGCCAAGACCTCCGAGAGCTTGTGCGTGATGATGACGACGGTTTTGCCCTGCTCGCGCATTCGCCGGAGGATTTGGAAGAACTCCTCGACCTCCTGCGGGGTGAGTACGGCCGTCGGCTCGTCCAAGATGAGCAGGCGCGCCTGACGGTAGAGCGCCTTGAGCAGCTCGACGCGCTGCTGCTGCCCGACCGACAGCTCGCCGACCATCGCGCGCGGCTCGACCGAGAGCTTGAACTCTTCGGAGAGCGCGCGAATCTCGCGGGCCGCGCGTTCGAGGTCGAGCGCGGCGGCCGTGCCCGGCTCCGCGCCGAGCACGATGTTCTCCGCGACCGTCATCGTCTCGACGAGCATGAAGTGCTGGTGCACCATGCCGACGCCTAGCCGGATGGCGTCGTGCGGCGTCTGGATGCTGCGCACTTGGCCGTCGACGAGGATTTCGCCGGAGTCGGCCGTGTAGAAGCCGTAGGCGATGCGCATGGCGGTGGACTTGCCCGCGCCGTTCTCGCCGACGATGGCGTGAATCGTCCCCGGCTCGACGCGCACCGAGACGCGGTCGTTCGCCAGCACGTCGCCGAAGCGTTTCGTTATCTCGCGGAGTTCGAGCATCGGTTCGGTCTTAGTCGCCCGCGCCCGTCTTGGCCGAGGCGTCGCCCGCGCCTTCGAGCTTCGCCGTCATCGTGATTTCGGCGTTGAGCAGTCGCGAGATGGGGCAGCCGGCCTTGGCGTTGTTGGCCGCCGTCTCGAACTGCTCGGGCGACGCGCCGGGGACGCGCGCCGTCAGGTCGAGGTGGACGGCCGTCACGGTCGGCTTGCCGTCGACGGGAACCATCGTGACGGTGGCCGTCGTCTCTATCTGCTCGGCGGTGAGGCCCGCGTTGTTCAGCTGACCCGAGAGGGCCATCGAGAAGCAGCCGGCGTGCGCCGCCGCGATGAGTTCCTCGGGGTTCGTGCCGGCCCCGTCCTCGAAGCGCGTGTGGAAGGAGTACTGCGTCTCTTTCAGGACGCCGCTGTCGGTCGAGATGGTGCCTTTGCCGTCCTTGAGCCCGCCCTGCCAGCGCGCCGATGCCTTGCGTTTCATTCGTTCGCTCCCTTGTGTTGAAGATGAATGCCGAGAACCGATTGCCGATTGCCGATTGCCGGGTGCTTCTCACTTCGCCATCGCGTCAGAGACCTTTATCTCGCCGTTGATGATGCGCTGGCGCGCGCCGTTCGCCTCGTCCAAGACCTCGGGGCGGATGAGCGGGCGGTTGAAGTCGTCGAGCGAGTAGCCGACGCCGTCGCGGTCGAGGCCGAAGACCTTGACGCCGCCCGTGAAGCGGCCCTCGACGACGTCCTGCACCGTCTGGTACACCGCGTTGTCGACGCGCTTGACCATGCTCGTCAAAACAAACCCCGGCTTGACCATGTTCTGATTCGAGTCGACGCCGATGACGAAGACGCGCGCGCGATTCGTCGCGGGGTCGCGCCCCGCCTGCTCGGCCGCGTCGAAGGCTCCGAGGCCGGAGTTGCCGGCGGCCGTGAAGATGACATCCGCGCCGCGGTTGATCTGAGCGAGCGCGAGTTCCTTGCCCTTGCCGGGGTTGTTCCAAGCGTGATCCGTGATGCCGACGTAGTTGGCGAAGACCTGAGCGTCGGGGCGGACGGCCTTCGCGCCCTGCTCGTAGCCCTCCTTGAAGCGGTGGATGAGCGGGATGTCCATGCCGCCGACGAAGCCGAGGACGCCCGACTTCGACTCGCGCGCCGCGATCATGCCGACCAGATAAGAGCCCTCGTGCTCCTTGAAGACGAGCGAGGCGACGTTCGGCAGTTGGCTCACGCCGTCGACGATGGCGAAGTTGATGTGCGGGTAGTCTTTCGCGACCGTCTCCATGATGGGCGCCTGCGCGAAGCCGATGCCGATGATGAGGTCGTAGCCGCGCTCGGCGAAGGCGCGCATCGCCGGCTCAATCGAGGTCGGGTTGCCCGGCTCGATGTCGCGCAGGACGATGGGCAGCTCTTGCGAGGCGCGCTTGGCGCCCTCCCACGCGGCGGCGTTAAAGGAGCGGTCGTCCTTGCCGCCGATGTCGAAGACGAGGCCGACGCGCTTGCGCGTCGGGTCGCCGCCCGTCTCGGCGAGCGTGTCGGTGCGGCACGCGGTCGTCCCCGACGCGACGAGCGCGCACACCAAGAGCGCGGACAGAAAGAGTCTCAACTTCATTCGGCGTGCTCAACTCCCTTAACGCGTGATGACTTCTTTGACCAGCTCGGGTATCGCGGCCGGACGCTCCTCCCCTACCGTGTAAGCGGCGCGGATGCGCTCGGCCGCCTCGCGGCCCGCCGACTCGTCGCGGCAGTAGACGAGCCCCAACGCGTCTCCAGCGCCCACCTCGTCGCCGATCGCGGCCTCGGCCAAGTAGCCGACCGCGTGGTCGAGCGCGTCCTCCATGCGCGAGCGCCCGCCGCCTATCCCCGCGACGGCGCGGCCGATCTCGGCCGCCTCCACCCCCACGATGAATCCCTTGCGCGGCGATTCTACCCTGACCTCGGCCAAGTTTAAATCCCGCAGGCGCGACGGGTCGTCGCAGACGCGCGCGTCGCCCCCCTGCGCCTCGACGTTGCGGCGGAAAAGCTCAAGCGCCTCGCCCGTCTCGTGAGCGCGCGCGACGCGCCCGCGCGCCTCTTCGAGCGAAGGCCCGACGCCCGAGAGCGCGACCATGCGCGCGGCCAGCTCCTTCGACAAATCGAGCGCGGGCCGCGCCCCCTCCGTCACCTCACCGCGCAGAAGCTCGACGCACTCGACGACCTCCAGCGCGTTCCCGACCGCGCGCCCGAGCGGCTGATTCATGTCCGTAATCAGAGCCTCCGTGCGGACGCCGCAGGACTCGCCGGTCGCGACGAGCGCGCGCGCCAGCTCCTCGGAGCGCTCAAGCTCGCGCATGAAAGCTCCCGTGCCGGTCTTCACGTCCAAGACGAGCGCGCCCAGACCGGCCGCCATCTTCTTCGACATGATGGAGGCGACGATGAGCGGGACGCACTCGACCGTCTCGGTCGCGTCCCTGAGCGCGTAGATTTTGCGGTCGGCCGGCGCGACGTCGGAGGTCTGCCCGGTCATGGCGAAGCCGACGCGCTTGAGGATGTCGCGGAACTCGTCGATGTGGAGCCGCACGCGGTAGCCGGGGATGGATTCGAGCTTGTCGAGCGTGCCGCCCGTGTGCCCGAGGCCGCGCCCCGAGATCATCGGGACGGCGACGCCGCACGCGGCGGCCAGAGGCGCGAGGATGAGAGACGTTTTGTCGCCGACGCCGCCCGTCGAGTGCTTGTCGGCCTTCGGGCGCTCCACGTCGGAGAAGTCGAGCAGCTCGCCCGAGTTGAGCATCTCCTCGGTCAGGGCCTGCTGCTCGTCGGCGTTCATGCCCTTGTAGAAGACGGCCATCAGGAGCGCCGCCGCCTGATAGTCGGCCCACTCGCCCGAGGTCACGCCGCGCACGAAGAACTCTATCTCGCGGCGCGACAGTTCCCCGCCGTCCCTCTTACGCCGGATGACGTCCTGTGGTCTCATAGAAAGGGTGGGCGCTCAGCGTCTCGCGTCTAACGAACTTTGGCGCGGATGGCGCGCGCGCGCTCGCGCGCCGCCGCGGCCTCGCCCTCGCGACCGAGCTTCGCCAGCAGCAGCGAGTAGGCGTCGAGCGCCGGCGCCATCTGCGCGTGCTCCGGGCCGAGCGAACGCTCGTAGACTTGGAGCGCGCGGCGGAAGTGCGGCTCGGCCTGCTCAAAGCGGCCCTGACGCGCGTAGAGCACCCCGAGGTTTTCGAGCGTCACGCCGAGGTTCGGGTTCGGCTTCTCGCCGCCGACGCGCTCCTGCGCCGCGACCGAGAGCTTGAAAAGCGGCTCGGCCTCGGCGAAGCGGTCGTGCGTGAGGTAGAGCACGGCGAGCTTGTCGGCGACGGCGGCGTAGCGCGCCTCCGTGCCGCCCGCCGCCGCCTTCACCAGAAAGCCCATCCACTCGTCGTTGGTCTTCGGCGTCTTCTCGTCCGCGCCGGCCGCGCGCGCCAGCACGTCGAGCGCGCGCTTGTACGTGCCCTCGGCCTCGTTGAACTTCTTGCGCGTGCTCAGAAAATCCGCGAGCCGCTCAAGCGAGGCGGCGTGCATCTCGGGCGCGACCGAGGCGAAGTGAGAGTCCTTCGCGGCGGCCAGCGCCTCGGCCGACTCGACGGCGCGGCGGTAAGCCGACTCGGCCTCGGCCGGCTTCATCTGCTTCTCGTAGAGCGCGGCGAGGCGCGTGAGCGTCGCCACGGTTTGCGGGTACTTGGGCCCAATCTTCTCGGCGTGCTTCAAGGCTTCGAGGTGTTTGCGCTCGGCCTCGGCGTGGTCGCCGCGCGCCAGCGCCGCCTCGGCCGCGTCGTTCGCCACGTCCCACGGCGTGCCCTGCGCGGAGGCGCGCGCCGCGCCGCCGGCGATGAAGCAGCAGGCGATGAGAACCGCCGTCAGAAACGTCCTCGTCTTGAGTCTCACAACGCCTCCTTAAATGCTTCGGCGCGTCACCTCGCGAGGGCCTTCGCGCGCTGCCGCCGGAGCGCGACGAGCGACGCGCCCGCGAGGATGCCGACGACGAGCGAGGCCGCGGCCGCCAAGTCGAACCAGAGCGGCCCGCCGACGCGGCCCGTCGCCACCAGATAGCTCGTCTCGACGGCGACGAGCACGCACATCGCGAGCGCGTGCAGGTGCGGGCGCGCGGGCGCGACGAGCGCGGCGAACGCGCCGCCCGCCACCGCCGAGAGGACAGTCCCCGCGCCCGCCGCGACGAGCACGCCCGCGCCCGACTTCTGGAAGCTCACGCCGCCGAGCCACGTCTCCTGCACGAGCGTTATCAAAACGACCATCAGGACGTAGCCCGCGAGCACCGCAGCGACGCTTCTGAGCGCGCGCAGAATCCTCGTCATCGTCTTCTTCACCTCACGCACTTTCGAGCAGGACGACGGCCTGCGCCGTGACGGCCGCGCCCGCGCCGACCGCGTCCAGCCCCTCGCCCGTCTTCGCCTTGACGCTCACGCAGTCGAGGCCGACGCCCAAGACCTCCGCCAGACGCGCGCGCATCTCCTGCATGTAGGGCCGGAGGCGCGGGCGTTCGAGCATCACGGTCGCATCGGCGTTGACGACGCGGTAGCCGCGCTGGCCCGCGAGCCAGACGACGCGCGCGAGCAGTTGCAGGCTGTCGGCGTCCTTCCAGCGCGGGTCGTTGTCGGGGAAGTGCACCCCGATGTCGCCCTCGCAGAGCGCGCCGAGCACGGCGTCGGTCAGCGCGTGCGACAGGGCGTCGGCGTCCGAGTGGCCCTCGCCGCCGCGCTCGGACTCGACGCGCACGCCGCCCAGAACGAGCGGCCGCCCCTCGGTCAGGCGGTGCGTGTCATGGCCGATGCCGACGCGGAACATAAAGGCTCATCATCACTTCGGCGAGCGCGAAGTCTTCGGGCGTCGTGATCTTGATGTTGCGCGGGTCGCCCTCGACGAGCCGGACGGCCGCCCCCGCGCGCTCGACTAAGGCGC
>DASQDT010000074.1:0-2080 GCA_035634035.1 Pyrinomonadaceae bacterium | reverse complement strand
TCGTCTTTCGGGAGGCCGTTGCCCGCGGCCGTGATGATGACGGGCGCGCGCGAGGGCGCGACGGGGGCGGGAGTGACCGCGCCCATGCCTGCCTCGCCCGTAATCTCCGAGACGATGTCGGTGACGGCGCGCGACTCATAGTCGGAGGCGAGGCTCATGTTGATGACGTCCGCGCCGTCGTCGGTCGAAGGGTCGCCGTCCGGGTCGGCCGCGTAGGCGAGCGCGACCGCCAGACGCCACATGTCGCCCATGCCGTTCTGGTCGCGGACGCGGACGGGCATGATGCGCGCCTCGGGCGCGGCGAGCGCGACCAAGCCCGCGACGTGCGTGCCGTGGCCGTAAGGCCCGAGGGCCTGCGTGCCGACCTCAGTCGGGTCGGGGTCGGCGTCGACGAAGTCGCGGCCGCCGACGAGTCGGCCGGCGAGCGCCGGGTGGCGTCGGTCAACGCCCGTGTCGAGCACGGCGACTATCTGCCCCGCGCCGCGCGCGGCCGCGTGCGCCTGCTGGAGACGAATCTTCGACGGGGCCCACTGCGCGGCGTAGTTCGACGCCTGCCCGATGTTCCAAGAGAAGCCGATGTTCCAAGAGAAGCCGACGCCCTCGGGCGTCTGCGAGAAGTAGTTGGCCTCGGCCCAACGGACGCGCGTGTCGGCGGCGAGCGCCGACGCCTTCGCGTTGGCGTCGGTGCCGTCGGTGATCCTGAGACGGTAGATGGGGCGCGCGCCGATCTGCGCGGGACGCTTGGGGTCGCTCGTGTCGCGGACGAGGTTGTACTGGTTGAGAATGCCCTGAAGCTCTGCGGTGCTGGTCAGGCGGACGAGGACTTCGTTGGTGATGTAGTCGTCGGCGTCATCGTCGCCGTCGGAGGCGAAGGAGCGGGGCGCGTCGAGCGCGGCCGTCAAGAGGCACAGAAGGCTGAGAGAGAGCAGAAAAATGCGACGCATCGGAGACTCCTTGGGGCGCGGGCTCGCTCGGCCGGGGTGCTTCGGCAACGCCTCGCAGATTTATGACGGGTGGCCGGGCGCGCGCTGAAGGAAGATTCCAAACCCGGACACCCTTTGATGCCATTGGCCCATAAAACAGTGCCCGCCGCGGGCGAAAAAATACGTGGCGGACGGCGATTTTTACGCGGCCAAGACGACCTCGCGGCCGCCCGCCTAAATATTGTGATTTGAGTGGCTTACGGTATTTCGTCACCACCCGCCGACGAGGACGAAGGGCGACCAGAAGAAGGGGTGCGGGCGTGTGTCGAGCATGAGCAGCTGCGCGTGGCGCAGCGCGGCGGCCGGCGCGTCTCCGGCGACCAGACGCGCGTAGAAGTGCGTCATCGTCTCGGCCGTCGCCTCGTCGTCCACAGTCCAGAGGCTCATCAGGAGCGTGCGCGCGCCCGACGAGAAGAAGCCGCGCGCGAGACCCAAAAGTTCGTCGCCCGGCGCGACGGCGCTGACGCCCGTCTCGCAGGCCGAGAGCGCGACGAGCCCGCCGCCGAACTCAAGCGCGTAGGCGTCGCGGACGGTCATCCACCCGTCGCCGAGTCGCAAGGATGAGAAGAGGGGGTTGTCGGGGCGGAACTGCCCGTGACAGGCGAGGTGGAGAACGTCGGCGCGCGGCGCGTGGCGGCGGAGCGCGTCGAGCGTGGCGGCGGCGTCGAGGAGCGCGACCGCCTCGGGGAAGAGAGGCGCGAGCGCTTTCACCTCGTCGCGCACGCGCGGCGTCTGCTCGTCGGCGACGCCGAGCAGGAGCGCGCGCCCGAACGTCGGGCGCGGCTTCGCGAGACAGCGCAAAAGCACGGAGGCGCTCGGCGCGTAACTGACTTCGCCGCGCTCGACGACGTAACGCGCGCCGTCGTGGAGCGCGTGGAAGGGGACGTAGTGGAGCGCGCGGTGAGGGACGACGACGAGCCGGCGCGCGCCGCGCGTCAGGTGTTCGAGCGGGCGGAGCAAAAGGTCGTAGAGCGCGGCCGCGAGACGGCGCGCGCGCTCGGTGAGCGACGGAAGGTGAGCGCGCAGAGACCCCGCGCCGAAGCGGAGCGCGTCTATCTGAAAGCGCAGACGCCCGAGCGCGGCGGTCAGCTCCTCTT
>DASQDT010000073.1:0-23445 GCA_035634035.1 Pyrinomonadaceae bacterium | reverse complement strand
GTCGCCGAGGCCGTTCCGGAAGTCCTGCGCGACACCGAGGGCGCGTTCTCGATGCTCTTCCTGACGCCCGACTCGCTGATCGCCGTCCGCGACCCGCGCGGCTTCCGCCCGCTCGCGCTCGGCCGCTTGGGCGGCGCGTGGGTCGTCGCCTCCGAGACGTGCGCGTTCGATTTGATTGACGCCGAGTACGTGCGCGACGTGGAGCCGGGCGAGATGGTCGAGATAACGTCGGCCGGCCTCCGCTCGTCCTACCCGCTGCCCGCGCGCCCGCGCTCCTTCTGCGTCTTCGAGCACGTCTACTTCTCGCGCCCCGACTCGCTCATCTTCGGGCGCTCGGTCAACGAGTCGCGTCACAAGATGGGCAAGCGCCTCGCCGTCGAGCAGCCGGCCGACGCCGACATCGTCGTGCCCGTCCCCGACTCGGGCGTGGCCGCGGCCATCGGCTACGCGGCGCAGAGCCAGATCGCCTTCCGTCAGGGGTTGGTGCGCAACCACTACGTCGGCCGCACCTTCATCGAGCCGAAACAGTCGATTCGCAGCTTCGGCGTGCGCGTGAAGCTGAACCCCGTGCGCGACCTCATCCGCGGCAAGCGCGTCGTCTTGATTGACGACTCCATCGTGCGCGGGACGACCTCGAAGAAGATCGTGCGGATGGTGCGCGAGGCGGGCGCGCGCGAGGTGCACATGAGGATCAGTTGCCCGCCGACCATCAGCCCGTGCTACTACGGCGTCGACACGCCGGACAAGCGCGACCTGATCGCCGCGCAGATGTCGGTCGAGAAGATACGCGACTTCATCGAGGCCGACTCGCTCGGCTACCTCTCGCTCGAAGGAATGCTCGCCGCCTGCGGCCTCCCGTCGGACTCTTCCTGCGTCGCCTGCTGGACGGAGAACTACCCGACCCGCATCACGCGCGAGGCCGAGACCCAGTGGTCGCGCGAGCGCGAGCCCGTCCCCTCGGGCGACGCCAAATGACTTTCAAGTCCCACCCGACTGAAGGCCGCCTTGCGGCCGGGAAGGAACTTGTGAAGACACGACCGACGAAGAACTTAATCGCAAATGCAAGGAATGGCGCGAGCGACACGCCGCGTTGATAGATGCCCAGATGCGCACGGACGCCGCATTAGCCGAATCGAGGGAGCGCACGGACGGAAGGCTCGGCGCGCTGATTGACATGGTGCGTAAAGAGAGGGGCGAAGGAAGTGAGTGAACTCGACGAGTTGACACGCGGCATCACGGCCCCCGACCAAAGTAGCTTTACAGGAGTAGTCAGGCAGTAAACCTCAACGCTAATGTATCAACCGCAACCGCCGCCGCCGCAGCCGAGGTCGAAGGTGAACTCGCGCGCACTTCAGGGGTGCGGGTGCGCGGCCGCCCTGCTCTTGGCCGTCGCCGCCGCCGTCTTCGCCCTCTACTGGTTCGTCTTCCGCGACCGCGGGCCGAAGCCGCCGCCGCCCTCGGGCGGAGAGCTGCGCGTCCACGTCCTCGACGTCGGTCAGGGCGACTCGATCCTCATCGTCTCGCCCGAGGGCAAGGCCGCGCTCGTCGACGCCGGCAACCCCGGCAACGGCAAGAAGATCGTCGAGGCGATGTCGCGCCTCGGCGTCTCACAGCTCAGCCTGCTCGTCGCCACGCACGCGCACGCCGACCACATCGGCGCGGCCGACGAGGTGATGCGCGCCGTCCGCGTCGAGAACGTGCTCGACAGCGGCGTGCCCAACGCGACGAAGAACTACGAAGATTTTCTGAAGGCCATTGACGAGACCGGCGCGAAGCTCATCACGGCCGCGCCCGGTCAGACCTACGACCTCGGCGGCGGCGCGCGCCTCGTCGTCCTCGCGCCCATCCCGCCCTTCTTCACGCGCGAGCAGCTGCGCTCGGGCGGCAACGAGCCGAACGCCAACTCCGTCGTCACGCGCCTCGAATACGGACAGTTCTCGATGCTCTTGACGGGCGACGCCGAGGCGCAGACCGAGCAGCGGATGACGCAGACCGGCGCGCAGCTTTCGGCGAAGGTTCTGAAGGTCGGACACCACGGCTCGAAGTACGCGACCTCCGAGGATTTCCTGCGCGAGCACAAGTTCGAGACGGCCGTCATCTCGGCGTCGGCGAACAATCTCTACGGCCACCCGTCGCAGGAAGTGCTTGACCGCCTGCGTGCGGCTAACATAAAAGTCTACCGCACGGACTTTCAGGGGACGTTGACGATCACGACGCGCGGCGACGAGGAGTACAAGATCGAGACCGAGCGCGCGCCCAAACAGAACGAGGACATGACGGCCGGGCGCGAGGCCAAGCGCGACGACTCTTCGCGCTCGGGCTTCGTCGCCTACCCCGACACGGGCCCGCCGCCTCGCACGCGCCCCTCGCCGCAAGCGAACTCCAACCGCCGCGCCGCCGGGAGGTGAAGATGGCCGAAGAGTCGGAGAAGACGGGTAAGCCGCGGCGCACGCGCGCCGTTGTCGACCGCGTCGAGGACGGCGGCCGCGCCGTCGTCGAGTTGGACGGCGGCGGCGAGCTCTTGGAGCTGCCCGTCGAGCTGCTGCCCGAGGGCGTCGAGGACGGCGACCACCTCACCATCACCGTCGCGCTCGACAAGGAGTCGCGCTCGTCGGCCGCCGAGCGCATCAAGTCTTTGCGCGAGCGCCTCGAACGCCGCTCCGGCACGTCGCCCGGCCAGAAGGACTTCAAGCTCTAGTCGGCCCGTATGAAGCCTGTCACCTACAGCGACGCGGGCGTCTCGATTGACGCGGCGAACCGCGCGGTCGAGCGCATCAAGGAGTTGGCGCGCGGGACGTTCAACGCGCGCACGCTCTCCGAAATCGGGAGCTTCGGCGGGATGTTCGACGGCGCGTTCCCGTCGATGCGCGCGCCCGTCCTCGTCGCCTCGGCCGACGGCGTCGGCACGAAACTGAAAATAGCCTTCCTCACCAATCGTCACGACACGGTCGGCCGCGACCTCGTCAACCACTGCACCAACGACATCCTCGTGCAGGGCGCGCGCCCCCTCTTCTTCCTCGACTACGTCGCGACGGGCAAGCTCTCGCCCGAAGTCATCACGAGCGTCGTCGAAGGCGTCGCGCGCGGCTGCCGCGAGAACGGCTGCGCGCTCCTCGGCGGCGAGACGGCCGAGATGCCCGGCTTCTACGCCGAGGGCGAGTACGACATTGCCGGCTTCATCGTCGGCGTCGTCGAGCGCGAGCGTGTCATCGACGGCCGCCGCGTGGAGGCGGGCGACCGCCTGCTCGCGCTCCCTTCGGCCGGCCTCCACACCAACGGCTACTCGCTCGCGCGCAAGCTCTTCTTCGAGGTCGCCCGGATGACGCCCGACACCTTCGTCGAGCGGCTCGGCGCGACCGTGGGCGACGCGCTGCTCGCGCCGCACCTCAGCTACCTGCCCGCGCTCGACGGACTGCTTGAGACGGGCGCGCTCAAGGCCCTCGCGCACATCACGGGCGGCGGGCTCCTCGAAAACATCCCGCGCGTTCTGCCCGACGCGACGGCCGTCGAAATCGAGCGCGGCTCGTGGCCCGTGCCGCCCGTCTTCGAGTTGATGCGCGAGCTCGGCAACGTCCCCGACGCGGAGATGTACCGCACCTTCAACATGGGCGTCGGCATGGTCGTCGTCTGCTCGCCCTCCGACCTCGACGGCGTCCGCCGCCACCTCGCTTCGCGCGGCGAAACTTGTCACGAGATCGGCTCCGTCACGCGCGGCGCGCGCGAAGTCGTCATCGCCTAGACGCCCGCCCGCCGCCCGAAAATCGTTTCGCCCGACGCGACGCGCAGCCCTTCACACCCCCATCGAGACCCGAAGGAGACCATTTAATGTCATCCCCCGAAGAGAAGAGAGTTTTCGAGGAGCCCGTGGCGTGGCTCTTCGGCCGTCAGCTCTTGGCCGGCGCGAAGTGGATTCTGCTCTACACGGCCTTCGGCACCAAACTCGACGCGCGCGACTGGATGCAGGCCAACGAGTTCGCGTTCGAGCCGGCCGGAGGCGACGAGGAGTTCTGGTTCGACTACCTGTCCGACACCGGCGACGGCATGACGGCCACCTACAGCCTCGCCTACCTCTGCATGAGCGAACTCTACGCCGACGAGCGCGTCGTCAGGGCGGGCGCGCTCCGATTAGGCGACGCGCAGCCCGGCGAGAAGGCTGACGCGAGCGACGAAGTCTTGCAGGAGGCGCGCGCCGGTCACGCGCCTCTGCCGCGCGGGCGCTTCCTCTTCATCGGCGGCGACACCGCCTACCACATGTCGGATTTTCAGAGCCTCGTCCAGCGCATCCAAGTCCCCTTCCGGTGGGCCTTCGCCGACCACCGCAAGCGCGACGAGAATTTCGACATCGAGCGCCGCCCCGTCTTCGGCATCCCCGGCAACCACGACTACTACGACCAGCTCGACGGCTTCCGGCGGCAGTTCCGCCTCCCCGTCCGCAGCGAGGACAGGCACTACAAGGAGGAGGAGTTCGTCTTCAAGGCCCCGCAGCTGATGCTCTCCGGCTTCAAGCGCCGGCAGGAGGCGAGCTACGTCGCGCTCAGGCTCCCGTTCGGCTGGCGGATGTGGGGACTCGACACGGAGGTCGGCCGCGTGGACGAGCGTCAGCAGAGGTTTTTCAAAAGCCTCTGCGACCCGCACCCGACCGACCCCGAACGCGTGCTCCCGCCCGACAAACTCATCGTCGCCACCTGCGCGCCGACGACGGTCTTCGGCAAGCTCGCCGACAAGGAGGACGAGAAGGCGGCCGACGCCTTCGCGCAGCTCGGTCTCGAACAACCGTTCCTCCCCGCCGAGCGTGAGCTCAAGGACGGCGGCCCCGGACTCGAATCGGTCACGGGCGACGCGCGGCTCGAAGACGGCCAGTGTCGTCTCGACATCTCCGGCGACGTGCACCATTACGCGCGCTACTGGGGGCCGCAGACCGGCGCCGACACCCGCCCCGGTCGCGGCGACGTGGAAGCGCCCGCGTCGGACAGCTACGCGTCGGTCGTCTCAGGCATCGGCGGCGCGTTCCACCACCCCTCGCAGACCTTCCGCGGCGAGATACGCGAGCAGGCGCTCTACCCGGCCGAGGGGCCTTCGCGCTCGGAGGTCGCGCGCCGCATCTTCAAGTTCTGGAACATACGGCGCGGCGGGGCCATCCACATCTTCGGCTTCGTCATCGCCTTCGTCCTCTACTTCTCGGCCAGCGTCCCGCAGAGCAGCAGCCAAGTCATCAACGCCTTCCCGCCGCTCTGGAAACTCGGCATCCCCGACACGAGCCGGAACGCGGACGGCGCGCTCGAACAGAACAAGGTCACGCCGACCATCAACACCGCGCAAGCCCCGACGCTCGGCCCGTCGGGCGCTTCGGGGCCGCGCGCGGCGGCGGCCGGCGGCGCGGGCACGTCACAGAACACGGCGAGCGCGTCGCCGCGTTACATGTACGGCCCGAACCCCGTGACGATGCCCGCCGACTTCTGGGTCGGACTCGCGCTGCTCGGCGCGGCGCTCGCCGCGATAATTCTCGCCTTCGTCTTCAGCGACCGCCTCTTCGGCGCGCGGAGGCGAACCGTCGAGGCGGAGACCGGCGGGGGCGGGCGCGAGTTCAGGCACAAGAGGGTTGACCCGGAAATCTTCGACGAAAGCGGCGGGCGGCGCGTCCTCCTGCTCACCGCCGTCGTGACGGCGCTGACCGGCGTCGGGTTCTGGATGGTCAGGCCCTACCGCGACTTCATCACGCCGTTCGGCAACAGCCTGCTCGTCCTCTTCACCGTCCTCTGGGCGGCGGCCGCCGCGGCGCTCGCCATCCGCTACGGCGAGTGGCTCTTCAAGCAGGCGGCGCGGCGGACGGTGCACAAACACGAGTACTGGCTGCAATCCGCCTTGGCGGTGCTCGCGGTGCTGTGCGTCGGCGTCGGCGTCTGGTCGTTCGGGCGCAACAACCTGCCCGCGCTGCTCCTCTCGGATATGCTCTTCGTCTTGGTGCTCGTCGGCGCGCCCTTAGCGATACTCGGCATGGCGCTCGCGCTCGGCGCGACGGGGATGGGGACGAAGGGCAAGCTCCTCATGCTCGCGCTCGGCGTCTGGCACGCGATACTTCAAGTCTTCGTCCCGTTCCTGCTCGTGCGCAAGGGCAACTGGGTGACGTGGGTCGCGGCGGCCGCGCTCTTCTTCCTGCCGGCGCTCTTCGGCGGCTGGATGATGAAGCGCAACCTGCGCGTGCCGCTGCTGCTCGCGTGGATAGCTTACGGCGTGCTGATGCTGATGCTGCCCCGCCTCACCGCGCCCGACGACTTGACGGCGCGGCCGTTCTACTACTGGGCTTGGATGGGTTGGGGGGGCCTCTGGCCTTCGCTCCTCGCCGCCGTCATCGGCGCGCTCTGGGCGTGCGTCTGCTTCGGCCTCTACTTGGGCGTGGCGCTCTCGTTCCACGGCCACAACAACGAGGCCGGCGGCGCGGCGCGCATCGAGCGCTTCAAGGAGTTCGTCCGCTTCCGCATCAACAAGGACGGGCTGACCGCCTTCGTCATCGCCGTCGACGACCCGCAGCAGGACGGCGCGAGACTCCGGCCGCGACTCGTCGACGTGTTCACCCTGCGCGCCAAAGGCGCGGCGAAGTCTTAAACGTTCGCCCCGCGAAAGGAGACGCGAATGCCACCCCCGAACCTCCCCCGCCCCGCGCGCTGGACGGGCGCGCAGAACCGCCCGCCCGGCCTCCCTCTGCCGCCCGCGCCGATGCCGATGCTCAGCGGCTTCGCGCTCCTCAAGACGTGGCGCTACGTCGCCGTCTTCGGCGAGGAGTTCTCGTTCTACGCGGGGACGGCGCGCGTCGGCCCCATCCCGCAGGAGTTCTGGGCCGTCTGGGACAGGCGCGCGGGCCGTATGTACGAGCAGACGAACCTCATCCCGCGCGTCGTCAAATTCCCCCCACGGCAGATGCTCGTCGAAGACGGCGGCGTCCGATTCAACATCGCGCTCGAAGAGGACGAGGGCTTCGAGGTGGCGACGCCCTACGGCGACGCCTACACTTGGACGCGCAAGCAGCTCATCCCCGCGCGCGGCCAAGTCACCTTCGCCGGCCGCACGCACGAGGTCGAAGCCCGCGCCTTCATCGACGACAACGCCGGCTATCATCCGCGACGCACCATCTGGAAGTGGTGCGGCGGCGTGGGCCGCGACACCGCCGGGCGCGAGGTCGGCTGGAACGCCATCGTCGGCTTAAACGACACGGCCGAGGCGAGCGAGAACTGCGTCTGGGTCGACGGCGTCGCGCAATTCGTCGGCGCGGTCACGTTCGCCGAAGACCTCTCTTCGGTGACGTTCGCCGCGGGCGGCGCGCTCCACTTCAAGCAGGAGGCGACGCGCAAGCAGAACGACGAATTTCTCATCATCCACTCCTACTACGAGCAGCCCATCGGCACGTTCACGGGGACGCTGCCGGGCGGCATCACGTTGGCCTCGGCCTACGGCGTCATGGAACGTCAGGACGCGCTCTGGTAAAAATAACCCCGGTCGTGATGAGCGAAGAGAAGACGACGAGAGTCCGCGTGGCCGTCATGATTTCGGGGCGCGGCTCGAACATGACGGCGCTGGCCGACGCCGTAGACGCGGGCCGCGTCCCCGGCGCGGAGATCGTTCTCGTCTTGAGCGACAAGCCGTCGGCCGGCGGGCTCGCCGCCGCGGCCTCGCGCGGCGTCGAGGCGCTGGCCGTCGAGCGCCGCGGGCGCACGCGCGAGGAGCACGAGCGCGAAATCATCGAACACTTGCGCGCGCGCCGCGTCGAGGTCGTCTGTCTCGCCGGCTATATGCGCCTGCTTTCGCCTCTGTTCGTCGAGGCTTTCCGCGGCCGCATACTCAACGTTCACCCTTCCTTGCTGCCGGCCTTTCCGGGTCTCGACGCGCAGCGGCAGGCCGTCGAGCACGGCGTCAAGGTCTCGGGCTGCACCGTCCACTTCGTCGACGAAGGTCTGGACGCCGGCCCCATCATCACGCAGCGCGCCGTCGCAGTCCTCGACGCGGACACGGTCGAAACGCTCTCCGCGCGCATTCTCGCCGAAGAGCACAAGGCTTACCCCGAGGCGCTCGCCCTCGTCACTTCGGGCCGCTACGCGCTCGAAGGCCGCCGCGTCGTCCGGCGCGAAGACCTCTGAACGCCCCCCGCGCCTCTCAGCGCAGGAGCCCCGCCGAGAGGATGCGCTCGGCGGTCGCGCGCGCCGCCGCGGCCTGCCCCTTTTCATTCCAGTGCGTTTCGGGAAACTTGAAGTAGAGCGACGCGGGGTCGTTCGCGGCGAACAGGTCGTAGAGGTTGACGGACTCGATTCTGTTGCGCTCGGCGATCTCTTGGAGCGCGCCCGTCAGCGCCTTCGGGTCGTAGCCGGGGTAGGTCGCGCGGTCTATGCGGAACTCGTCCGTGAGGTCTATGAGCGACGGGATGACGACGAGCAGGAGCGGCACGCCGCGCTCGTCGGTCGTGCGCTTGATGTGTTTGAGCACAGCTTCCATCAGGCGCTTCTTGTGCCGCGCGGCCTCGGCGTCCGTGCCGAGGCTGATGTCGGCGTCGTACTGGTCGGAGAAGAGCTCCCTCACCAGCGAGTCCCCTTCGACGAGGTAAGACTCGTACTGCTCGCGGCAGCGCCCGACGCAGTGTGAGACATACGCCTCGGGCGTGAGCGGCCGGGGCGGCCCGTCGCCCCCGCCGCCGCGCAGGCGCGCGGCGAGTTGCCTGACGCGCCGGAGCAGGAGTGAGCGCGGCGGGTCGTTGCTGCGCCGGAAAACGGGGTCGAGCCGGTAGTCGCTCTTAACCAGCTCGCCGCCCGCGCCGAGCCGGTAAATTTTGTTTCTCAGCAGGTCGCCGAAGTCGTTTGTGGAGCAGAGCGCCACGACGACGAGGTCGGGCCGCAGCTCCCCCGCCTCGCGCTCGACGCGCAGGCTCACTTGGTCGGGGCCGTAGGCGATGACGCCCGCGTTTATCACCTCGACCCGCCCGGCGGCCGCCAGCCCTTGCTCAAGTTTTCGCGTGAACGTCTCTTCGAGCGGCGTGAACTCGGCCTCGACGAACGAGTCGCCGTAGACGATGACGCGCTTGGTGCCGGGCGGCGGGCGGCGTTCAAACTCGCGCTCGCGGAAGCCGAGGCTGTTGATGCGCACCTCGACCTCTCCGCCGCCGTTCTGCGCCGAGTGGCGGTAGACCTTCGCGGAGCCGGGGACGAGGCGGTGCAGGTAGAGGTCGTCGAGCGCGTAGACGGTGGGCGGCGGCGCGGCGAAGAGTCTCAGGAAGAGTTCGGCCGCGGCGAGCGCGACGAGCGTCGCCGAGACGACGACCGCGGCTTGCTTCAGCTTCCGTCGCATCGAGGCCGGAAGTCTACAATGGCCGGGCCGCGCTGCACAAAACCGCGTGCGGCCCGCTATAATCCCGAGGCCATGACGATTGACGAGCAGATGGAAGTGCTGCGCAAAGGCGCGGTCGAGATCATCCGCGAGGAGGACTTGCGGGCGAAGCTTGAGCGGAGCGCGCGCGACCGGCGGCCGCTGAAGATCAAGCTCGGCGCCGACCCGACCGCGCCCGACATACACCTCGGCCACACGGTCGTCATCCGCAAGCTGCGCGCCTTCCAAGACCTCGGCCACACGGTCGTCTTTCTCATCGGCGACTTCACCTCGCTCATCGGCGACCCTTCGGGCCGCTCGACCACGCGGCCGAAACTGACGCGCGAAGAGATTAACGCCAACGCCGAGACCTACCGCAAGCAAATCTTCAAGCTGCTCGACCCGGACAAAACCGTTATCGACTTCAACTCGCGCTGGATGGACGCGCTCGGCTCGGACGGCTTCATACGCCTCGCCTCGCACGTCACCGTCAAACAAATCCTAGAGCGCGACGACTTCCAGAAGCGCCTCGCCAGAGAGCAGCCCATCGCCCTGCACGAACTGCTCTACCCGCTCGCGCAAGCTTATGATTCGGTCGCGCTCGAAGCCGACGTGGAGTTGGGCGGGACTGACCAGAAGTTCAACTTCCTGATGGCGCGCAACCTCCAGCGCGAGTACGGGCAAGAGCCGCAGGCCATCCTCACGATGCCGCTCCTCGAAGGGACGGACGGCGTGCAGAAGATGTCGAAGTCTTTGGGCAACTACATCGGCATCGACGAGCCGCCCGCCGAGATGTTCGGCAAGGTCATGTCCATCAGCGACGACCTCATGTGGCGCTACTACGAGCTTCTGACCGAGCTGACCGTCGCCGACATCGAGCGGCTGCGCGACCGCGCGGCGCACGGAGAGGTCAACCCGCGCGACTTAAAAGTCGAGCTCGCGAAGCGCGTCATCACGGACTTCCACTCGGCCGACGCGGCGCGCGAGGCCGAAGAAGAGTTCGTGCGCCGCTTCCGCATGAAGGAAGCGCCCGACGAGGTCGAGGAGCGCGCGGTCGCGGCGCAGACTTGGAAGCTCGCGCGCTTGCTCGCCGAGACGGGCCTCGCGGCGTCGCAGGGCGAGGCGCGCCGACTCGTCGAGCAGGGCGGCGTGAGAATCGCGGGCGAGCGCCCGTCGCGGGCCGACGCCGAGATAGCCTTGAACGTCAACGAGACGCTTCTGATTCAGGTCGGCAAGCGCCGTTTCCTCCGCGTGCGCGGCGTCGTCGCGGACGCTTAGGCCCGTCACTTTTTACAATTCCGCGCGGACGCCCTACGTATAATTTCCTGCCGCCAAGCATGGCGAAAGGAGATTTAAGAGCGATGCCCTGTCGCCCCCGTCAACTGAGTTTCGCAGTCGTCCTGCTCTTTGCCCTCGCCGCGCCCGCCGCCCTCGCGCAGGAGGGGCCGCCGCCCCCCTCGCCCGCGATGCAGGAGGCCGTCAGACTTTTTAACGAGCGCAAGTGGGAGGAGGCCGCGCGCAAGTTCGAGGAGGTGACGCGCGCCGAGCCCGCCAACGGACTCGCGCTCTACCGCCTCGGTATGTCTCTGCACGAGCTCGGTCGTTACAAAGAGGCCATCGAGACGTTCGCGCGCGTCGAGAAGATGAACTTCGCGCCGGGCCCGGCGATGTTCCGCACCGCCCGCGCCCATGCGAAGTTGGGCGAGCGCGAGAAGGCGATGGAGTGGCTCACGCTCGCCTTCGAGGCCGGCTACGTCTTCCCCCAAGTGCTCGGCTCAGACCCCGACATCGCCTCTCTGCGCGACGACCCGCGCTTCAAACCCATCGCCGACCACGTCCGCGAGCAGACGCAGCCCTGCACGACGCGACCGCAGTTCCGGCAGTTGGATTTCTGGGTCGGAGAGTGGGAGCTGCGCGACGCGCAGGGGCAGAAGTTAGGCGAGAGCACGGTCAAGCTCGACGCCGCAGACTGCGTCGTCTCCGAGACGACGACCGTCACGCCGCCGCTGCTTTCGGGTCAGGTCGCCTACACCGTCCGCAGCATGAGTATGTTCGTGCCGCGCCGCAACCGCTGGCACTTCCGCTCCTTCGACTCGCTCGGCCAACTGCTCGAACTCTCGGGCGAGTTCTCCGACGGCGCTCTGCGGCTGACGGGCGAGAACGTCTATCAGGACGGCCGACGCAACCTCGACCGCGTCACCTTCTCGCAGGTCGCGCCGGGCCGCGTCCGCCAGCTCTGGGAGCAGTCCTCGGACGGCGGCGCGAGCTGGCGCGTGCTCTTGGACGGCCACTTCGTCAAAAAGGGCGAGGCCGTAGCGCCCGCGCGCGAGTAGAATGTCGGGCGCGGGCGCGGGGCGGTCGGCGTCGCGCGCCGCACGCGAAGTTTTCGGCACCAACGCGCGGCGCGCGCGTGTCTAGCTCGCGAGGAGTCCGGCCCGCATCGGGGCCGGGCGAGAACGAAAAGCGAGAAAGGAACTTCGCGTGATGAGAAAAGTTTTCGGCGGGCTCTCAGCGGCGTGCGCCCTCGCCGCCTTCGTCTTTTGCATCGCCGCGGCGGACGCCCGCGCGCAGGCCGGCGAGAAGCGCCGCGACGGGCCGATCCCCGGCCCCGTCATCAAGCTCCCGCCCGGGCAGTACGACACCCCGCTCGCGCCCGCCGAGGACGACGCCGCCGCGCGGCAGCAGAAGCCCGCCGCGTCCGCGCGCGACGAGAGACGCGCGGCGCAGCGTTGGGAGTACTGCTCCATCCAGCGCCTCGACTGGCAGCAGAAGGACTCGTTCTCTTCGACCTTCGTGGTCGTCGCGCACGTCCGCTACTACCGCGGCGGCGGCTGGCAGGTCGAGGGGCGCGACCCCGAAGAGGCGCTCGCCAACGCGTTGAACAGGCTCGGCGAGGAGGGCTGGGAGTTGGTCGCCGTCCGCGAGTTCGTCAACCTCTCGGACGGGACGGGCGCGAGCTCTCACAGCTACTTCTTCAAGCGCCCGCTGTGAAGGGCGCGCGCCGACCGCGCCCACGTAGTTTAAGGAAGGAGACCCACCGCCATGTCCGAAGAGAACAAGGCGCTCATGCGCCGCTGGTTCGAGGAGGTCTGGAACAAGGGGCGGGCCGAGGCGATTGACGAGATGTTTGCCGAGGAGGGGACGGCGCACGGTCTGGCCGACGAGACGGGCGCGCCCCTCCGCGGCCCCGCGAACTTCAAAGTCTTCCACGGCAGGTTCCGCGAAGCCTTCCCCGACGTCGAGGTCACGGTCGACGACATCATCAGTGAAGGCGACAAGCTCGCCGCGCGTTGCAGCGTCCGCGCCACGCACCGCTCGGACACGCTCGGCTTCGCCGCGACAGGCCGGCCCGTCGAGTTCACGGGCATGACCTTCGCGCGCGTCGCGGACGGCCAGATAGTCGAGGCGTGGAACAACTTCGACTTCATGGCGATGTACGCTCAGCTCGGCGCGCTCCGCCTCGACGCGGCCGACGAGCAGGCCCGCCCGGAATAGAAAGCTTAATGAGCGAGAAGAGAATCGGCCGCCGCGAGTTCGTCCGCCGCACGCTCGCGGGCGCGTCCGCGGCGGCCGTATGCTCGTCGGCCGCGCCTCGCTCGGTCGCGCGCGGCGCGCGACGCCCCAACCTCCTCTTCATCCTCGCCGACGACTTGGGTTGGGGCGACCTCAGTTGCTACGGACGCCCCGACTACCGCACGCCGAACCTCGACCGCCTCGCCTCGCAGGGCGTGCGACTCACGCGCGCCTACTCGGCCTCGCCCGTCTGCACGCCGACGCGCGTCGCATTCACGACGGGGCGCTACCCGCAGCGCACGGCCGTCGGCCTCGAAGAGCCGCTCGTCGAGCCGGCCCTTCTGCGGCGGCAGGGGCGCGACCCGGGCCTGCCGCCCGAGCACCCGACCGTCGCGTCGCTCCTGAAGGCGGCCGGCTACCGGACGGCGCTCGTCGGCAAGTGGCACGTGGGGTATCTGCCGAAGTACGGCCCCGTCAAGAGCGGCTATGAAGAGTTCTTCGGCATCATGAGCGGCGGCGCGGACTACTTCACGCACAGAGACCCCGGCGGCGCGCCCGACCTCTACGAGGCCGAGGTGCCGGTCGAGCGCGCCGGCTACATGACCGACCTTCTCACCGAGCGCGCCGTCGAGTACCTGCGCCGCCGCGACGACCGACCCTTCTACCTGAGCCTCCACTACACGGCCCCGCACTGGCCGTGGGAAGGCCCGCGCGACGAGGCCACGAGCCGGACGTTAGGGCCGGGCCGCGCCGGGATGACCGTCGGGGGCTCGCTCAAAACTTACGCCGAGATGATGCGCAGCCTCGACGACGGTGTTGGGCTCGTCATGCGCGCCCTGCGCGCGTCGGGTCTTGAGCGCGACACGCTCGTCGTCTTCACCAGCGACAACGGCGGCGAGCGCTTCTCCTACCATTGGCCCTTCCGCGGCGCGAAGTACGACCTCTACGAGGGCGGCATCCGCGTCCCCGCGCTCGTGCGCTGGCCGGGCGTCGTCGCGGCGGGTAAGACGAGCGCGCAGTCGGCCGTCACGATGGACTGGACGGCGACGCTCGTCGCGGCCGCGGGCGCGACGCCTGCGCCCACTCACCCGCTCGACGGCGTAGACCTTCTGCCGGTACTCTCAGGAAAAAGAGCGCCCTTCGAGCGCACGCTCTTCTGGCGTCACGGGGGGCAGGCCGCGGCGCTCGAAGGCGATTGGAAGTATCTGAAGTCGGACGATAAGACGGAGAGACTCTTCGACCTCTCCGCGGACGAGAGGGAGCAGGCGGACTTCGCCGCGGCGCGCCCCGAAGTGGTGGCCGATTTGCGCGACAAGTACCGCCGGTGGGAGTCGCAGATGCTCCCGCCCAGAGCCTGAATGTCTTCGCTCACCACAGACGCCCACGCCGACGAGACGCTCGTCATCGAGACGCCCGAGCGCGTGCCCCTGCACTTCGCGCTGGCCTCGACGGGTAACCGCTTCCTCGCCTGCGCCTTCGACCACGCGATTCAGTTCTTCGCCATCGGGCTGCTGCTCGTCGTCTTCATCTACGCGGGCGACTCGGCGATGCCCCTCTACGCGCGTCTGAAGGAGGCGCCGAAGTGGGTCGTCGCGCTGCTCATCATCGCACTCTTCCTCGTCTGGTCGGGCTACTTCGTCTTCTTCGAGTGGGCTTGGAACGGGCAGACGCCGGGCAAGCGCCGCCTGCGCCTGCGCGTCATACGCGAGGACGGCCGCCCCGTCACCTTCTGGGAGGCCGCGGCGCGCAACCTCGTGCGCATTCTCGACATGATGCCCTTCCCGTTCTACTCGGTCGGGCTCGTCTCGGTCTTCATCAGCCGTCGCGACCAGAGAGTCGGCGACCTCGTCGCGGGCACGGTCGTCGTCCGCGAGCGCGAGGCGCAGGCCCCGACCTTCGCCGAAGTCTTCAACGCGCCGACGAGCGACTTGGCCCTCCGCCGCTCGTTCCCGGCCGTCCCGTTCGCGGGCGACCTCTCCGCGCTCTCGCCGCGCGACATCGAGGTCGTCGAATCGTTCCTGCGCCGCCGCTGGGACATTCCCGACGCGTCGCGTCAGTGGATGGCTTGGCGCGTGGCGACGCCCGTCCTGCACAAGCTGCGTCCCGCGTTCGACCCCGAGAGCTTCACCTACGAAGGCTTCCTCGAAGAACTCCTCCACCGCTACCGCGCCGTCCACCGCTTCACCGACTGACGGGGGCGAAAAAGCGGGGAGGCCCGGCGGCGTCTCGACGACCCGCCGGGCCTCCCCGCCCCTGTCCGCGCGACGACGCTCACGCGCGCGGCTCAAACCCTCATCTCGTCAGAAGAAAAATCGGGCGCGGGGCGTGGCCGCCGCGAGGGCCCTTGCTCCCCCCGCTTGCTCGTCATACCCGCCCGCGCGGCGGCCGCGTCCCGCGCCCGAAACCTTCTAACTCCCCGCGAGCCCCGCCGCGACCAACGCGTCGAGCCTCGCCCAATGCTCGCTTTCGACCGCGGCCTTCAGCCAGTAGCTGTAACGCCCCGGCTCCTCGCGCAGACCCCGCCGCAGCTCGTCCATCGAAACCCAGCGCCACTCCTCGACCTCCGAGGGGTCGGGCGCGGGGTCGCCCGCGTGCTTGCCGACGAAGACGTGGTCGTACTCGTGCTCGACCAACTCGCCTTCGAGCTCCGCGCGGTAGACGAACTCGAACGCCGCGCGCAGCCCGCACTCGAACCCCATCTCCTCGCGCAGCCTCCTGCGCGCGGCCCGCTCCGTCGCCTCGCCCGGCCGCGGGTGGCCGCACGCCGTGTTCGACCACAGGCCCGCCGAGTGATACTTCGCGGCGGCGCGCTTCTGCATGAGCAGGCGGCCCGCCGCGTCGAAGACGAAGACCGAGAAGGCACGGTGCAGGGCGCCGTCGCGGTGCACCGTGAGCTTCTCGCCCGTCCCGACCTCGCGGTCGCGCGCGTCCACGAGGATGAGTCGCTCGGCCGTCATCGAGACCCTTACGCGCCCCCCCGCTTCGCGTTCTTGTCGACGACCGACTTGAGCGCCTGAAAGGTCGGCGGCCACAGGCCGACGAAGATCGCGCCCTGCCGCCTGCCGGCCAGATAGAGCGCGACGGCCGCGCCGATGGAGCCGAACGTCAGGATGTGAAACAGGCTCACGCCCGTCGCGCCCTGCGCCGACTCGTCCACGGTCTTGAGCACGGACTCGGCCGCGTCGCGGCCGGCGGCCGTCCCCGTCGCGCCGTAGCGCGCGCCCGTGCCCGTGAGGTTGCTTTGTGCCGTCGCCATTTTCTTTCCCCCCCTTTTGAACGCCCCGGCGTTACATCCGGTTCGACTTCATCTTCGGCATGATGACCGTGTCGATGACGTGTATGACGCCGTTCGAGGTCATCACGTCGGTCTGGACGACGCGCGCGTTGTTGACCATCACGCCGCCCTTCGTCTTGACCTTGACCTTGCTGCCTTCGAGCGTCTTGACCTCCCGCCCGTTGAGCCTCATGACGTCGGCGGCGACGACCTTGCCCGGCACGACGTGGTAGAGCAGCACGGCGCGCAGCTTCTCCCTGTTCTCGGGGCGCAGCAACTCTTCGAGCGCGCCGTCGGGGAGCTTCGCGAACGCCTCGTCGGACGGCGCGAAGACGGTGAAAGGCCCGTCGGCCTTGAGCGCCTCGACGAGGTCGGCCGCCTCAAGGGCCCTGACGAGCGTCTTGAAGCTGCCCGCGCCGACGGCCGTCTCGACGATGTTCGCCGTCGTGCTCGACGGCGCGAAGGCTTCCGCCTGACGCGTGACGGAGCCGGCCGCGAGCGCGGCGACGAGCGCGAAGCCGGCGGCCGTGGCCGCGAGGCGCGAACAATTTGAACGATGATTTTTCATGTGACCTCTTTCTCTCCTCTTGAACCCGATTCCTTGTTCCAAACAGTCTCATTCCGACAGCAACTTTTCCGCCCGTCGCGGGAAGCCCTGTGAACGCTTTGAACGTTTTAGACCGTTATGAGCGATTTGTCAAGTCACGATATCGTGTTTTATTCGTTCGTGGGGAATGTTTGTTGAACGAATTGGACGTTTCTCTTTACACGCACGACTGTTTCTGTTAGAGTGCCCGCGGGGCCGAAAATTAGAGGGGCGATGAAGGCGATTCGGGGCAAAAAGCTGACGAGCCGCGAGGCGGCGAGGGCGCTCGGCGTGAGCGAGGCGTCCGTCAAGCGTTGGGCCGACAGCGGTCTGCTCGCGGCGGAGAAGACCGCGGGCGGACACCGGCGCTTCCGCCCCGAGGACGTGGCGGCCGTCCTCCGCGCCGGAGTGCGCGAGACGGAGCCGCGCGCCGCCGGCAAGCTCGTCGCGACCAGCGCCGCGACGAGCGCGCCCGCGGCCGAGGTCAAGCTCGGGCCCGCGCGCGAGGCGGCTCTCGCCGAGGAGGCGTTCGACGCGCTCACGGGCGGGCGCGTCGAAGACCTCTCGGCGCTCGTCGTCAGCCTGCACCTGCACGGGCGGACGGTCGGCGCGATAGCCGACCGATTCCTGTGCCCCGCGATGCGCCGCGTCGGCGACCTCTGGCACAGCGGCGAGATGACGGTCGCGCAGGAGCACGTCGCGACGCGCACGGCCTCGGACGCGCTCGACGCGCTCGGGGACGCGGCGGCGCGCGCGGGCGACCGCCGGCCGCTCGCGCTCTGTTGCAGCGTCGAAGAGGACTTCCACGCGCTGCCCGTCAGGCTCGCCGCGGTCACGCTCGAAGCCGCGGGTTTTGAGGTCTTCGACGTGGGGCTGAGCACGCCTTTCTTCGCGCTGACGGAGACGCTCGAAAGATTCCGCCCGCGCCTCGTCTGCGTCTCCTCGACCCTGCTCGGCGGCCTCGACCGCGCGGCGCGCGAGTACGCGGACTTTCGGAGGGCGGCGCGGCGCAGGGGCGCGGCCGTCGTGCTCGGCGGCGCGGGGTTCGCGGGCGGGGGCGTGCGTCAACGCTTCCCGGCCGACCTCCACGCCGACAGCTTTCGTCAACTCGAAGAGTTCGCCGCGTCGGTAGACGCCGTAGACGCGGGCGAGTCGTAAGCCATCGATTTAAGGGAGGGGAGAAGTCATGTCGGAGCAGACTGCGCGGAAGTTCGTCGAGGCGCTCGGGCGTCTCGAAGCGGAGAGAGATTTGGAGGGCATCGTCGCCCTCTTCGCCGAGGAGTGCGAGGTCGGAAACGTCGTCTCGCCGGAGAAGTTTCGCGGCCGCGAGGGCGCGCGCGAGTTCTGGGGCGCGAAGTACCGCGACACGTTCGGGGAGGTGCGCTCGCGCTTCATCAACGTCTTCGCGACCGACACTCGTGCGGCGCTCGAATGGACGACCGAGGGGACGGCCAGCGACGGGACGCCCGTCCGTTACGACGGCGTCAGCATCCTCGAAATCGACGGCGAGTCGATCACACGCTTCAGCGCGTACTTCGACGCGGGCCGTCTTGGTCGGCAGTTGACGGGCAAGGCCGTGGCGTGAACAGGGCGGGGAGGATTCATGGGGAAGAAGATTTTGGCGGCGGCGTTGTTGTTGATGACGGCCGCGCTGCTGGCGCGGGCCGAGAGGAAGAGTAAAGAGCCTCTGCGCGTCGTCGGGTCAATCGAGCTCGCGCGCTACGCGGGGCTCTGGTACGAGGTCGCGCGACTGCCGAACCGCTTCGAGGAGAAGTGCGCGGGCGACGTGACGGCCGAGTACACGTTGCGCGGCGACGGGCGTCTGACGGTCGTCAACCGCTGCCGCAAAACGGACGGGCGGACGACCGCGGCCGAGGGCGTCGCGCGAGTGAGGGACAAGCGCGGGCCGAACTCGCGCCTGAAGGTGAGGTTCGCGCCGTCGTTCCTGTCGTTCCTGCCGTTCGTCTGGGGCGACTACCAGATCATCGAGCTCGCGCCCGACTACACGCACGCCGTCGTCGGCGACCCCGGCCGCAACTACCTCTGGATTCTCTCGCGCGCGCCGCGGATGGACGCGGAGACTTACCGGAGGCTCGTCGAGTCCGCGCGCGCTCAAGGCTTCGACGTGAGCCGCCTGATTCTGACGCCGCACGGCTGAAAGGAGTCGGCGCGGCGAAGAAGAACGGCGCGGCCCAAGACACCGACGCCGCACCTCGCGCGCGCCGCGACCGCGGCCGGCGAAATCATGGGCAGCAACGTGAGAGCTGTTTTCATGTCGGAGGCCCGCTACTCGGTGCCGAATCTGACGGAGCGCGTGTCCATCTCCTCGCCGGTCAGGACGGTCAGGGGCTCGTAGAGTTCGGGCCGACGCGCGCGGAGCCAGCGACGCCCCGAAGAGGTCGGGAGCACCGCGGCGTCTAGGTCTGCGACGACCATGTCGTCGTCGGCCTTGCCGGTCTCGACGAGCACCTCGCCGTAAGGGTCTAGAATCATCGCGTTGCCCGTCCTCACCTCGTCGTCGTCCACTCCGACCCCGTTGCTGAAGACGAGGAACATACCGTTGTCGTGCGCGCGCGAGGGGAGCCAGCGCATGAGCCAGCCGCGCCCTTTCGGCCCGCGCATCTCGGCCTCAATCGCCGCCGGGTCTTCGGCGCGTCGCCCCCAGAGCGCCGGGTCAATCGCGCCCATCGCGCGCGGGCTGCGCGAGCGGCAGCCGCCCGTCTGGTGCGGCGCGAGCAGAATCTCCGCGCCCATCAGCGCCGTGACGCGCGCGTTCTCGACGATGTTGTTGTCGTAGCAGATGAGGACGCCGACCCGGCAGCCGTGCGGCGTGTCGAAGACGGTGTAGGAGTCGCCCGAGCGCATGTGCGGCCCCTCGAAGGCGTGGAGCTTGCGGTGACGGGCCGCGCGGCCGTCGGGCATCGCGACGACGTAGCTGTTGTAAAGAGAGCCGTCCTCCGCACGCTCGACGAGCCCCGCGCCGATGGTCATGTTGTGCTGGCGCGAGAGCGCGAGCAGCGCCGCGGTCGTGGGGCCGGCGGGGACGGGCTCGGCCAGCGCGTCGACGTCCTCGCGCGGAAGGTTGCGCACGTGCCAGTAGCCGGTGACGTACATCTCGGGGAAGGCTATCAGCTCGACGCGCTCGCGCGCCGCCCGCCCGACGAAGTCTTCGACCTTGCTCAGGTTGGAACGCTTGTCGCCGGGCGAGTGGTGGAGCTGGACGGACGCGACTCGTATGTTCCTCATGTCACCGTGTGAAAGACGCTCGCCGCCTCAGCGCTCGACGAGGTGCGTGTCGTACCCGGCCGCGACCAACTCCTCGTAGGCGGCCCAGACCTCTTCCGGAATCTCCTGCGGGATTTGAAAGCCCCTCGCCGGGTAGAGCCTGATGCGCTGGAGGTCTCCGACCATGATGCCGACCACCTCGTCTGCGGGCAGCTCGGTGTAGTCGTTCAGGTACTCGTCGAAGGAGACCTGCGGCGAGGTGACGACCGCCTCCTTCTCGGGCCAGAACTTTCTGAAGGTGGCGTAGCTGCGGCGCTCCATGTAGGGCTTCTGCACGAGGATGAAACTGTTCGGGTCGAGCCCCCTCTCGGCCAGAAGCCTTCTGGTGAAGACGACGTTCTCGCCCGTGTTCGTCGAACGATTCTCGACGAGGATGCGCTCGCCGGGGACGCCCATCGCGCGTGCGACGCGCGCGAACTGGTCGGCCTCGGGCTCGCTCCACATCCGGCTCGTGATTGTGCCCAAGCCGCCCGAGAAGATGAGCAGCGGCGACCAGCCTCCGAGCAGCAGCTCGGCCCCCCTCTCGGCCACCCTGCGGTCGTAGCTGCAAAGGACGAGGACGGCGTCCGCCTCGCGGAGGCGGTGGTTCATGCGGTGGTAGTGCCAGAGCTTTTCGGCCAGCCCGTGTGCGCGCTCGTTCATCTCGACCGTCAACCCGTCGTCGCTCGAAGACCCGACGCCGCATCTTGACTCAAGACGGCCGACGCGGCAAGCCGAAGATGTTGACTCGCGTGGGCGACGGGCATACCATGACCCAACCGCAAACGTCCCCGATATCCGAAGGGCCGCCCCGGCCCGCGTCCCTTTTCGTCAGCGCAGGGTGAGGCCATGAGAATGCACATCCGCGATTTAAGACGCGGCGCAGCCGCCGCCGTCATCATCTTCTTCGCCGCCCTGCTCCTCTCACCGACGAGGCCCGCGCGCGCGCAGTCGCCGCAGCAGCGTCGCGACGAGAGGCGCGCCGAGATGGAGGCGCGACAGAGGGCCTTGCGCACCTTGAGCGAGACTTTGAATAAGCGGCGGGCGCGCGCGCCGGCCGACACGCGCCCCGTCTACCAGCAGGTCGCGGAGGACTTCACACAGCTCCAACTGAAAAACTACGACCTCTCGTCGGCCGCCGAGCCCGAGGCCGCGCTCGATTACCGACGAATCAGGGAGGACGCGGCGGAGGTCAGGCGTCGCGCCTCGCGCCTCAAGGACGCGCTGGCGCTGCCCGTCGTCGAATACGACGAGGAGCAGAAGAAGGACGGGGACGCGCTCCCGCCCGAAGGCTTGAAGACGGCCATCGCCGCGCTCGACGCTTTGGTCAAGAGCTTCGTCTGGAACCCGGTCTTTCAAGAGCCCGACGTGCTCGACGTGGAGAACTCGACGAAGGCCGCGCGCGAGCTGGAAGGGATACTCAGGCTGAGCGAGCAGATCCGCAAGGCGGCCGAGGCCCGCGGCAGAGAGAAGAACTTTTAAGCCGCGCCGCACCACACCCGACGACACCCGAATGAGGCGAAAACTTATCTCCGTGGCGGCCGCGCTGTGCTGCCTCGCCGCGGCCGTCTGCGCGTCGCCGCGCCCCGCCGCCGCACAGACACGCCGCCCCAACATCGTCTTCGTCATCACCGACGACCACGCGCTGGAAGTACATCCGCTACACGGAGCACAAGGGCATGGAGGAGTTCTACGACCTGCAAAGCGACCCGCGCGAGACGCGCAACCTCGTCGGCGACCCGGCCGCGCGCGAGGACTAGACCCGGATGCGCGGGGAGCTCGAACGTCTCTTGCAGGCCGCGCGGTGAGTCGGGCGGCCGTCTAGAGTCTTTCGTCGCGGCTGAGCGTCTGCCCGACGGCGAGTCGCATGACGTTCTCCTCGGTGCAGTCGCGCCTCTCCAAAACGCCCGTCAGACGCCCCTCGTGCATGACGGCCACGCGGTCGCTCACGCCCAACACCTCTTCCATGTCGGACGAAATCATCAGGACGGCGACGCCCTCGGAGGCGAGCCTCCGCATCAGGTCGTAGATCTCGGCCTTCGCGCCGACGTCGATGCCGCGCGTCGGCTCGTCGAAGATTAAGACCTTCGGCCCGAGCGACAGCCACTTGGCGAGCACCACCTTCTGCTGGTTGCCGCCCGATAAAGTCCCCGCCCTCACCTCGACCGAAGGAGCCTTGACGCCGAGCTGGTCGCAGAACTTCTGCGAGACGCGCCGCTCCTCGCCCGCGCGGACGACGCCGGCCGTCGAGTAACGTCCGAGCGCGGGCAGCGTCACGTTCTTGCGAATCAACTCCTCGACGTTCAGCCCGCAGCGCCGCCGGTCTTCGGGGATGAGGTAGATGCCGCGCCGGATGGCGTCTTGCGGCGAGCGGACGACGATTGTCTCGCCGCCGAGCGCGAGCGCGCCGCCCGCGGGCGGCTCGACGCCGAAGATGGCGTGCGCGACCTCCGTGCGCCCCGCGCCGACGAGCCCCGCCAGCCCGAGTATCTCGCCGTCCCGGATTTCAAACGTCACGGCGTGCTGCGGGTATCTTCTCGTCCGCAAATCGCGGACGCCGAAACGCGCCTGCCCGCCCCCGTCGCCGCCGTGCGCGTAGAAGCTCTCCAAGTCGCGGCCGACCATCATCCTCACCATCCGGTCGTGCGTCACCTCGTCGCGCCGCAGCTCCCCGGCGTTGCGCCCGTCGCGCAGGGCCACCACCCGGTCGGCCAGCTCTTTAACCTCCCCGAGACGATGCGAGATGTAGATGACGCTCACGCCCTGCGCCCGCAGGCCCTTGACGACCCCCATCAGCCGCTCCGTCTCCGTGAGCGTGAGCGAGGAGGTCGGCTCGTCCATGATGAGGATGCGCGCGTCCTGCGAGAGCGCCTTCGCGATCTCCACCATCTGCTGCTGCGCGATGGAGAGTCGAGAGAGCGGCGTGTCGGCGGGGACGCTGAGGCCGAGGCGGTCGAGTTGGACTCCGGCGTCGGCGTACATCTTCTTGCGGTCGAGGCGGCTGAAGAGGCCGCCGCGCCGCGGCTCGCGCCCGAGGAAGATGTTGCCGGCCACGTCTAAGTTCTCAAGCACGTTGAGCTCTTGGTGGATGAAGCCGATGCGCAGGGCGTTCGCGTCGGAGACCGAGCCGATGCGCGTGGGCTCGCCCTCGATACAGACCTCGCCCTCGTCCGGCTGGTAGACGCCGCCGAGGATTTTCATCAAGGTCGATTTGCCCGCGCCGTTCTCGCCGATGAGCGCGACGACCTCGCCGGGCTCGACCCTCAGGCTCACCCCTTCGAGGGCGACCACGCCGGGGAACCGCTTGCCGATGCCCCTCATTTCCAGAATCGGGTTTGTCATGTCGAATGGAAGCCGCCGCGGAGTTTTCGCCCCGACTATACATTAAGACGCGGGCGCGAACGACCGCGGAATGGGACGCTCGGTAAGGTCGATGACGAACGTGCGCGCCGTTCGGTCGTGC
>DASQDT010000072.1:0-7958 GCA_035634035.1 Pyrinomonadaceae bacterium | reverse complement strand
GTGCGGCGCGAGGGCGACGCGCACAGGGCGTTCGTCCACGGCCGCTGCGACGGACTCGGTCGCGTGCTCGGCAGCTTCGACGTGTGGGTTCTGATTCGGGCCGAGGGCGACCAGAGCCTCTGGGTGCAGCACCCGGCGGCGGTCATCGACCCGACGGCCGGCACTTGGCAGGCGAGCGTGCTGTTCGGCGACCGCCGGCACAGGCCCTACGACGGCCAGAGGTGGACGATTCTCGCGGCGGCCGCGCCGCCCTCGTCCGGCTTCAACCGCCTCACCAACGCGCCGTCGCAGACCGGCCTGCCGCCGCACGTCGCGTCGAACGTGGCGACCGTCCGCGTCCGCGTGGTGGGCGGCGCGAGCCCCGGCGCGACGACTCGCTGACGAGCGCGGCGGCCGCAGTCGCCTAAGCTTCCTTCTTCTTCGGACGCTGGTTGGCGGCGAGGACGCGCTTGCGCAGGCGTATGGACGCGGGCGTGACTTCGACCAGCTCGTCGTCGGCGATGAATTCGAGCGCCTGCTCTAGCGACATCTCCTTGACGGGGACGAGGCGCATGGCCTCGTCGGCGGACGAGGCGCGCATGTTGGTGAGCTTCTTCTCCTTGATGATGTTCACGTCGAGGTCTACGGCGCGCGCGTTCTCGCCGACGACCATCCCCTCGTAGACCCTCGTCCCGGGGCGGATGAACATCGTCCCGCGCTCCTGAAGGTTGAAGAGGGCGAAGGTCGTCGCCTCGCCCGTGCGGTCGGCGACCAGAGAGCCGGTCGTGCGGTTGCGCATCGCGCCCTGCCACGGCCCCCAGCGGAGGAACAGGGTGTTGAGCAGCCCCGTCCCCTTCGTCTCCGTCAGGAACTCGTTGCGGAACCCGATGAGGCCGCGCGAGGGCGTCTCGAACTCAAGCCTCACGCGCCCCGTCCCGTGGTTGACCATCTTCGTCATCTGCCCCTTGCGCCGCCCCAGAGCCTCGGTCACGACGCCGATGAACTCCTCGGGGCAGTCGACGACGACCTGCTCGATGGGCTCCATCAGCTGCTCGCCGTCGCGCCGCGTGATGACTTCGGGCTTCGACACCTGTAGCTCGTACCCTTCGCGCCGCATCATCTCGATGAGGATGGCGAGTTGCAGCTCGCCCCTCCCGGAGACCTTGAACTGGTCGGGCGAGTCGGTCGTCTCGACGCGGATGGCGACGTTCGAGAGCGTCTCGCGGTCGAGCCTCTCCATGATTTGCCGCGACGTGACGTACTTGCCCTCGCGCCCGGCGAACGGCGAGTTGTTGACGCCGAAGATCATCGAGATGGTCGGCTCGTCCACCGCGATGGTCGGGAGCGCGGCCGGCTCGTCGGCCGAGGTCACCGTCTCGCCGATCTCGATTCCCTCCATCCCGGCGAGCGCGACGATCTCGCCGAAGCGCGCGCGCTCGACCGGCTCGCGCTTCAGGCCCTCGAACGCGTAAAGCTCCTTGACGCGCATCTTCTGCACCGCGCGGTCGCGCTTGACGACGGCGACGGTGTCGCCGGCCGCGATCTCGCCGGAGAAGATGCGGCCGATGGCGAGGCGGCCGACGTACTCGCTGTAGTCGAGGTTGGCGACGAGCAGTTGCAGCGCGTCGGCGCGCAAAGCTTTCGGCGCGGGGATGGTCTCGACGATCTGGTCGAAGAGCGGGCGCAAGCTCCGCGAGTCGTCGGCGAGACTCTTCTTCGCGACGCCCTCGCGCGAGACGGCGTAGAGGACGGGGAACTCGATCTGCTCGTCGGAGGCGTCGAGGTCGATGAAGAGGTCGTAGATCTCGTTGACCACCTCCTCGGGGCGCGCGTCCTGACGGTCGATCTTGTTGACGACGACGATGGCCGGGAGTTTCGCTTCGAGCGCCTTGCGCAGGACGAAGCGCGTCTGCGGCAGCGGCCCCTCGGCCGCGTCGACCAAGAGCATCACGCCGTCGACCATCTTCAGCACGCGCTCGACCTCGCCGCCGAAGTCGGCGTGGCCGGGCGTGTCGACGATGTTGATTTTCACGTCGCCGAAGCGCACCGAGGTGTTCTTCGCCATGATGGTGATGCCGCGCTCGCGCTCCAAGTCCATCGAGTCCATGACGCGGTCGCGCACCTGCTCGTTCTCGCGGAACGTGCCGGACTGGCGGAGCATGGCGTCGACGAGCGTCGTCTTCCCGTGGTCGACGTGCGCGATGATGGCGATGTTGCGGATGTCTTCTCGAAGCATAAAATGGCAGTGACGAGTGACGGGCAAGGCAAGCCTCGTCGTCGCCGCGTCGCTCGGTTTCCTTTGTCGGGGTCGATTTAAAAAGAAATTCTAACCCGTCACCCGTCACTTGTCACTCGTCACTGCTTTAGTGCCCCGGTCTGACGGAGTGCTTCGTAGAGGACGACGGCGACGGAGGTGGCGAGGTTGAGGCTGCGGACGGCCGGGTTGAGGACGGGGATGCGCAGGGTGCGCTCGCGGTTGGCGCGCAGGAGTTCTTCGGGCAAACCTTTGGTTTCCCGGCCGAAAACGAGGCAATCCCCGTCGGCGAAGTGCCAATCGGCGTAAGACGCGTCGCCCTTCGTCGTCAGGTAGAGGAAGCGCGCTCCGGGCAGCGCCGCGTAGAGTGCTTCGATGTCGCGGTGGCGGCGCAGGTCTACTTCGGGCCAGTAGTCGAGCCCGGCGCGGCGGACGGCGCGGTCGTCGAGGCGGAAGCCGGTCGCGCCGACGACGTGCAGGGGCGTGCGCGTCGCCGCGCACAGGCGCGCGACGTTGCCCGTGTTGGGCGGTATCTCAGGCTCGACGAGCGCGACGTGGAGCATCGGAAAAACAATTAGGACGGCGCGCAGTTGGTTTGCGGCCGCCGTCCTTTTTGTCAGCCCCCGGAAGGGGTGCAGATTGTCGTGTGCGCCTGTGGAAGTTGAGGTTGAGGTTACTACCGGTTGACGTGTGACTACCGCTTCTTCGAGCCGCTCTTCTTGGAGCCGCCCTTCGAGCCGCCCTTTGAACCGCCGCCCTTCTTTCCTGCCTTCTTAGTTGCCATAGTTTGTTGCTGCTCCTTTTCTCAAGTTGGTCTTGACCACAAGATGCTGTGTTGAAATTTTTCTTGTGGCCTAGAGTGAACGGCGCACAACATGTGGTGATATATAAACACATTACAAACGCTTGTCAACAACTTAATGAAAAATTTTCCACAACACTCGCGCTCTCTCGCGCACGCGCGCCGCGCGCGCGACGACACCAAGGCGCGCGCGCGAACCCGCACGCGCGACGATGACGGCGCGCACGCGGCCGCGTGCGCGCGTTGCGGGACGCGCGCCGCGGAAAATTTTTACTGCGTCGTGTGGTTAGCGGAAGAGGGGGGTGAAGACCCAGCGGTCGTGGCGTTCGATGTCGTAGTAGGTGAGGACGGAGGCGCGCTGGCTGCGGCTGGCGACGCCGACGAAGGGGACGCTGGCGTTGGTCGAGTCGTCCTCGCCGCCGGGCGGCGCTTCGCCCTCTTCGCCGAGGTCTGTGATGCCGGTGATCTGGACGCGGTAGCGCATCTTCCACGCGTCGACGCCCTGCGCCGGCGGGATTTGGCGGCCGCCCATGTAGAGTTGGAGCGCGCGCTGGAAGGCGACCATGTCGCGCCCTTGGGGCTGGAGCAGACGCCACTCGCCGGTGCTCGACAGCGGGTCGCGCGCGGCCGAGGCCCGGAGTATCTGCACCTTCTTCGTGCCGACGGGGACGCCTTCGAGGAGTTCTTCCATCGACTTGGGGAGCTGGCCGTTCTTGGCGCGCGCGAACGTCTCGATGGCGTCGGCCACCTCCTCGCCGCGGTAGATGGCCTCCTGCTCGCGCTCGCGCATCGACTGCTGGCGCAGGGAGGGCGCGGCCGCCGTCATCGAGACGGCGAGCACCGTCATCAGCGCGAGCAGCCCGACGAGCGCGTAGCCGCCCTCGCCCCGGCGCGCGTTCTTGAGAGCCTCGCTACTCATCGTCGGGCTCTTCGTCGCCCTCCTCCTCTTCGACGGGCTGCGGCGGAGGCTGCGGCATGGGCGTGTTGCGCATCGGGCCGCCCGCCGAGCGCCCCTCGACGTACGGGAGCGTGTGCTTGATCTTCAACTGCTCGTCCATCAGCTCGACGGAGCGCGCCGAGATGGACGTGACGACGAAGCGCCCGCCGACCTTGTCGCGGAGCTGGACGCTCAGGAGGTCGCCGCGCTGGTCTTTGAGGAGCGCGCCCTCGTTGTTGGCGCGCGGGCGGCCGATGTAGCCGATGAAGGTGAAGTTCGGCACGGGCGCGGGCATGACGTTGAGCGTCGCCGGGTTCGAGTAGAGCTGTCCGTCGGGCGTGCGGACTTCGATGCGGCGGACGCCCGGCGTCTGGATGAGCTGCGCCGGCACTTTCGCCCCCAAGTTCTGCGGGTTGCGGAACTCGGTCGCCAGCTCCTGACCCTCGACGTAGACGCGCGCGGCCGGCGTGAACTTGTCGCCCGCGACTTGCAGGTCGAACTCGGCCGTCTGCGCGTAGACGCTCTGCGGCGCGAGGCCCGAGAGGGTGAGCGGCGGCGGGGGCGTCGGCGTCTGCTCAGGAGTCACGACTTCGACCGTCGGCTTCGGCGCGCCCACGGGGCGGACGTAGTAGGCGAAGATGTTGCGGCCCGGCTCGCCGCCGTCGAACGACGTGCGCTCGTAGACGACGGGCTGCGGGGCGACCTCGATGCGCTCGGCCTCGGGCTGCTGCGCCGCGCCCGGCGCGGTCGCGCCGCGGCCGGCCGTCTGCCGCGCGCGGTTGGAGTTGGTCGTCGTCGTCTTCGCGCCCGACCCGCCGAAGAGCATCCGCCCGAGGAAGAGGAGCGCGAGGACGCCGAGGACGGCGGCCGCTATCGTCTTGTTTCGCTCCGCGGGAGTTTTGCCTTCGAAGAGTGCCATAAAAAAAACTCGTCGGGCGGCCGCGTCTCAGGCGCGCGGCGCGCGCCGTCAGCGCGAGGGCGCGGGGGCTTCGCTGTCGACGGGCTGCTCGAATGACGTGCCGGGGCGGCGGAAGTACGCGGCCATGTCGAGACGCAGGGAGACGAGCGTGCCGCGCACCGTGGGCTGCGCGGGCGCGGGCGTCGCGCCTTCGACGCCGGGCGTCCCCGCGCCCAAGCCGAGAGAGCGCGCGCCCGAGTCGGTCACGCCTTCGAGCTCGACCGCGTTGATGACGATGAACTGCGGGTCGGCTTCAACGTCGCGTATGAAGCGGCGCAGGTTCGGGTAAATGCCCTCGACCGAGATGGAAATGCCCGTGCCGGGGAAGACGTCCTGAATCGGTTTCGTGGCCGAGGCGGTCTGCTGCTGACGGCCGCGCTCGGCGTCCGCCTGTTGCGCGACCTCGAACGAGGTGAAGGCGAGCCCGCCGCTGATGCGCAGGTCGTGACGGCGTATGAGGCGGTTGAGTTCTTCGATGAGGGCCGTGCTGCCCTGCGTGTTCTGCCCGAGGTGTCGCGTCTCGAACTCTTCGATGCTGCGCAGTATCGCCTCGACGCTCGCCTGCGTGCTCGTGAACTGTTCGACGCCCGTCTTGGCCTCGCGCAGGCCGCGTTCGAGCCGCACCTGCTCGTCGCGCAGGGCGGCGAGGCGCGCGCGCTGCGGGCGGAGCAGAAGGAAGTAGGAGGCGAGGGCGGCGAACAGGAGGAGCCCGGCGGCCGAGAGCGCGATGATTTCGGGGAGGCCCAAGAAGCTGCGCTCGTGCTGGCCGCGGAAGCGCGCGAGGCGCGCGCGCAGGTCGGCGCGGGGCTCGCCGCCGGTCTCCGTCCGATGTTTCGGGTCTGGCGTCAAAACTCCTCCCGGCCGGCCTTAGCGTCCCGCCATCTCCCGCCCGTCGTTGCCCTCGCGGCGCGCGCGCTGCGCGTAGCTGACGCGCAGCGTCCACTCGTAGCCGCTCTCGCCGCGGCCCGTCTTGAAGTTCTCCGTGACGGGCTCGGCCGCGAACGCGCCGGCGCGCCCCATCTCCGTGATCATCCCGGTCACGTCGGCCGGCGTCTTCCCGACGACCGTCATCTCCAATTCGGCGCGCGTCTGGCCGCCGCGCTGCGACACCTCGCGGACGCTGATGCGCGAGACGCGGACGCCCGCGGGCATCGAGGCTTCGAGGTCGGCGAAGAGTTGCGACCAAGAGAAGCTCTTGCGGCCGACGAGCGTGTGGGCGGCTTCGAGCGTGCGCAGTTGTTCGGCCGGGACTGACTGGCGGACTTCGGCCGCCTGCGCTTCGAGCCCCTGCTTCTCGCGGCGCATCTCGGCGACGCTGCGCTCGGCCGCGTCGGCCTGCGAGCGCACGCGCGCCGACTCGGTGACGAAGAGGGCGAGCGCGACGAGCGACGCGAGCGCGACGGCGGCCGCGACCGTCCACGGGAGCGTGCGGTTGCGGAACGGGCGGCTTGAGAGGTTGAGTCCGGCGATCACTTCAGAAACTTCGCTTTCAAGGGGGCGGCTTTGGCCGAAAGGGAGCGGGCGGCGTCGGCGACCCGACGCGACCAAGCATAACGCGCGCCGCGCGCAAGGCGCAACCGCGCCGCCTTGCCGACGCGCGTCCTTACACGCGGCCGGGAGGGGCGCGGTTGCAGAAAATCAGAGACTAATTTAAGGGCCGGCGTTTCAGGGCTGCGGGCGCGTGCCGCCGGCCCCGGTCGCCTGACTGACGACGCGCGAGCTGATGACGCGGCCCGCCGTGTCGAGCGTCAGCTCGATGACCGCGCCCGAGGTGTCGGTGACGCGGCGGATGAGCTGCCCCGTCGTGTTCGTCGTCTCGCTCAGGACGCTGAGGGCCGAGACGTTGCCGACCGAGCGCTGGCCGACGACGCGGCCCGTCGTGTCGAGCGTGCGCTCGACGATGTTGCCCGTGCGGTCGACGGTGCGCTGCACGGTCTGGCCGAGCGTGTTGACGGTCTGGCTGAGGAGGCCGCCGGGCTGCGTGACGTTGTTGAGCGTCTGACCGACGGTGCCGACGGTGCGGTCGACGACGCCGCCCGGCTGGAGCGCCGTGTTGGCGACGCCGCCGACCGTGCCGACGGTGTTATCGACGCTCTGCAGGAGGCGTTCGAGGATTTGCGGGTTGCGGTCGATGGTCGTCAGCGTGCGGTCGATGATGGCGGCGACGTTGTCGAGCCTCACTTTCAGAAGCAGCTCGGCCCTGACGCCCTTGATGGTCAAATCGACCTCGTCGATGCCGGCCTCGGCGCCGGCCGTCAGTTGCAGGAGGTTGGCGAGGCGCGCGTCCAGAGAGACGCGCGCGCGGAGGTTTTTGACCTTCAGCGTGATCTCGTCGACCGAGATGTTGGGCACGTCGAGCAGCACGTCGGGGTCGCCGGTCTGGGCCGACTGCGCGCGCCGCGCGCTCGCCTCGCGCTGGCGGCGGATGTCCTCCTCCGAGAGCGGGCGGACGGGCGTGACGGGCGAAGGGGTCGGACGGGCCTGCGCGCTCGCCGCGGGCGTCGAGGTGGAGCTGCCCGTGATCTGTGCGTTGTCGTCGCCGGTGCGCGTCGTCGTGGTCTGCGCGTGCGCGGCGGCGGCGAAGGCGAGCACCGCGGCGGCCAACGGGACTAAGTGCTTTCTCACTTTGGTTCTCCTCCGAAAGAGTTTGATGAAGACTGCGCTCGACTCCCTGCGCGCGGGCCGGGGGCGAGTCCGTCAAAAACTTTACTTCAGCGGGAGAGGTTCCGCGCCGCGCGCGCCGAGCCGGCGCAGAATCTCTTCGAGCGAGGCGCGGAAGCGGACGCGGCCGCGCACGCCGCGCAGCCACACGTCGATGCGCTCGGCGCGCGCCGCGACCCCGACGCGCACGCTCACGCCGCGCGGCTCGCGCCCGCCGAGCGAGACGTCGGTCGAAGCCTCGAAGGTCTCCTCGACGATGTGGCGCTCGGTGATGTTCAGCTCGAAGTTCTCGTCGGCCGACGCGCGCGGCTGTTCGACCGCCGCGTCGCGCGCGGGCGGCCGTGCGGCGTCGCGCGTCTGCGCGTCG
>DASQDT010000071.1:0-4109 GCA_035634035.1 Pyrinomonadaceae bacterium | reverse complement strand
CGCGCGCGGCGCGGGCTCGTGGGTCACGCGCCCCGACCTTGAGGCCGAGCGCCTGCGCGTCGCCGACAAGACGCGCACCGACGAGATGCGACTCGCCGCGAGCCGCTCGCACCGCAGCCCGCGCACCGACGCCGTCATCCGCGCGCTCGGCATCAGCGAGGAGGTCAAGCGCCACTCGGTCGGCATCAAGGTCGGCCTCATCGTCGAGCGTCAGGCCGACATCTACGTCCACCTCTCGCAGGGGACGAAGCAGTGGGACACGTGCGCGCCCGAGGCCGTCTTGGCCGAAGCCGGCGGCGTGATGACAGACCTCTGGGGCGAGCCCCTGCGCTACAACGTGCCGGACGTGCGCAACCGCAACGGCCTCGTCGCGACGAGCGCCGCCGCGCACGCGCTCGTCGTCCGAACCATCACGCCGCTGCTCGCCGAGTTCGGGCGCGAGCGCATCGCCGACGACTAAAACAGACCGTCCTACAAAATCTCCGACACGATGACTGAATCCTCCGCCGAGTTCAGTTACCGCGCGCTCGCGCGCGAGCCGCGCTACGCGCACTACGCGCGCATCCCGGCGCGCGTCTGCGCGTGCCTCGAACAGTTCGGCGCGGCCTGCGACCGCCGCGAAGTCTCCGAGCGCCTGCTCGCCTACTATCTTTTTATCGGCGTCGCCGACGACGCCATCGACTCGCGCGGCCCGGAGCGCGGGCGCGAAATCCTCGCCCTGCTCGCGCGCGACGACGGCGCGACGCGCGGAGGCGTCGAAACACCGACGCCGGTCGCGCTCGCCGTCGAGCGCTTGCGCCGCCACATGACGACGGACGTGAGGGCGCGGGTGCTCGCGCTGCTCGGGGAGTTGTACGGCGCGGTCGTCGGCGAGCGCCGCGCGCCGTCGCTGGCCGCCTACGTCGAGGAGCGCAGGCGCGTCGGCCGCCTGACGGCCGAAGTCTCCTACGCGCTCGTCGAGCCGCTGGTGACGACCGGCGCGGGCGCGGCCGTCGGAGACTTTCTCGCGCGCGTCGGGGAGGTCGGCTGCCTCCTCGACAGCCTCGTCGACCTCCGCGCCGACGCGCGCTCCGGCGCTCTAGGATTCACGCCCACCGCGCGCGACCGGCTCACCCTCGCCCGCCGCGCCTTCGCCGACGGCGCCCGCCTCCTCCTCGCGCGCCCGCGCCTCGCACCCTTGTTTCTCGCCGCCGTCGCCGACATCGTGCGCGACCGGCGCGCGCGCGGCGAGGCGGCCGAGGCCCGTTTCGAGCCGCGCGCGGCGGCCGCGGCCCTTCTCCCGCCGGAGGCCAACGGCTAACATCTAATCGCTCGAAGCCGAACGCTCCTTTAATGCGCCGCGCGCCCGCGTTGGCGTATAATGGACGCGCAAACAGAAGCGGGGCGGCCGACGCCGTGGCGCGGCCGCGGTATTCAAATTTCGTTAAGAGCCACTGTTAACAACTCGGGGACGGATGATTAAATTCCTGCACATCTCGGACGTGCACCTCGGCTGCCGCCGCTACAACCTCGAAGAGCGAACCAGAGACTTCTTCCGCGCGTGGTACGAAGTCATCACCCGTCACGCCGTGCCGAATAAAGTGGACTTCGTCCTCATCGCCGGCGACTTCTTCGACCGCCGCCAGATAGACCCGCAGACGATGAACCACGCCATCGCCGGCCTTCAGATTCTGAAGGACGCCGAGATCCCCGTCGTCGTCATCGAGGGCAACCACGACCGGCGCGACTCGGTCTCGCCCTACAGCTGGATGCGCTCGTTCTCGCAGGCCGGGCTCCTGATGCTGCTCGAACCCGCGAAGGGCGAGGAGAATGAGTCGCCCATCGCGCTCGCGCCGTGGGACGAGGAGCGGCGCGAAGGCACTTACGTCGACATCGCGGGCGCGCGCATCTACGGCACGCACTGGTACGGGACGACGACCGGCGTCGCCGTCTCGCTGCTCGCCGACGCCATCCGCCGCCAGCGCGACCCCTCGCTCTTCCACATCCTCATGCTCCACACGGATGTCGAGGGGCAGATGAACCGCCCCATCCCGGCGCTGCCGGTCGAGAAGCTGAAGGAGCTGCGCGCGGCGGTGGATTACGTCGCGCTCGGCCACACGCACAAGCGCTTCGAGATAGACGGTTGGGCCTTCAACCCCGGCTCGCTCGAAGCCTGCTCGATTGACGAGGCGCGCGAGGAGCGCGGCGCGTACTTGGTCGAAGTAGACGACGACCGGCGCGTCCGCGCCGCGCACGTCAAGGACTACTTTCAGCGGCCCTTTCAGCGTCTGAGCTTCGACGTGTCGGGCCTTGAGACGGCCGATGCCGTGCGCGAGGGCGTCATGGAGAAGCTCCGGCGCGAGGCGCGCGGCTGGTCGAAGGACGACAGCGACTCTGACGGCGGCGAGCAACACGCGCCCATCATCGAAATCTCCCTGCGCGGCCACTTGGGCTTCAAGAACTCTCTGCTCGAACTCCCGCGCATCCGCGAAGAGGCGCGCGAGCTGACGGGCGCGCTCCACGTCCTCGTCAAGAACCAGAGCGTGCCGGTCGAGTACGCCGTCGCGGCCGACCTCGACCCCGACGTGACGCGCGCCGAGCGCGAGCGCCGCATCGTCGCGGACTTGATTGCGCGCAACAACCGGTGGCGCGGGCGCGCCGACCAGATGGCCGACCTCGTCCTCCAAGCCAAAAAGCTCGCGCTCTCGGACGAAGAGCCGGCCGAGATTCTCAAGCACATCGAAGAACACCTCGCGCGCGTCGCGGGCCCGGACGCCCGCGACGCCAAACCACGGCCCGCCGGCGGCGACGCGGCCGCCGCCCTCGCCGCTTCGGCCGCCGACGCCGCCGACGACGCGACGCCCTCCGCGGGCGCGCTCCAAGCCATCGAACGGAACGCCACGACGGCAGTGACGAGTGAGAAGTGACGACTGACGGGCAAGAGGCTTGAGTGAATGCTTGGTTTCTACTCACGACTTCGGACTCGTCTTTAACTCGTCACTCGTCGCTCGTCACCCGCCACTGTTTTTTATGAGTGAGGCTCTTGAGCGTGTGCGCGGCGTGCGGGAGTTGCCGCTGTTCCCCCTGCCCGTCGTGCTCTTCCCGGGCGTGCCGATGCCGCTCCACATCTTCGAGCCGCGCTACCGCCGCCTGCTCGCCGACGTGCGCGCCTCGAACAACCTCTTCGGCCTCTCCTACTTCGACCCCGCGAACACGCCCGCCGAACGCCCCCCGGCCGGACACGTCGGGTGCGCGGCCGAGGTCGTCGAGTCACAACAGCTGCCGGACGGGCGCTCCAACATCCTGACCGTCGGGCTCGTCCGCTACGAGGTCGAAGGGTACGTCGAGCACGGCGACCCCTACTTGGTCGGCCGCGTCCGCTTCTTCGAGGACGACCCGGAGGACTCGGAGCTGCTCGCCGCGCGCGCCGCCGAAGTCACCGCCACCTTCATGCGCATCGCACGCGCCGTCCGCGTCATCAACGACGAGCGGGCGGCGCTGCCCGACCTGCCCGAGGCCGGCCCCGAGCGCCTCTCCTTCCTCGTCGCCGCCGCGATGGAGATCGACTCCGAGATTAAACAGGAGCTGCTCGAACTGCGCTCGGGCGCGGAGCGGCTCAAGCGTCTGCACGACCTGCTCGCGCAAGTCGTCGGCGGCTACGAGGAGCGCGCGCGCCTGCACGCGGTCGCGCGCCGCAACGGCCACGGCGGCCGGAAGGTGAGTTTCGAGGAATGACGACGAGCGCCGACGAAAAGCCCGAGACGGGCGAGGGGGCGGGCGTCGTGCGCGTGCGCCTGCTCCTGTTCGGCGCGGCGCGCGAGGCGGCCGGACTCGACGAGACGGACTTCGACGTGCGCCGCCCGGCGACGGCCGAGAGCGCCTTCGAAGAGATAGCGCGCGCCTACCCGGGCCTCGCGCGCTTCGGGCGCTCGCTCCTCGTCGCCGTCAATCAGGAGTACGCGCGCGACCTCGAAGTCGGGCTGAAGGACGGCGACGAGTTGGCGCTCTTCCCGCCCGTGAGCGGCGGACATTCAAACGAAGACGACGACGCGCGGGACTTCTTCGAGTTGACCACCGGGCCGATTGACGTGGGCGCGGTCGCGCGGCGGGTCGTGCCCCGGCGCTGCGGC
>DASQDT010000070.1:0-5213 GCA_035634035.1 Pyrinomonadaceae bacterium | reverse complement strand
TGCAGACGGGCGAGGCGGCCTACCGCGCGGTCGAAGACTTCTGGGCCTTCCCCAACGGGCTCATCCTGCGCCGCCAGCGTTACCACACGCTCAAGCCCGGCGACAACCGCGGCTACGCGCGCGAGCCCATCGAGCTGATCGTCTTGAGCCCCGTCGGCCGGCAGTGGTTCGACGTGCTCGCGCCCGCAGGCGACGAGAGCCACGCCTTCACCGGCCTCGACGCCTTCTCACGCGCGCGCGTCGACATCTACTGGAAGCGCAAGGACGACCCGAAGAAAATCTTCGCCGGCACGACGCGGCGCACGGGCTCGCCGTGGAAGGAGATTGACGACGCGCGCGGCTTCGCCGGGCTGATACCCTTGCGCGACGGCTCGCCCTTCTTCGTCATCGGCGACGCCTCCGGCTTCCCGCGCGAGGGCGTGCGGCTCAAAGAGCACGGCGACCGCAAGGGCACGGGCGGCTGGGGTTGGGGCACGCTCACTTGGGATCACTGGCCCGTCGGCTGGCTCAACAGTCAGGCCCACGACCTCGCGCCCGAGACCTTCGGACGCTACCCCTCGCACTTCGCGCCCTTCGGCCTCGACCTCTGGAGTATGCCGAACGAGACGACCGAGAACAGAGACTTTTATTCGCTGCTCGGCGTCGGCGGCCGAGACGCCGAGGAGGTGCGACGTGTAGCGCGCGCGTGGCTCGCCGCGAACGCCGCGCACGACCCCGCGCGCGCCGCCGCGCTCCGCCCGCCGCGCGACGCCCCGCGCCGCGCACGTTGATTGACAAAGCAAAGGCGAATCGCATACAAGCGACGTTGTCATCACCTCCCGCTTCCGGGCGAACCCTTTTACATGACCCAAGACCTTATTGCCGCCGTCGACGTCGGCGGGACGAAGATAGCCCTCGGCCTCTCAGACCTCGAAGGACGCGCGCTCCCCTTCCGTCGCTTCCCGACGAAGGTCGAGCGCGGAGCGCGCCCGATAGTCGAACAGGCGCTCGACGAGCTTGAGAAGATGGCGGCCGAGGCGGGCGGGCGGGTGGCGGCCGTCGGCGTCGGCTGCGGCGGCCCGCTCAACCGGGGCCGCGGTCTGATTCTCTCGCCGGCCAACCTCCCGGGGTGGGACGAGTTCCCCATCGTCGATCTCATCCGCGGACGTTTCGGCGTGCCCGTCGAGCTCGACAACGACGCCAACGCCGCCGCCCTCGCCGAGCACGCGTACGGCGCGGGGCGCGGCGCGGAGGACATGGTCTACATGACCATCTCGACGGGCATCGGCGGCGGCGTCATCATCGGCGGGAGGTTGATTCACGGCATCGGCGACGCGGCGGGCGAGGTGGGGCACATGATCGTCAAGCCCGGCGGACACCCCTGCGGGTGCGGCTCGCGCGGCTGCCTCGAAACCATCTGCTCCGGCACCTCCATCGCGCGCCGCGCGCGGGAACGACTCGCCGGCGGCGCGCGCGGCTCCGCGCTGCTCGAAGGCGGCGGACTCGGAGACGTGACGGCGCGCGCGGTCGCGGAGGCCGCGCGCGCGGGCGACCCGCTGGCGGCCGAGGTCTGGGACGAGACAATCGAGTATCTCGCCCTCGGCGTCGGCAACGTCATCGCCGCGTTCGCGCCCGAGGCCGTCGTTTTGGGCGGCGGGGTTTCGACCGCGGGCGAGCAGCTTCTCGGCCCCTTGCGCCGGCGCGTCCGCGAGTCTGTTAAGATAGCGCCGGTCGAACGAGTGCGAATCGCGCAGGCCGAGTTGGGCGGCGACAGCGGCGTCTACGGCGCGCTGATTCTGGGTCGGCACGCGCTCGCGGCTCGCTCTCCTACCCTACCTTGAGGAAACATTCGCGCATGAAGCAGACTCAGAGGGCGCGGCGGCGCGCCCGCTCGACCCTCCTCGCCTTCGCGCTGCTCTTCACATCGTCGCTTCAGGCGGCCGGCTCGTCCGACCCCCTGCCGCCGCAGTCGCGCAGCGCGCCGCGCCGCGCCGCCGCACGCAAAACTTCGGGGGTGCCGTGGTGGCAGCGCGCGGTCTTTTACGAAATCTACCCGCGCAGCTTTCAGGACTCGAACGGCGACGGCGTCGGCGACCTCAACGGCATCACCTCGCGGCTCGACTACCTGCGCGACCTCGGCGTCGACGCCGTCTGGATAACGCCCTTCTACCCGTCGCCGCAGGTCGACTTCGGCTACGACGTGAGCGACTACGAGGCGGTCGACCCGCAGTTCGGCACGCTCGCCGACTTCGACCGTCTGGTCAGGGAGGCTCACAGGCGGAACATCCGCGTCGTCATCGACTTCGTCCTCAACCACACCTCCGACCAGCACCCCTTCTTCGTCGAGTCGCGCTCGTCGAAGACGAACCCGAAGCGCGACTGGTACATCTGGCGCGACCCCAAGCCCGACGGCGCGCGACCCAACAACTGGTCTTCGTCGTTCGGCCCCGTCGCGTGGACGATGGACGACAAGACCGGGCAGTACTTCTACCACTACTTCTACCCGCAGCAGCCCGAGCTGAACTGGCGCAACCCCGAGGTCGAACGCCGGATGCTCGAAGTCATGCGCTTCTGGCTCAAGCGCGGCGCCGACGGCTTCCGCCTCGACGCCGTCAACTTCCTCTACGAAGACCCGCGGTTGCGCGACAATCCTGTTTTGCCCGAGCTTCGCTTCGGCAGCACGACCGAGCACGAGCAGGAGAAGAAGTACAACCGCGACCTGCCCGAGGTGCAGGACGCGATGGTGCGCCTGCGCGCCTTCAACGACTCGGTCAACCCCGAGAGCGTGCTCGTCGGCGAGGCGTACGTGCCGAAGTGGGACGAGCTGATGCGCTACTACGGCCCCGCGAACAACGGCGTGCACCTGCCCTTCAACTTCTTCCTCGTGATGGAGCCCGCGCGCTCGCAACTCAAAGCCGCGGTCTTCCGCGAAGTCATCGCGGCGAGCGAGCGCGCGCTCGCCGGGCGCTGGACGACTTACGTTTTGTCGAACCACGACATCCCGCGCCACTACGACCGCTTGGGCGACGGCCGGCACGACGACGAGATTGCGAAGCTGACGGCGACGATGCTCCTGACCTTGCGCGGGACGCCGTTCCTCTACTACGGCGAGGAGATCGGCATGGTGACGACCGAGCCGAAGACGGTCGAGGAGGTGCGCGACCCCGTCGGCCGGCGCTACTGGCCTTTGCGCAAGGGGCGCGACGGCGAGCGCACGCCGATGCAGTGGGACGCCGCGCGTCACGCGGGCTTCACCGCCGGAACGCCGTGGCTCCCCGTCCCGCCGTCGGCGCGCGAGAAGAACGTCGCCGCGCAGGTCGCAGACCCCGTCTCGCTCCTCAACTTCTACAGGCGCCTCATCGCGCTGCGCCGACGCAGTCCCGCGCTCCTCGACGGCAGCTACACGGCACTCGGCGACGACCCGCACGTCTACGCCTACCGCCGCACGGCGCGCGGCCAGACGGCCATCGTCGCGCTCAACATGTCGGCCGAGCGGCGCGCGTTCAAGCTCCCGTCGCCGGCGAGGCTCGGCCCGTTCACCTACTCCGTCGCGCTGAGCAGCCGGCCCGCGCCCGACGCCGGCCGCGAGGTCTCCGGCGAGTTGAGCCTCGCGCCCTTCGAGGCCGTCATCTTAACGGCGAGCACACGGTAGGAGATTCCCTCTTGAAGCACACATTACGCCGACTGACTCTCGCGGTCTGTCTCTTTTCTCTCCCGCTGTCGGCTCCGCCGGCCGCCGCGCAGACGCCGGAGCCCGACGCGCCGAGGCCCGACTACCTCGACCCGCGCCTCGCGCCCGAGCGCCGCGCCGCCGACCTCGTCTCGCGCATGACGCTCGACGAGAAGGTCGCGCAGATGATGAACAAGGCCCCGGCCATCGAGCGGCTCGGCGTGCCGGCCTACGACTGGTGGAACGAGGCGCTGCACGGCGTCGCCTACGCGGGCCGCGCCACGGTCTTCCCGCAGTCGATCGGGCTCGGCGCGAGTTGGGACACGGCGCTCATGCGGCGCGTCGCCACGGCCATCTCCGACGAGGCGCGCGCCAAGCACCACGAGGCCGTCCGCCGCGGCAACCGCGGGCGCTTCTACGGACTAACCTTCTGGTCGCCCAACATCAACATCTTCCGCGACCCGCGCTGGGGGCGCGGCCACGAGACCTACGGCGAAGACCCGCACCTGACGGCGCGTCTCGGCGTCGAGTTCGTTCGGGGCTTGCAGGGCGACGACCCGAAGTATTTAAAGACCATCGCCACGCCGAAGCACTACGCGGTGCACAGCGGCCCCGAGCCCGAGCGCCACGTCTTCGACGCCGTGGCCTCGGCGCGCGATATGCGCGACACGTACCTCCCGGCCTTCCGCGCGACAATCGTCGAGGCCGGCGCGGGGTCTGTGATGTGCGCCTACAACCGCGTCAACGGCGAGCCCGCCTGCGCGAGCACGAAACTCCTCGGAGACATCCTGCGCGGCGAGTGGAAGTTCGGCGGCTACGTCGTCTCGGACTGCGACGCCGTCGCCGACATCTACAAGAAGCACTTGTACGCGAAGACCGAGGAGGAGGGCGTCGCGCTCGCCGTCAAAAGGGGGACGGAGCTGACCTGCGGCTACGAGTACCGCGCGCTCCCCGCGGCCGTGAAGCAGGGGCTCATCTCGGAGGCCGAGATAGACGAGGCCGTCCGTCGCCTCTTCACGGCGCGCTTCCGCCTCGGTATGTTCGACCCGCCCGAGATGGTCAAGTACGCGGGCATCCCCTTCGAGGTGAACGACTCGGCCGAGCACCGCGAGCTCGCGCGCGCCGCAGCCCGCGAGTCCGTCACGCTGCTCAAGAACGACGGCGACACGCTGCCGCTCCGCAAGGACTTGAAGACAGTGGCCGTCATCGGCCCGAACGCCGACTCGCTCGAAGTGCTGCTCGGCAACTACCACGGCATCCCCTCGAAGTGGGTCACGGCCGTCGAGGGCATTCGCGCGAAGGTCTCGCCGCAGACGACCGTGCTTCACGCGATGGGGACGACGCTCACCGGCGAGGCGCTCGTCCCCGTCCCGGCCGACGCCTTCACGACGGAGGCGGGCACGCCCGGCCTGAGCGCCGAGTACTTCGCCAACGAAGAGCTGAAGGGCGAGCCCGCCGTCAGGCGCACCGACGCCCGGCTCAACTTCAACTGGTTCACGGACCCGCCCGCGCCGGGGCTCCCTTACGACCGCTTCTCGGCGCGCTGGACCGGGCGGCTCACGGC
>DASQDT010000069.1:0-2066 GCA_035634035.1 Pyrinomonadaceae bacterium | reverse complement strand
CGCGCGCGGCGCGGGGCAGATAGTCGCCGTGCTCGACACGGGCGTTGACCGACGCCACCCGGCGCTCGCCGGCCGACTCGTCGGCGGCCGCGACTTCGTCGACGCCGACCCCGACCCTTCGGAAGTCGGCACGCAGGCGCTCGGGCCTTTCGGGCACGGCACGCACGTCGCCGGCCTCGTCGCGCTCGCCGCGCCCGAGGCGCGCATCATGCCCGTCCGCGTCCTCGACCAGAACGGCATGGGCGACATGTGGCGTCTGGCGGTCGCGCTCGCCTACGCGGCCGACCCGGACGGCGACCCCTCGACCGACGACGGCGCGGACGTCATCAACATGAGCCTCGCCTCCGACTACGAGTCGCGCGCCGTCACCGACATCGTCTCGGAGATTACGGGCGAGGCGGGCATGGGCGCGGTCACTCCCGCCCCCGTCGCGCCCTCGCGCGCGCCCGTCATCATCACGGCCGCGGGCAACGGCCTCCCGAAAGACGACGAGCTGCGCATCGACAAGGAGATGTACCCGGCCGCCTACGCGGGCTTCGCGGGCTCTCCCTTCCGCAGTATGCTCGCCGTCGGCGCGAGCGACACGGCCGACGCGATAACGTCTTGGTCGACGCGCGGCCATTGGGTGCGCGTGCTCGCGCCGGGCGACGCGATTACGAGCAGCGTGCCGGGCGGCGGCTACGGCGTCTGGAAGGGCACTTCGATGGCCGCGCCGCTCGTCGCCGGTCAGGCCGCGCTCATGCGCGGCGCTCACCCCGAGGCCGCGCCCGCCGAGATCAACGACCGCATCGTGCAGTCGGGCGTGGCGGTCGCGGGGCCGGTCGCGCGCCGCGCCGACGCGCTCGCGTCTCTGACGACGAACGGCTGGACGACGGGCGGGCCGAACCCCGTCGACTCGACGCGCTTCTTCGTCCGCCAGAACTATCTCGACTTCTTCAACCGCGCGCCCGACGTGCCGGGGCTCTCCTTCTGGTCGAACGTCGTCGAGGAGTGCGCCGGCAACGCCGACTGCATCGACAACCGGCGCATACACGTCTCGGGCGCGTTCTTCATCTCGGAGGAGTTTCAGAAGACGGGCTACTTCCTCTACCGCCTGAACCGCGCCTCGTTCGGCGCGACGCTCCCGCGCTACGAGCGGTTCATGCCCGACCTCCAGAGAATCGGCGAGGGCGTCGTCGTGCTCGCGCCCGGCTGGGACGTGAAGCTCGAAGCCAACAAGCGCGCCTTCGTCAACGCGTGGGTGACTTCGGCCGAGTTCCGCGCGCGTCACGACTCGCTGACGAACGCGCAGTACGTTGACAGGCTCTACGCGGACGCGGGCGTGGCGGCGACGGCCGACGAGCGCGCGACGCTCGCCTCGCAAATCACGTCGGGCGCGAAGACGCGCGGCGAGGCGCTGCGTCAGGTCGCCGAAGACCGAAGGCTCTACGCTCAGGACTACAACCGCGCCTTCGTGATGATGCAGTACTTCGGCTACCTCCGACGCAACGCCGACGAGGCGGGCCACGCCTTCTGGCTCAAGAAGCTCGAAGAGCACGGCGGCGACTTCGTCGCGGCCCAGATGGTGCGCTCGTTCCTCGTCTCGGGCGAGTACCGCGAGCGTTTCGGGCAGTGAGCCGGTGAATAGTAAATAGTGAATAGTGATTGGGCGAAAAGCCCCGCCCGAGTGCTGAAACTCGGGCGGGGCTTTTCGTCTTTATTCTACTTACTTGTTCACTATCTACCGTTCACTTTTTTTTACGGCCGCGTGTATTTCCGCGCTCCGGGCGGGGACTGTTAACGCGACGGCCTTTTGGCCGCGGGCTGCTTTCAAAGGCAATCGGGACGGCTTTCGGCCCACAAATGGGGTCAGTTCTATAGTGGGCCGCAACAGGGAGTCGCACCTCGTCCGCTGCCGGGCTGCACAGGCTGGCGGGCGGTACCGTTAAGGGGAGAGCGGGCCGCCCTGTCAGTAGGGCGACGCGGTCGCGCTGGCCGCGTCGCCCGCACATTTGAAAGGCGCGGGGACGAAACGCTTGATGAGAACAACGCTCATCGGACGTTCGTCCCCGCGCCTTTTTAACTTC
>DASQDT010000068.1:0-5905 GCA_035634035.1 Pyrinomonadaceae bacterium | reverse complement strand
CGCGGCGGGGGCGGCCGGGTCGCCGGTCTCGCCCGGCGAGACGACCGAGCGCGGGGTGCCGATGCCCATCGAGATGATGAGCGCGGCGAGCATGAAGGCGGCCGCCGCCGCGATGGTGATCTTCGCGAGCAGCGTCTGCGTGCCGCGCGGGCCGAAGGCGGTGCTCGAAACCGAGCTCGTGAAGAGCGCCCCGGCGTCGGCCTTGCCGGGCTGAAGGAGCACGGCGAGGATGAGCACGACGCAGGCGAGCGCGAACAGCGCGTAGATAATGATGCTCAGCAAAACGACTCCTCGAACTTTATCTTTCGTACAAAACTAACGTTCGTAATTGATGACGCGCGCGAAACTTTCGGCGTCGAGGCTCGCGCCGCCGACGAGCGCGCCGTCCACGTCCGTTTGGCTCATCAGGCCGGCGATGTTGTCGGGCTTGACCGAGCCGCCGTAGAGAATGCGTAGCCGCTCGGCCGCTTCCGTCGTGAACCTCTGCGCGAAAACGCGCCGGACAAACGCGTGCATTTCCTGCGCTTGCTCCGGCGTCGCGGTGCGCCCCGTCCCGATGGCCCAGACGGGCTCGTAGGCGACAATGATACGTTCGAGGTCGGAGGCTGTCAAACCGCGGAGCGCGGCCTCAAGCTGCCTGCTGACAACGCTTTCGGCCTCGCCGCGGTCGCGCTCTTCGAGCAGCTCGCCGACGCAAACAATCGCTTTGAGGCCGGCCGCCAGCGCGGCCTCCGTCTTCCGCCCGACGACCTCGTCCGTGTCGCCGTAGAACTGTCGGCGCTCCGAGTGTCCGACGATACAGTGCGTCGCGCCCGCGTCGGCAATCATGTCGGCCGCGACCTCGCCCGTGTGCGCGCCGTGCTTCTGCTCGGTCGAGCAGTCCTGCGCGGCGACCTGCACGTTCGAGCCTTCGAGTCGGTCGGCCACGGTCTTCAGAGACGTGTAGACGGGCGCGATGACGACCTCGCAGTGGTTCGCGTTCGCCACGAGCGGGCGCAAGGCGAGCGCCGTCGCCACCGACTCGGCGACCGTCTTATACATCTTCCAGTTCCCGGCGATGATGGGCTTTCTCATTTGTCTTGGAGCGCGGCGACGCCGGGCAGCTCGTCCCCGGCGAGGAATTCGAGCGTCGCGCCGCCGCCCGTCGAGATGTGCGTGATGCGTTCGGCCACCCCGGCCTGCGTGACGGCCGCGACCGAGTCGCCGCCGCCGACGATGACGGTCGCGCCGCGGTCGGCCGCATCGGCCACTACCGCGGCGAGCGCGCGCGTCCCCTCGTCGAAGGGCTTCTCCTCGAAGTAGCCCATCGGGCCGTTCCAGATGACGGTCTTCGCCCCTTCGAGCGCGCGCGAAAAGAGCGCGACCGACTCCTTGCCGATGTCTAAGCCCACCTGCCCGATGTTCGTGAACTCGACCGGGATGTTGCGGCTCAGGGCCGCGCCGCCCTTCAAAGGCTCGAAGCTGTCGACGACCTGATGGTCGGTCGGCAGGACGAACTCGACGCCCGCCCCCTCGGCCCGCTTGCGAATCTCGCGCGCCGTGTCGAGCATTTCGTTCTCGACGAGCGACTTGCCGACCGTGAAGCCCTCGGCCTTCAGAAAAGTGTAGGCCATCGCGCCGCCGATTAAGAGCTTGTCGACCTTGCGCTCGACGAGCGCGTTGATGACGGGGATTTTGTCGGAGACCTTCGCGCCGCCGAGGATGGCGACGAACGGGTGCTCGGGGTCGCTGATGACGCGGCCCAAGTATTCAAGCTCCTTCTCCATCAGGAGCCCGGCCGCGGCGCGCTCGGCGAACTTCGTGATGCCCGCGGTCGAGGCGTGCGCGCGGTGCGCCGCGCCGAAGGCGTCGTTGACGTAGAGGCCGTCGGACAAAGAGGCCAGCTCGCGCGCGAAGCCTTCGCCGTTCTCCTCTTCCTCTTTGTGAAAGCGGAGGTTTTCGAGGAGCAGCACGTCGCCGTCTTTCATCGCCTCGACCTTCGAGCGCGCCGCTTCGCCCACGCAATCCTCCGCGAAGGCGACGGGCGAGCCGAGGAGGCCGGCGAGGTGCTCGGCCACCGGACGCAGGGAGTACTTCTCGACGCGCTCGCCCTTCGGACGCCCGAGGTGCGAGGCGAGGATGACGCGCGCGCCCTCGGCGGTCGCGTGCCGAATCGTCGGCAGCGTCCCGCGGATGCGCGTGTCGTCCTCGACCTTGCCGCCCTTGACCGGCACGTTGAAGTCCACGCGCACGAAGACGCGCTTGCCCTTGAGGTCGAGGTCTTTGACGGAGAGCTTCACAGACCTTTACCCGCCAGATACTTGATGAGGTCGCGGACGCGGCACGAGTAGCCCCACTCGTTGTCGTACCAAGACAAGACCTTGACCATGTTGCCGCCGATGACCTTCGTGTACTCGGCGTCGACGATCGAAGAGTTTGGGTTCTTGCGGAAGTCGACCGAGACGAGCGGCTCCTCCGAATAGGCGAGGATGCCGGAAAGCTCCTCGCCCGCCGCGTCCTTCAAGGCCGTGTTGACCTCCTCGGTCGTCGTGTCGCGCTCGACCTCCATCACCACGTCGACCAAAGAGACGTTCGGCGTCGGGACGCGGACGGAGATGCCGTCGAACTTGCCCTTGAGCTCCGGCATGACGAGCGCCACGGCCTTCGCCGCCCCGGTCGAGGTCGGAATCATCGAGAGCGCGGCGGCCCGGGCGCGGCGCATATCCTTGTGCGGGAGGTCGAGGAGCTGCTGGTCGTTCGTGTAGGAGTGAATGGTCGTCATCTGCGCCGAGCGGATGCCGAACTTCTCGTGAATCACTTTGGCGACGGGCGCGAGGCAGTTGGTCGTGCACGAGGCGTTCGAGATGACGTGGTGCGCGGCCGGGTCGTACTTGTCCTCGTTGACGCCGAGGACGATGGTGATGTCCTCGTCCTTGGCGGGCGCGCTGATGATGACCTTTTTGACCGGCCCGCGCAGGTGCTTGCGCGCGTCCTCGGCCTTCGTGAAGAGGCCGGTGGACTCGACGACGATTTCCGCCCCGACCGACTCCCAGTCGATTTTCGCCGGGTCGCGCTCGGCGAAGACGGTGAACTCGTCTTTGCCGACGCGGATGCCCTTGTCGGTCGCGGCGATCTCCTCTTCGAGGTTGCCGAGCACGGAGTCGTACTTCAGGAGGTGCGCGAGCGTCTTGGTGTCGGTGATGTCGTTGATGGCGACGAAGTCAATCTCGGGGTCGCCCAGAGAGGCGCGCAGGACGTTGCGGCCGATGCGCCCGAACCCGTTGATTGCGACTTTGACTGGCATGGCTTTGAGCCTCCTCAGATGATGTCGTTTACCTTCACGCGCCCCGGCGCACACACCGGCCTCGACCCGAACAGACGCAGCGGACAACTTTGGCGCGATTTAAAGAGTGGCAAGATAACGGGGGCGCGGGCGGGTGTCAAGCACCACTCGGCCGCGCGCCGAGAGGGCCATTTAACTGTTTTCCGCCCGGAACAGGCTGGCGCGGCCCGTCCCACTAACGCGACTCGGTTGTCCGTTCGGGGGACGCGCGAGGGGCCCGGCCGGCCCACAAAACGGCGGACGGAAAGCCTCCGGGCGGCATCAAAGGTCAGTCCTTTGAAAAGGTTCGTTGGCACAGTCTTTGTATAGGTTTATGAAACCCTCCCCGCGCGCCCGACGTAGTAGGCTCTGACTCGCGGGCGCACGAAGGTTTCACCTACAAACGCAATTTTTACCGACGGCGGGTCGTCAGATTAACAAGAGGAGTTTCCCGTTCGATGTCGAGTACAGCCACGCGCACGCGCCCCCGCGCCCTGAAGACAGTTTCGAGAGTCTCCGCCTCGGCCCTCTTGAGCCTCTTGCTCGCGGCCCCCGCAGGCGTCCTCGCCGCGGCCCGCGCCGACGACCCCTCGGCCGCGCAGGTCTCCGGCTCGCTCTACGGGACGAACGACGCGCAGACCACGCCGACGCCCGTCACGCCCTCGCCCGCGCAGCGCGACGCGACGCGCCCGCCGGGCACCGAGCAGCGCACGACCGCGCCTCCGGGATCGACCCGGCAGACCGACCCGACCGCGCCTCCGGGCACGCAGCGCACCTCGCCGCAGGCCCCTCCGGGCACGCAGCTCCCGCGCGAGAACACCCCGCAGCGCACGCAGCCGCAGACGCCCGCCGAGACCACCCCGGCGACGACCGCCCCGCAGACCCCGGTCACGACTTCGGGTCAGGTCGACGAGACTCTGCAAGAGCTTCTCCAGCCGCGCCCGCTCCCGCCGATGCCTTCGCTCTCGCGCGTCGGCGTCGTCAGCGGCGACACGCTCGCGCTCTCTCTGAACGACGCCGTCCGCCGCGCGCTCGAAAGCAACAACGACATCGAGGTCGCGCGCTCCAGCGTCCGTCTGGCCGAGGCGCAGCTCCTGTCCCTGCGCGGCATCTACGACCCGGTCATCACCTTCCGGCCCGAGTACAGCAGCTCGGTCAGCCCGGTCGTCAACATCTTCGGCGGCGCGAACCAGACCGGCACGGTCTCGCGCACCGACTTCAACAACGACTTCGCCGTCACCAAGCAGTTCGGCAAGGGCGGTGGCAACTACACCTACTTCTTCAACAACACGCGCGAGACGACCGACGCCAGCAACACGACGCTCAACCCGTTCTACTCGTCGAATCAGGGCCTGACGTTCACGCAGCCGCTCTGGCGCAACCGCTCGATTGACAACACGCGCCGCAACATTCGCATCCAGCAGAAGCGCCTCGAACAGTCCGACTCGGAGTTCCGTCGCCGCACCATCGAGGTCATCGCGCAGGTGCAGCGCGCCTACTGGGACTTGGTCTTCGCCCTGCGCGACGAGCAGAACCAGATCGCCAACCTCAACCTCGCGCGCGAGAACTTCCGCCGCACCGAGGCGAGCGTCGCCGCCGGCGCGGTCGCGCCCTTAGAGCGCGCCGAGATTCAGACCGAGCTCTCGAACCGCGAGGCCGCGCTCCTGCTCGCCACGCAGAGCGTGACCATCGCCGAGAACAACCTCAAGAGCCTGATTCTGCGCGACCCGCTCGCGCCCGAGTGGTCGCGCATCCTCCTCCCGACCGACCAGCCGTCGTTCGACGACACGCCCGTCACGCTCGAAACGGCTCTCAAGGAGGCGCGCGAGAACCGGCCCGAGCTGCGCCGCCTGCGCATCGACCAAGAGATCAGCGACATCGACATCACCTACTTCAGGAACCAGACCAAGCCGCAGATCAACCTGACGGGCACGGTCTCGACGACGGGTCTGGCCGGCACGCCGAGCGTCGGCACGGGGACGACGCTCCGCGACCTCATCGGCGGCGACGACATCGCCAACACGAACGCCGACGCCTTCCTCCTCCAGCAGCTCAACCGCACGCGCGCCGAGGTGGGTCTGGCCGCCATCGTGCCGCCGCAGGTGACGAGCGAGGCGGGCGTCCCGTCGCAGTTCAACGGCGGCTACTTCCGCACGCTCCGCAACCTCTTCAGCTTCGACACGCGCAACGTCGTCGCGGGCGTCACCATCTCGATTCCTTTGCGCAACCGCACGGCCGAGGCCAACCTCGCCGCCGCGCGCATCGAGCGCGAGCAGCTCGCCGCCAACACGCGCGCGCAGGAGCAGGTCGTCGAGGTCGAGGTGCGCAACGCCGCGCAGGCGGTCGAGACCGCCAGGCGCCGGGTGCTGGCCGCGCGCGCCGCGCTCCGCTCCGCGGAGGAGCAGTTGGCCGGCGAGCGCCGGCTCTACCAGGTCGGCCGCTCGACGACCTTCCTCCTCTTCCAGCGCGAGAACGCGCTCGTCAACGCGCAGAACCAGGAGTTGCAGGCGCAGACCGACTACAACAAGGCGCTCGCCGACCTCCAGCGCGCGACCTCGACGACGCTGCGCTCCAACAACGTCTTCATCGACTCGCCGGTGCAGC
>DASQDT010000067.1:0-17834 GCA_035634035.1 Pyrinomonadaceae bacterium | reverse complement strand
CGCGCGGCGGAGCGCCTCGGCGTCCAACTCGCCGCGCAGCGTCCAGTTGAGTTGTTCCAGATAGAGCCCCGCCTCGGGCGCGTAGAGGCTGTGAAAGAGCATCCCCTGCTGCATCGGCGAGAGGGGGTAAATGGCCTCGATGTTCTTTGCGCTCATCTCCGCTTCAACTTCCTTCCGCGTTCGTTAGTCACCGAATTTGATCTTGGCGAGCAGGCTGTCGAGGTTCTGCTGGTTGAGACGCGCCTGCGGGAAGTCCGAAGGCGTGTAGCCGCCGACCTCGTCCGCGCGGCAGTGGGCGATGACGGCGCGCAGCGCCTCGATGAAGCCGCGCGCCAGCGCCTCGACCGTCTCGCGCCGGTGGACTCGCGTGCCGAAAGTCCAGTCGAGCGAGAGCCTCCCTTCGGCGATGCCGCCGTTGATCTCGATGAGGTAGGGGCGTCGGCCGCGCGGGCTCTGCGCCGGGCCGGTCGACTCGCCCGCGACGGCGAAGGGCGCGCCTTCGGGCAGCGCCTGATCGAGCTGGCCGAGGTAGTTGAAAAGAATCTGGGCGCGGGGCAGCGCGCGCATCCGCGCGGCCGTCTCCTCGTCGCCGCTCAGGTAGCGCAGCAGCCCGTAGCCGATGCCGCCCGCGGGGACGCGTCGCACCTGCTCCTTGACCGACTTCAACAACTCGCCCGTCCCGTCCGCGGCCGGCACGTCGAGCAGCACGGGGTAGAGCGACGTGAACCAGCCGACGGTGCGCGAGAGGTCGACGCCGTCGAAGAGGTCTTCGCGCCCGTGCCCTTCGAGGTCGACGAGTAAGGACGCCGCGCCCGCCCATTCGCTGTAGCTCTGCGCGAGCGCCGCGAGCAGCACCTCGTGAATCTGCGTGCGGTAGGCTTTCGGCACTTCGCGCAAGAGGGCCTGCGTCTCCTCGCGGTCGAGCGAGACCCTGACGATGTCGGCCGCCGACTTCACGTTGTCGCCCTCGGGGAAGTCGACGGGCACGGGCGCGACCTCGCGGCGCGCTTCGTCGAGCCAGAAGCCGCGCTCCTCCCTGACGCGCGCGTCCTGCGCGTGGGCGGCGAGCCGTTCGGCCCACTCCTTGTAAGAGGTCGTCTTCGGCGGGAGGCTCACGGCTTCGCCGTTCTTCAGTTGGTCGTAGGCCGCGTGCAGGTCGGCCAACAGAATGCCCCACGAGACGATGTCGACCGCCATGTGGTGCGCGACGAGGAAGAGTCGGCCGGGCCTGCCTTCGCCCAACTCGAAGAGCGCCGCGGCGAGGACGGGGCCGTCCGTAATGCTGAGCGACTTCTGCAACTCCTCGGCCTCTCGCTCGACGGCGCGCGTCTGCTCGCCCGCGTCGAGCCCCGAGAGGTCGGAGCGCACGACCGAAGCGTCGTCGCCCGGCTCGGCGTAGAAGTGCGACCAGCCCGACTCGCCCGGCACCGAGCGCCAGCGCAGCGCGTCGTGTTGCAGGTGCAGGCGGCGCACGGCCTCGCGCAGCAGGTCGAAGTCGAGCGGGCTTCTGACTTCGAGCATCACGGCCTGATTGAAGTGGTGCGGGTCGGGCAGACGCTGCTCGAAGAACCAATGTTGAATCGGCGTCAGCGTGGCCGGGCCGGTGACGACGCCTTGCGCGGCCGACGCGCCGGAGCCCTCGCCCGCGACGGCCGCCAGACGCGCGACCGTCTGGTGCTGGAAGAGGTCGCGCGGCGAAAGACGCAGGCCCTCTTGGTTGGCGCGCGCGATGACCTGAATCGCCAGAATCGAGTCGCCGCCGAGCTCGAAAAAGTTGTCGTTAGTGCCCACGCGGTCGAGTCGGAGCAGTTGCGCCCAGATGTCGGCCAGCAGGCGCTCGGCCGGCGTCGCCGGCGGCTCGTAGGCCCTCTTCAGCTCGGGCCGGCTCTCGTCGGGCGCGGGCAGCGCCTTGCGGTCAACTTTGCCGTTGGGCGTTAAGGGTAGCGCGTCGAGCGTGACGAACGACGCGGGAATCATGTAGTCGGGCAGGCGCGATTCGAGGAAGCGTCGGAGGTCTGTGACGCTCGGCGCGGCGCCGTCGGAGGCGACGACGTAACCCGTCAGGCGCTTCGCGCCCTCACCGTCGTCCCACACGTTGACGACCGCGTCGGCGACGCCCGCGTGCTCTCTGAGTACGGACTCGATCTCGCCCAACTCGATGCGGAAGCCGCGCAGCTTGACCTGCTCGTCGAGGCGTCCGAGGAACTCGATGCGCCCGTCCGGGAGGAAGCGGCCGAGGTCGCCGGTCTTGTAGAGGCGTCCGTAAACTTCGGCCGCGCGCTCGCGCTCGCCCGCCGCGGCCTTCCGCCCGTAGAAGCTCCACACGCGGTAGTACTGCAGGCCGTCGCGGCTCGAAATGACGTAAGGCACTTCGCAGATGTGAACGTCGGAGGCGCCCAACTCGTCGAGCAATTTGACGAGCGCGCGCTTGTCGCCCGCGACGCTTCGGCCGGGCGTGATGCGGTTCTCGGCGGGCGTGTAGGTGATGGGGTCGCTCACGTCGCCGTCGTCCACGGGCATCACGGGCAGGATGGTCTGGACGGCGTAGCGGCCGCCGGGCTTGAGGCAGAGGAAGAGGTTGCGCAGCAGGTTGCGCGGGTTCTCGATGCGGTCGAGCACCATCGTCGTCAGCGCGAAGTCCTGCGAGCCTTCCTCGACGCCGCACTCCTCGACGAACTCCGCCGTGTCGACATCGACTTTCGCCATCCGCACGGGCAGGCCCTTCCGCCTCGCGCGCTGGACGAAGAAGGGGCTCAAGTCGAAGCCCTTGATCTCGGCCCCGGCCGCCGCGAGAATCGACATGATCTCGGCGTTGCCGAAGCCGAGCTCGACGCCGCGCAGGCCGCGCCAATCTTCTTGGCCGAGGACGAGGCCGAGCACCTCGCGGTTGATGCCGCGCGCGGCGTAGCTGTCGCGCGCGCCTTCGAGCAGGTAGCGGCAGAAGCCCTCGTAGACGAGCGCGTTGCGGCCGTACCGCTCGACGAAGCGTGCGGTCGTCTCGACCACGTCGGCGTCGAGCCCTTCGACCATCCCGAGCACTTCGGCGGGCGACAGGCGCGGCGGGGTGTCGGGGCGCGCCGAGTCGTCCGAGGCGCGGCGCGCGTGCTCGTCGCCGGCGACGAACTCCTCCATCTCGCGTCGCGCGCTCTCGGCGGCGAGCACGCCGTGGTGCGTCACCTTGTCGTCGGCGAGGAAGGGGTTGGGGATGAACCGCTCGCCGCTCAACTGCGGGCGGTTCAGGTAGCCACGCGCGAGGCCGCGCCCCGCGATGTGAATCTCGCCCGCGACGCCGACGGGCGCGGGCCGCATCGCGCCGTCGAGAATGTAGGTGCGCGTGTTGTGAATGGGCGTCCCGATGGGGACGGCCTCGTAGTCGTCGAGCGCACCGGGCGCGACGCGCCAGAGGTGCGAGTAGACGGTGTACTCGGTCGGGCCGTAGCCGTTCATGAAGTCGCAACGTGCGGCCCACTTCGCGGCCAAGTCTTTCGGGCACGCCTCGCCGACCGAGACGACGGAGAACGCCTCGGGGCGTTCGAGCGCGTCGGGGTCGAGGTGGCGCAGCATCGAGGGGACGAAGACGCCGACGTTGACGCCGTGGCGGTTGACGGCCTCGGTCAACTGCCGCGGCTCAAGCCCTTCGGAGTCGAGCATGACGAGCGCCGCGCCGTTGAGCAGCGCCATGAAGGTCTCGCCGACCGCGCCGTCGAAGCTGTAGGAGAAGAACTGCGCGATGCGGCTCGCGGGCGTGAGGCGGAAGTTGTCGGCCTGCCAGCGCGCGAGGTTCGTGACGCCGCGGTGCTCGACCATCACGCCCTTCGGCTGCCCCGTCGTGCCCGACGTGTAGATGACGTAGGCGAGGCTTCTTTCGGTCGCGCCGCCGCGCGGGTTCTCGTCGCTCTGCCGCGCGACCTCCTCGTCGCCGGAGTCGAGGCGGACGACGCGCGCCGAGGTCTCCGCCGGGAGCGCCTCGTCCGCGCCGCGTCCCGCGAGCAGGACGCGCACGCCCGAGTCTTCAATCATGAAGGCGAGCCGGTCTTTCGGGTAGCCGGGGCTGAGCGGCACGTACGCGCCGCCCGCCTTCAGGACGGCGAGGATGGCGACGACCATCTCCGGCCCGCGCTCGGCGCAGATGCCGACGAGCACGTCGACGCCGACGCCCCACTCGCGGAGGCGGTGCGCGAGACGGTTGGCGCGCGCGTTCAACTCGCCGTAGGTCAGCTCCTGCCCGTCGTGGATGACGGCGATTGATTCAGGGGCGCGCGCGGCGTGCTCCTCGAAAATCTCGTGGACGCACTTGCCCTCGGGCGCGGGCGCTTCGGTGCGGTTGAACTCGACGAGGAGTTGACGGCGCTCGTCGTCGTCGAGGATTTCGAGTTGACCGACCGTCGCCGCCGGGTCTTCGGCGACGCTCCGCAGCAGCGCGCCGAAGCGCCGCGCGAGCCGTTCGGCCTCGGCCGCGTCGAGCGCCGCCGCGTCGTAGTGAAGCTCCGCGGCGAGCGTCGCGTCGTCGGAACGCACGCAGCGCAGGTTGACCTTGTAGCGCTCGACGCAGGCCGCGCGACGCGCGAGCGTGAAGGAGAGGCCGCCCGCTTTGAACGGGCCGCCCGCCTGCTCGTACTCGAAGGCGAACGGGAAGAAGCTCTCGCCCGCGTCGGCCGCGCGCGCCTCGTCCGCGTGCTCCCAAGCGAAGTACTCCTGCCACTCGTAGGCTTCGGCGCAGGCTTCGCTCACCTGTTCGAGCACGTCGGCGAGCGGCGTCCCCGCGTCGAGACGGCAGGCCACCGGGAGGTGGCGCGCGAAGAGGCCGACGACCGACTCGATCTCCTGAAAGTTGCGCGCGTCGTAGGCCGCGCCGACGATGACCTGCGGCTGCCCCGTGAGCTTCCAGAGCAGGACGTGCCAGCAGGCGAGCAGCAGCACGTCGGGCGTCACGCCGTGACGCCCGGCAATCGCGTCGAGCGCGGGGGCCGTCCCCGCCTCGACCTCGAACGCGACGCGGCGACGCGTGAACTCGCGCGCCGCGCCGCCCGACGTTTCGAGCGGGAGGCGGGCCGCGAGCGCCGAGAAGTCCTGCCGCCGCCAGTGTTCGCGGCCGGCCTCGGCCTCGTCCGATTCGAGCAGCTCGTTGAGAACCTCGCACACGTCGGCGTACTGCACCGACTCGCCCTCGCACTCGACGCCCGCGGCGAGCGCGTCGTAGCAGCCGGCGAGGTCGGCGGCGAGCAGGCCGAGCGCGGCCGAGTCGGCGCAGAGCGACGGGAGCGTCAGCACGAGCGCGTGCCTGTCGGGCGCGAGCGCGGCGAGCGTGGCGCGCACGAGCGGCCCGCGCTCAAGGTCGAAGGGCTCGTCGGGGCGCTCGTCGAAGAGGCGCTCGACCTCTTGCTCCTGAAGCGCGGCGTCGAGCGCCGTCAGGTCGCGTCGCTCGAAGGGCACGTCGGCGTCGTCGCCGATGACCTGCACGGGGACGGTCATGCCGGGCAGGAAGGCGTAGGTGGTGCGGAGAATCTCGTGCCGCCGGACGACTTGCCGGAGCGCGCCGCGCAAAAGGTCGGCGCTGAGCGGGCCTTCGATGGTGAGCACGCCGCGGCTGCTGTAGGACGGGTTGCCGCCGCCGCGCTGGAGCGCCCAGAGCCGCCTCTGCTGCGGCGAGAGGCGGAAGCCCTCGATCACGTCGTTCTGCATCTTTTCATTCCTTCCTTCGACTTACGCGTCCCTGTTCTCGAACCGCTCGGCCATCGCCACCAGAATCGTCCGCTCGCCCTCGAACGGCTCGCGCCCGTGCGCGACGAGCATGTTGTCCATCATCAGCACGTCGCCGCGCTCCCAAGCGACCCTCACGGTCGCGCGCCGGTACGCCTCGCGGACGGCTTCGAGCGCCTCCGGCTCGATGGGCGAGCCGTCGCCGTAGAAGGCGTGGCGCGGGAGGTCTTCTTCGCGGAAGAGTGTGAGGAGCGAGCGGCGCGCGCCCTCCTCCAAGCTCGACACGTGGAAGAGGTGGACTTGGTTGAACCAGACCGTCTCGCCGGTGCGCGGGTGTCGGGCGACGGCGTCGCGCACCTGACGCGTGCGCAGGCGGTTGCCGTCCTTCCACTCCCACGGGATGCCAGCCTCGCGGCAGTACTGCTCGACCTCCGCGCGGTCGCTCGTCTGGAACACGTCCTCCCAGCCGAGGTCGAGCCCCTCGCCGTAGTTGCGCGCGTACATGACGCGCTTCGTGATGAACCGCTCGCGCACGTCGGGCGGAATCATCTCGTAGACGCGCCGGCTGTCGGCCAACGTCGTCTCGCCGCCGCGCGCGGCCGGGCGCACGCAGTAGAACCAGAGCTTGAGCGGCCAGACGTGCGCGAACGAGTACTCGTTGTGCATCGGGATGGGGTGCTCGGCCGGGTACTCCGAGGCCGTGTAGACCTTGTCGTCGATGACTTTGCGGTGGACTGTGCGCTCGTAGTATTCGAGAAGCTCGGGCGCGACCGACCGCGTGAACTTCGTGAAGCCGGCGACGGCCTCGACGCCGAAGTCGCGGAACAGAATCGCGCCGTGGCGTTGGAGCTCCGTTTCGAGGAAGCCGAGGTTCGAGGCCGCCCACTCGGCGAGGTCGAGGCCCTCGACGCCCGGGCGCACGACGAGCGGCGTGCGCTGGCCCGAAGGCAGGTAGGAGGTCTTGACGACCGCCTCGGGCGAGAGGCTGATGGCCTTGCGCCCGCCCGCGGGCAGTCTTTTCAGGCTCGGCTTTTGCGCTTCATTCTTCAGCATCGCTGCGCCACCTCCCCCGCCGCCGCTAGACGCGGACGGCCTTCCGCTTGATGTTTTTGAAGTTCTGCTTCAGCTCGCTCTTGCGGCGCGTGAGCCGCTCGCGCTCCGCCTCGTCGAGCGCGCGCTCAAGCTCGGCGACCGTCGCCTCGGGCCGCGCGACTATCGCCCCGAGCAGCGCCGCGTAGGCGTCCATCCAGCGCCGCACGGTCTGCGCCTCGAAGAGGCTCGTGTTGTAGTCGAACTCGGCGACGGCGCGCGTCCCCGAGTCGATGACGTTCAGGGACATATCCCACTGGACGAAGCCCGGCGGGTTGAGCGCGACATCGACTTCGAGCGGCGCGGCCGACGCGGGCGACGACGCGCCGCCACCGCCTTCGCCCGCGTCGAAGGTCGCGGCCACGTCGAGGTTAAAGGTGACGGTGATGAGCGGCAGGCGGCTCGGGTCGCGCGGGAGGTTGAGTTTGCGCATCAGGCGGTTGAGCGGGTAGTTCTGATGCCTGTGAGCTTCGAGCACCTCGCGCTTCACGTCGGCGAGGTAGTCGGCGAACGTCGCTTCGCCCTCGACGCGCGTGCGCAGCGGCAGGAGGTTGACGCAGTGGCCGACGAGGCTCTGCGCGCCCTCCGACAACTGCCCCGCCAGATGCAGGCCGACGATGAAATCCTCCTGCCCGGAGATTCTGCGCAGCAGCACGTTGTAGGCGGCGAGCAGGGTCATCAGCATCGTCGCGCCGCGCCGCGTGCTCAACTGCTTCAGCTCGCCGTAGAGCGCCGCGTCGACGGGGAACGAGTCGCGCGCGCTGTCGAAAGTTTTCTGCGCGGGGCGCTGGCGGTCGGGCGGGAGGTCTAAGACGGGCACGGCGTCCGCGAAGCGCCCGAGCCAGTAGCGCTCGGCCGCCGCGACCTCCGCGCTCACGTCCGGCGCCTGCCGCGCGACGTACTCGCTGAACTGCATCGGCTCGGGCAGCGAGACGTTCTGCCCCCGACACTCGGCCGCGTAGATGGCCGCCAGCTCATTCTGCACGACCGAGTTCGACCAGCCGTCGGTGACGATGTGGTGGATGGTGATGACGAGGAGGTGGCTCTCTTCGGCGAGCCTGACTATCGCGGCGCGGAGGACGGGGCCGCGCGCGAGGTCGAAGGGCCGGCCGACTTCGTCCGCGAGCCACCCGGCGACGCGCGCCTCCCGGTCGTCAGCGTCGAGGCCGGAGAAGTCCACGAGCGGCACGTCTACACGCACGCGCGGGTGGACGAGCTGACGCTCGCCGTCGGGGCTGAACGTGACGCGCAGGGCCTCGTGGCGTTCGACGACGCGCTGCATGGCGCGACCCATGCTCGCCGCGTCGAACGGGCCGCCGATGCGGACGCTGAAAGATTGGTGGTAGGCGCGCGAGGCGTCGTCGCCGAGTCGCGAGAGCGCCCAGATGGCCTTCTGCGCCTCGGTCAGAGGCAGAGAGCGCGCCTCGTCGCCGCGGCGCTCGGAAACTTCGGCGCGCGTCTTTTGCCGGTCGCCGTCCGTCGGCGCGTCGGGCTCGTACTCGGGGAGGAAGCCGCCCTCGCGCATCTCGGCGACCGTCTCCGTGACGGCGCGGATGATGTGGTCGATGTCTTCGTCCGTGTGCGCCGTCGAGAGGATGCAGCCGCGCGTCTCGCAGACGAAGACGCCCTTCTCAAGCAGGTGGAAGTAGAAGAGGTCGGGGTACTTGACCTCGCGCGCGAAGAAGAAGCGGAACAGCGACTCGAAGTGCGCGACGCGCAAGGGGTAGCGCTCGCGCTCGAAGTGCGCGTTGAGCGTCGAGGCGAGGCGCGCGACGTGACGCCGCATCTGCTCGCGCAGTTCGGGGCCGCTCTCCTCGATGTTGCGCAGGACGGAGTAGACGACCGGCATCAAGAGCGGGTGCATGAAGTAAGTCCCGGCGACGAAGGTCGTCTCGGCCTGCGGGAAGGAGCCGTCGCCGTACTGCCAGTGGCCCCCGTCGACGGCGTCCATGTAGGCGGCCTTGCCGCCGAGCGCGGCGACGGGCAGCCCGCCGGCCATCGCCTTGCCGAACGTGACGAGGTCGGCCTCGACGCCGAACAGGGCGCGCGCGCCGCCCGGGTGGAAGCGGAAGCCCGTCACGACCTCGTCGAAGATGAGCACCGCGCCCGACGCGTCGGCTATCCGGCGCAGCTCGCGGAGGAAGTCGCCGAGGTCGAGGTCGGGGCGTCGGCTCTGCCGCGGCTCGATCATGATGGCGGCGAGCTCGGACGACTGCGCGCGGAGGTCTTCGAGGCAGCGCGGGTCGTTCATGTCGAGCAGGACGACGTTGTCGATCATGTGGTGCGGGATGCCCGGCGCCATCGGGACGGCGCGCGGGCGCGCGCCGGCCGCCTCGCGCTGACCCCTGACCATCACGCCGTCGAACGTCCCGTGGTAGCCGCCCTCGAAGAGTGCGATTTTCGCGCGGCCCGTGGCGACGCGCGCGAGCCTGAGCGCCGTCATGACGGCCTCCGTGCCCGAGTTGCAGAACTGCACGCGCTCCATGCCCGTCAGCTCGCAGAAGAGGCGCGCGGCCTTGCCCGTGTAGGACGAGCGCGCGCCGATCTGGAGGCCGAGCGCGGTCTGCTCGCGCAGGGCGTCCATGATGAACTCGGGCGAGTGGCCGTAGAGCAGCGCGCCGAAGCCCATCGTGATGTCGACGTACTCGTTGCCGTCCACGTCCCAGATGCGCGAGCCTTCGGCGCGCTCGACGACGAGCGGGTAGTGCATCTCCTTCCAGAGGAGGCGGAAGCCGGCGACGGTGCGGCTGTCGGCGAGGTGCCGGCGGTGCTCCTGCGTGTCGCGCTTCGAGCCGGGCGTGCGGCGCGTCACGCGCTCGACGAGCGCGTCTAGGTGCTGTCTCTGCCGCGGCGTTAAATCACCGGCGAGGCCGCTTTTGAGCGAGCGGTACGGGACGAAGGTGTCGGGCTCAATCTTCCGCGCGGGCGTCTGCGCGCTCGTCTGCGGCGCGGGCGTCTGTTGCTGAGGCGGCGTCTGTTGCTGCGCGGGTGACCCGTTGGAGTCGGCGGACGTGAGCGCGGGCGTGTTCGCGGCGCGCGCGGCGACGGGGGCCGCGGCCGTCGTCTGCGTCGGCGCGCTCGCGGGCGCGTGAGTCTGCGCGGGTTGGGAAGTCGCGGCGTGCGTCGCGACGCCTGCGCCCGTCTGCCTGTGGCGCAGGACATCGAGTTGCTGCGAGATGATTTGGAGTTGTTGCGCGAGCAGTTGCTCGATGCCGGAGCCGGCGGGCGGGCGCGCGGGCGCGTCAAATGACGCCGGCCTCTGCGCCTCGCGCGGCGCGGCGTGCGCGGGAGGCGCTTCTTGAACCGGCGCGGCCGTCGTGAAAGCCGCGTGCGCGGGCTCCGGCGAGGCCGACGCGCTCGGCGCTTCGAACGTCGCCGGCTCCGCGCCCGGCTGCGCGAGAGACGCGGCCGGCGTCTCGGGCTGAGGCGCTTCGGGCGTCGCCTCGCGCGTCGCCTCGGCTTCGGGCAGTTGCCCGTCGGGCATCTGCTCAAGGACGTAGAGCGCGAGGTCGTTGACGGTCGAAACCTCGTCGAGCATCAGGCGGAAAGGAATCGTCACGTTGAACTTGGTGCGCAAGGCTTGGCTGACTTGCAGCAGGCAGAGCGAGTCCGCGCCGAGTTCGAGGAACGGCGTGTGGATGTCTATCTCCGACGCGCCGACGCCAATCGCCTGCCCCCAAAGCTCGCGAAGCACCGCCACCACTCTCTCCACGGCCTGCCGCCCCGGCGCCGTGCTGACTTCAGGCATGACACACTCCTTTGTCTCTTCCATGTGAGTAATCGAGCGGCGAGACGCGCCCCCGGGAGCGCGGCCGCCGGGTCGTAAAGTTTTTTTAAGCGGGACTGATTTCAGAGGACGAGGGCTCGGGTGTTAGAGGCCGAGGTCAACGTCTCTTAGAAGCTCCAACTGCTGAGCGAGAACTTGTAGCTGCTGCCGCATGATTCTTTCGAGCTCGACTTCGTCGGCCGGCGTCGTCGCCGCCGCGACTTGCGGCGCGTGAGCGTGACCGTTGCCCGCGGCCTTCGACGGCGCGTGCGCCGCGTGGCCGTTGTCTCCCGCCCCCGCCGCTTCGGCCGCGCCCAGACGCTCGACCCAGAAACGTTTTCTCTCGAACGGGTAGGTCGGGAGCCCGACGCGCCGACGCCGCTCGCGCGCGTGGAGCTTCGGCCATTCGACGGCGTAGCCCGCGCACCAGAGCTTGCCGACGGCCGCGAGCAGTTGCTCCATGTCCGAGTGGCGCTCGTTCGGGTGGCGCATGGAAGAGATGCCGACTTGCGCGTCCGACTTCTCCGGGTGGCGCTCGACGAGGCCGCCGAGCGTGCGGCCCGGCCCGACTTCAAGCAGAACCAGCGACGGCTCTTTCAACAACTCGCGCACGCCTTCGCTGAAGCGCACGGGGCGGCGGAGGTGCGCGGCCCAGTAGTCGGCCTCAGTCACGTCAGAGGCTTGAACCCAAGTGCCCGTCACGTTCGACACGTAAGGGATTTGCGGCGGCCGCAGAGTGACGCGTCTCACGCGCGCGGCGAAGGGTTCGAGCACCGGCTCCATCATCGCCGAGTGGAAGGCGTGCGAGGTGTGGAGGCGGTGGCCCGTCGTGCCGCGCGCGTCGAGCCGTCGTTCGAGTTCGGCAACGGCCTCTTCAGAGCCGGAGACGACCGTGAGCGACGGCGCGTTGACGGCCGCGACGGAAAGACGCTCGTCGAGAAACGCCGTCACGTCGTCTTCCGCGAGCGGGACGGCCAGCATCGCGCCGCCCGGCTGCTCCTGCACCAGACGCCCGCGCTCCGCGAGAAGCGCGAGCGCGTCCTCGGGCGAGAGCACCCCTGCGAGGCACGCGGCCGTGTACTCGCCGACGCTGTGCCCGATCATCGCGTCGGGCCTCACGCCCCACTCCATCCAGAGTCGCGCCAAAGCGTACTCGACGGCGAAAAGCGCCGGCTGCGCGACGCGCGTCTGTCGCAACTCGCGCGCCGCCTCCTCCTCGCGCCCGCCCTCGGGAAAGAGCAGCGTGCGGAGGTCGAGGCCGAGGCTCGGACGCAAAATCTCCGCGCAGCGGTCGATCTCCTCGCGGAAGATTTCTTCCTCGCGGTAAAGCCCCGCGCCCATCGCCGCGTGCTGCGCCCCCTGACCGGGGAACATGAAGACGACGACTTTTTTACCGCCCGCGCGCACGCCTTCGAGCATACGTTTCGGGTCGCGCGCTTCGAGTGCGGCGACGGCGTCGGCCGCGTCGCGGCAGACCAGAGCGCGGCGTCGCCCGTGCGCGCGGCGGCCGACCTGAAGCGTGTAGGCCACGTCGGCGGCGTCGAGCTCGGGACGTTCTTTGAGGTGCGCCGCGAGGTTCGCGGTCGCGCGCTCAAGCGCCGCCTCAGTCCGCGCCGAGAGCACAAAGAGGTGCGCCGAGCGCGGGCTTGGGGACGACTCCTGCGCGGGCGCTTCCTCCAAGACGACGTGCGCGTTCGTGCCGCCGATGCCGAAGGAGCTGACGCCCGCGCGGCGCGGCCCTTCCGAGTTCCAATCCGAGAGTTTGTCGTTGACGTAGAACGGGCTGTTCTCGAAATCGATCTGCGGGTTGGGCGACTCGAAATGGAGGCTCGGCGGGATGAGACGGTGTTCGAGCGCGAGCGCGGTCTTGATGAGTCCGCCGACGCCGGCCGCCGTGTCGAGGTGTCCGACGTTCGACTTCAAGGAGCCGACGGCGCAGAAGTTTCGCGCTTGCGTTTCGGCGCGGAAGGCCTGCGTGAGCGCCGCCACCTCGACGGGGTCGCCGAGCGAGGTCGCCGTGCCGTGGCACTCGACGTAGGTGATGGTGTCGGGCGCGACGCCCGCGACGGCGTGCGCCGCGCGGATGGCCTGCGCCTGCGCCTCGACGCTCGGGGCCGTGTAGCCGACCTTCTGCGAGCCGTCGTTGTTGATGGCCGAGCCTTTGATGACGGCGTGGATGTGGTCGCCGTCGGCGAGGGCGTCTTCGAGCTTCTTGAGGACGACGACGCCGAGGCCGTTGCTGCCGATGGTTCCGTCGGCGCGCGCGTCGAAGGTGCGGCAGTGTCCGTCGGGCGAGAGGATGCCGCCCTGCTGGTACTCGTAGCCCGTCTTCTGCGGGATGGTGACGGAGACGCCGCCCGCCAAAGCCATGTCGCACTCGCCGCCCAAGAGACTCTGGCAGGCGAGGTGGACGGCGACGAGCGAGGTCGAGCAGGCCGTCTGCACCGTCACGCTCGGCCCGCGCAGGTTGAGCTTGTAGGAGACGCGCGTCGTGAGCGAGTCCTTGTGATTCGCCATGATGATGGCGAACGTCCCGGCCGACTCGATGAGCTCGGCGTTCGAGTAGAGGTTAAAGAGAAGGTACGTGTCCGCGCCGACACCGGCGAAGACGCCGATGGCGCCCTTGTAGGTTTCCGGGTCGTAGCCCGCGCGCTCTAGCGCGTCGGAAGAGGCTTCGAGGAAGAGGCGCTGCTGCGGGTCGGTGATTTCGGCCTCGCGCGGCGTGAAGCCGAAGAAGGAGGCGTCGAACATCTCTATGTCGTCGAGGATGCCGCGCACGGGGACGTAGTTCGGCTTCTCGAACTGCTCGCGCCGGAGCCCCGCGCCCAACAACTCTTCGTCGGTGAAGCGCGAGATGGTCTCCGCGCCGTCGCGCAGGTTGCGCCAGAACTCCTCGACGCTGCGCGCGCCGGGGAAACGGCCCGCCATGCCGACGATGGCAATCTCCAACCCGGTTCTCTCGTCGAACGTCTCCGCGCCGCTCATCTCGACTTTACTTCCCTTCCGTCGTTCGTCGCCGTCTCTCGCCTCGCCCCGCGGACGCTTCAGCGGGCCAACTGCCTCTGTCTCGAACGCTGCCGCAGGCGGTCGCTGCCCGCCCTGAGCTTCTCCACGCGTTCGTCGCTCGCGGCCCGGTCGTCGGCCGCGACGCCGCGACTCAAAAACTCCGCGAGCGAGCTGACCGTCGAAAACTTGAAAAGGTCTGTCATCGGTATCTCGCGCCCCAGAGCCTCCTGAAGCTTGCCGCGCACCTGAATCATGCGCAGCGAGTGGCCGCCGAGGTCGAAGAAGTTGTCGTCCGTGCCGACGCGCTCGACCTTGAGCACTTCGCGCCAGATGTCGGCGATGACGCGCTCGGTCTCCGTCCCCGGCGGCACGAAGGCGGACGGCGACTCGGCGCGCAGCGTCTGCGGCTCGGGCAGAGCCTTGCGGTCGACTTTGCCGTTGGGCGCGAGCGGGAGCGCGTCGAGCGTGACGACGGCCTGCGGCACCATGTGCTCGGGCACGCGCTCGCGCAGGAAGGCGCGCACCGCGCCGGCCTCGACCGCGGCGCCCGCCTCGGCCGTCAAGTAAGCGGCCAAGATGGTGTCGCCCGCGGCGTCGGCGCGCGCGACGACGGCGGCCTCGCGCACCGAAGGGTGCTGTTGCAGCACGGCCTCGATCTCTTCGAGCTCGATGCGGAAGCCGCGAATCTTTACCTGATGGTCGGCGCGCCCCAAGAATTCGACGTTGCCGTCGGGGAGGTAGCGCGCCAAGTCGCCCGTGCGGTAGAGGCGCGCGCAGGGCGCGGCCGAGAACGGGTCGGGCACGAAGCGCTCGGCCGTGAGTGCGGCGCGCAGGTGGTAGCCCCGCGCGAGCCCCGCGCCGCCGATGTAGAGCTCGCCCGCCACGCCGAGCGGCAGCGGCCGGAGCGCCGAGTCGAGCACGTAGAGCGCCGTGTTGGCGATGGGGCGGCCGATGGGAATCTCGCCCGCGGGCGGCCGCGCGCCGCAGTCGAACACACTCGCCCAGACCGTCCCCTCGGTCGGGCCGTACTCGTTAAAGAGCGCCGTCCGCGGCAGCATCTCCGCGTGACGCGCGACCACGGAAGCGGGGCACGCCTCGCCCGCGACGACCGACGCGCGCAGGCCCCGCAACACGCCCGGCCCCGCCTGTTCGAGGACGAGCGCGTAGAGCGAGGGCAGGCACAGCAGGTGCGTCACGCCGCGCCCCTCGATGAGCCGCGCGAGGTGCGCCGGGTCTTGGTGCGCGCCCTCTTCGGGGATGACGAGCGCGCCGCCCGTCGAGAGCGTCCAGAAGATGCCGGCCACCGAGCTGTCGAACGAGACCGAAGAGAGCAGCAGAAAACTTTCGACGCGCTCGCCGTAGTGGGCGACGCGCGCGGCCGTCGAGTGCACGACGTTGCGGTGCGTGACGAGCACGCCCTTCGGCCGCCCCGTCGAGCCCGACGTGTAGATGACGTAAGCGAGGTTGTCGGGCGTCGCCGAGCGCGCGAGGTTGTCGGCGCTCTCGCGGCCGACGGCCCCGGCGTCCGTTTCGAGACGGACGAGCGCGACGCCTTCGGCCGAAAAATTCTCCGCGAATTTGTCGCGCGTGACGAGGACGCGCGCCCGCGAGTCTTCGAGCATGAACGCGACTCGCTCGCGCGGGTAAGCCGGGTCTAACGGCACGTAAGCGCCGCCGGCCTTCAAGACCGCGAGCAGCGCGACGACCATCTCGGAGGAGCGTTCGAGGGCGATGGCGACGCGCACCTCAGGGCCGACGCCCAAGCCGCGAAGGTGACGGGCGAGACGGTTGGCGCGCGCGTTCAGCTCGCCGTAGGTGAGCGCCTCGTCTTTGAAGCGCAGGGCGACGCGTTCGGGCGCGCGCGCGGCTTGCGCTTCGAACCACTCGTGGACGCACGCGACCGTCGAGAAGTCCTCGCGCGGGCCGGCCGCGAGCGCGAGCAGCTCGGCGCGCTCGCCGTCCGCGAGCAGCGGCAGTTCCGCGACGGCGCGCGCGGGGTCTTCGACGATGCCCGCGAGGAGGGTTTCGAGGTGGCCGAGCATCCGCGCGACGGTCGCGCCCGCGAATCGCCTGCGCTCGTAGAGGAAGCGCAGGACGAAGTCGGGCGCGGGGATGACGACGAGCGTCAGAGGGTAGTTCGTCCTTTCGAGGACGCGCGTCTCGGCGACCTCGACCTCCCCGCCGCGCTCACTCGCGGTGGCGATGCCGGGGTAGTTCTCGAAGATGTAGAGGCTCTCGAAGAGCGGCGTCCCGCGCGGCACTTCGCTCCACGCCTGCACCTCGACGAGCGGGCTGTACTCGTACTGCCGCGCCTCGGCCTGCGCGCCCTGAAGCCGCCTGAGCCAAGAGACGACGCCCTCGCGCGGCTCGACGCGGACGCGCAAGGGGAGCGTGTTGATGAACATACCGACCATCCTCTCGACCCCCGTGAGGTCGGCCGGCCGGCCCGACGAGCTGAAGCCGAAGACGACATCCCGCTCGTCCTCGTAGCGGCCGAGCAGGAGCGCGAACGCGCCCTCGACCAGAGTGTTCGTCGTCAGCCCGTGCTTCTGCGCGAACGCTTGGAGCGAGGCGGCGAGCGCCGGCGCGAGCTTGATCTCGATCTGCTCGTAACGCTCCCGCCCGTCGTCGGCGGCCGGGCCCGTCCCGACGCCGAGCCGCGTCGGCGCCCTGAAGCCTTTGAGCGTCTCGCGCCAGAACGCCTCGGCCTCGCCGAGCGGCTGGCGGCGCAGCCAGCCGATGTAGTCGCGGTAGGGGCGGACGGGTTCGAGTTCCGCCGCGCGTCCGCGGCGCTCGGCCTCGTAGACGGCCAGCACCTCGTTGAGCAGGAGGGGTATCGACCACCCGTCGAGCAGGAGGTGGTGGAAGCTCCAGACGATCTGGTGCGAGTCGTCGTCGAGCAGGAAGTAGCTCAGGCGCGTGAGCGGCGCTGACGAAAGCTCGAAGCCGCGCCGTTGGTCTGCTTCGAGGAACTCTTCGAGCCGCGCCGCGCGCTCGCCGGCCGGCGTCGCGCGCCAGTCGTGCTCCTCCCACGGCAGCGCGACGCGGCGGCGCACGACTTGGAGCGGGCGCTCGCGGCGCTCCCAGATGAAGAAGGTGCGCAGCACCGGGTGGCGCTCGATGACTCGCCGCCAAGCGTTCTTCAGCGCGTCGAGGTCGAGCCGGCCGCGCAAGGTGAAGACGGTCTGCACGAAGTAGACGCCCGTCCGCGGCGTGTAGAGGCTGTGGAAGAGGATTCCCTCTTGCAGCGGCGAGAGCGGGTAGATGTCTTCGATGTTTTCGTTCTGCTGCATTGCGGCCCTACTCCGTCTGCCCGCCGAACTCCGCGAGAATGTCGTCCAGCTCTTCCTGACTCAAGTCGGCCTCGGGGAAGTCCGACGGCGTGAAGCCCTTCGCCCCGCCCCCCGCGCAGTGCGCGACGAGCGCGCGCAGCGACTCGACGAACTCGGACGCCAAACCCTCTACCGTCTCGGCGTCGAACTGCTCGGCGCTGTAAGTCCAGCTCACGGCGAGACGCCCGCGCGCGACGCTCGCGATGATGTCGAGCGCGTGGCGGCGCTCGCCCGCGGGGCTGCGCTGCGGCCCCACCGGCTCGTCGGCGAAATCGAAGGGAGAGTCGGGCGGCAGCTCGCCGTCGAAGCGGCCCAAGTAGTTGAAGCTGACTTCGGCGCGCGGCATCGCGTCGAGTGCGCGCGCCGTCTCCTCGTCGTCGCTCAGGTAACGCAGGAGTCCGTAGCCGACGCCGCGCGACGGAATCCTCCGCAGATGCTCTTTGACCGCCTTCAGGGCCGCGCCCGGCTCGTCCGACGCGCCCGCGTCGAGCACGACGGGGAAGACGGAGGTGAACCAGCCGACGGTGCGCGAGAGGTCGACGCCGTCGAAGAGGTCTTCGCGCCCGTGCCCTTCGAGGTCGACGAGCAGCGCCGGCGAGCCGCCGCGCGCGGCGAGGCTTTCGGCGAGCGCGGTCAGGAGCAGGTCGTTGACCTGCGTGTTGTAAGCCTTCGGCGCTTCGACGAGCAGCGCGTTCGTCGTCTCGGCGTCGAGAGAGACGGTGACGGTCTTTGCCGAGGCGACGCTGTTTCCGCCCGCCGGGTGGTCGAGGCGAAGCCTCCCCGCGTTGGCGCCCGCGACGCCGCGCCAGTATTCAAGCTCCGCCTTCAGCTCTGACGAGCGCGCGTGACGCGACAGGCGCTCGGCCCACTGTTTGAAAGAGGTCGTCTTCGGCGGGAGTCGAATCTCTTCCCCGCGCGCGAGCTGTCGGCACGCGGCGTCG
>DASQDT010000066.1:0-3159 GCA_035634035.1 Pyrinomonadaceae bacterium | reverse complement strand
ACGGCCGACGCCGCGAACGCCGGGAGCGCCGAAGCGTCCGCGCAAGCGCCGGGCGCGACGGCCGGAGGCGCGAGCGCCGAAACGCCGTCGGCCGATTCGCCGCCGCCGTCGGCGCACTCCGCGGCCGACGCCGCCGCGAGTTCCTTCGCGGCCGGCCCGGCGGATTGGACGCAGTGGCGCGGCGCGGCGCGCGACGGGCGCGTCGCGGGCTTCCGCGCGCCGGCCGCGTGGCCGAAGACCCTGCGCGAGGAGTGGAAGGTTAACGTGGGCACGGGCCACGCGACGCCGCTCGTCGCCGACGGGCGTGTCTACGTCTTCGCGCGCGCGGGCGACGAGGAAGTGCTGCGCGCGCTCGACGCGCGCAACGGCCGCGAGCTTTGGAAGTCTTCGCACGCCGTCGCCTACGAGATGAACCCCGCGGCGCGCGGCCACGGCAAGGGGCCGAAGTCGACGCCCGCGCTCTCGGGCGACACCATCTGCACGCTCGGCATCGCCGGCACGCTCTCCTGCCACGACGCGCGCAACGGCCGCGTGAAGTGGCGCAAGGAGTTCGGCTCGCAGTACGGGACGACCTCTCCGATCTACGGCACGTCGATGTCGCCCGTCTTCGACGGCGGCCGCCTCGTCGCGCACGTCGGCGGCCACGACCGCGGCGCTCTGACGGCCTTCGACGCCGAGACCGGAAAAGTCAGGTGGTCTTTCGAGCCCGACGGCCCGTCCTACGCCTCGCCCGTCATCGCCACGCTCGCGGGCGCGCGGCAAATCATCACCTTCACGCAGAAGGAGCTGGTCGCCGTCAAGCCCGACACGGGCGAGCTGCTCTGGAAGCTCCCGGCCAAGACCGGCTACGACACGAACTGCAACACGCCCGTCGTCTACAAAGACCTCGTCATCTTCTCGCGCGAGGGGCGCGGCGTCGAGGCCGTGCGCGTCGTGCGTGAGGGCAAGGCGCTCGTCGCGCGCGAGGCTTGGCGCAACGAGGAGAACGAGCTTTACATGAGCTCGCCCGTCGTCGAGCGCGGCGTGCTCTTCGGCTTCTCGTCGCGCAAAAAAGGTCAGTTCTTCGCCGTCGACGCCGACACCGGAAAGACGCTCTGGCAGGGCGAGGGGCGCGCGGGCGAGAACGCCGCGATTCTGACGACGGGCGACCTCATCCTCGCGCTCACCGACGACGCGACGCTCCACGTACTTTCGGCCGACGCCAAGAGCTTCGCGACGGTCGCGCGCGTCAACGTCGCGACGAGCCCGACGTGGGCTCACCCCGTCCCCGTCGCCGACCGCCTGCTCGTCAAAGACGAGACGACGCTCGCCTCGCTCTCGCTCAGATAACTTTTCGGCCGAGGAGCCCGATGCTCAAAAAAATAACCGCCGCCGCGCTCGCCTTCGCGCTCAAGAAGTTGGAGGGACGCCAATGAGGTCGCGGCGCTTGACGGGGCGACTCGACGCGGTCTTCGCGCGGCGTGCCGAGTACGGGCCGCTGTTCATCCGACTCGTCGTCGGCTGGATGCTCATCTGGGGGACGCAGGACAACATCTTCAGTTGGAAGCAGATGGTCGAGTTCGAGAGGTTTCTGGCGTCGCGCGGCGTGCCCGCGCCGATGGTCGCGGCGCACCTTTCGGTCTACGCGCAGTTCGTCTGCGGCGTGCTCGTCATCCTCGGCGCGTTCACGCGCTTGGCGGCCGTCCTGCTCGTCGTCAACTTCGTCTGCGCGCTCCTCATCGCGCACCGCACCGACACTTGGGCCGGCGCGTTCCCCGCGCTCGTCATGCTCGCCTCCGCGCTCTTCTTCCTCTTCCACGGGCCGGGCAAGCTCTCGGTGGACGAAGGCGTCTGAAGGCGAAAGTAGAAAGGCGAAAGGCGGAAGGATGAGAGCCGGCGTGGCCCGCGTCCTTCCGCCTTTCGCCTTTCAGCTCGTCTCGTCCTTCAGTCGGTCAGTTTGTAGCAGGCCATCTCCGCGCCGTTGCGGACGAGGAGGCGTCCGTCGGCGATGGCCGGGACGTTCCACGTCTTGCCCTCGACGGCCTTGAAGCGCGAGAGTTCGGCGTGGGCGTCGGGCGCGGCGCGCACCAAAGCGACTTCGCCCTCGTCGGTCGTCACGATCAGGTGGCCGCTCGCCAGAACCAACTGACCGTAGCCGTAGCCGCGCGCCTTCCACTTGCGCTCGCCCGTCGCCACCTCGACGCAGCTGAGCATCCCCTCGTCCAACCCGTAGACGTGCCCGTCGTGGTAGACCGACGAGTTGAACTTGTTCTTCATCGAAGTGTTCTCCCAGACGGCCTGCGCGGCGAAGCGCCCGCCCGCGTTCGTCACTTCGACGAGCGACGCGCCCTTCTGGTAGCCGGCCGAAAGAAACAGGCGGTTCGGGCCGACGACGATGGGCTGCGAGATGTTGATGCCGGCGTCGTTGCGCCACGGGTGCGACCAGAGCACGGAGCCGTCCTCGGGCGCGAGCCCCGCGACTTGGCGCTCGGTGACGACGAGCACCTGTCGGCGTCCCGCGAGCGTGACGAGCATCGGGGAGGTGTAAGAGGCCGGGTCGCTCAGCGCGCCCCACGCCCGCGCGCCCGTCACCTTGTTGTAGGCGACGACCGATTTTCCGTTCGGCCCGCCGGCCAAGACGACGACCTTGTCGTCAACTACGAGCGGCGAGGCGGCGACGCCCCACTGAATGTTCCCCGCGCCGTTGTCGGAGAGAATGTTCTTGCCCCACAGGGCGCGCCCCGTGCGGGCGTCGAGGCAGCGCAGCTCGCCGGTCGCGCCGAGCGCGTAGACGCGCCCCTCGTCCCACGCGGGCGTGGCGCGCGGGCCGTCGCCCGTCGAGTCGCGAAACTCCGCGTCCCACTTGTGCGTCCAGAGCTCTCTGCCGTTGGCGACGTTGTAGGCGGCGACGACCTCTTGGCCGCGCCTCTGCTCGATGGTGTAGGCCGTGCCGTCCGCGACGGCGAACGACGAGAAGCCGCCGCCGACGGGCTGCTTCCAGAGAAGCTGCGGCCCCGAGGCGGGCCAACTCGTCTTGACGGGGCGCTCGTCGTAGCGCCCGTCGCGCGCCGGGCCGCGGAAGTTCGTCCAGTAGTTGCGCGCGCCGCCCTGCGACGGCGCGGCCGGAGAGCCCGCGGCCGGCTGCTCGCCTGGCGCTGCTTGCGCCGCCTCGCCTGTCGT
>DASQDT010000065.1:0-20740 GCA_035634035.1 Pyrinomonadaceae bacterium | reverse complement strand
ATGGCGCTGGTGCCGACCATGAAGTTTTCCGCGACCGTGACGCGGCGGCGCGTCGCAATCTCATTAACAACCTGCGCTCGCTTCGTCTCCTCGACGGCCTCGCGCGCCTGCTCGCGCGGCGGCTTCGGCCGCCCGCCCTCGCCCGCCGTGCCGTAGCTGATGAGGATGTGACGCGCCCTGACCTGCTCGGCGGGCTTGCCGTCAGCGCCCGCCGCGCTCCTGCGCTCTTCGAGCTTGATGACGTGGAAGCCGAACTGCGTCTCGACGATGCCGCTCAGCTCGCCCGGCTTCAGCGCAAACGTCGCGTCCTCGAACGGCTTGACCATCATCCCGCGCCCGAACCAGCCGAGGTCGCCGCCGCTCGCGCGGCTGCCGGGGTCGGACGAAAACTCCGCGGCGAGTTTGGCGAAGTCCTCGCCCGCGCGCGCACGCCGCAGGACGTCCTCGGCGCGCGAGCGCGCGCGGCTCGGGTCAAGCTCCGGGTGCGCGGCGATGTAGGCGTCGACCTCGGCCTCGGTCGCCTTGTAGCGCGGCCCGAGCTGCTCGGCGTAAGCGCCGGCGAGCAGGCGCGACTCCTGAAAAAGGAGGGCGAGCTGCGTCTTGCGCTCGCGGTCGAGGCCGGCCGCGACGCCCTTGCGGCGCGCGAGCATGACGCCGCCCCAGTGTTTGCGAAGCTCCGCGCGCTGCTCGGCCGAGAGCGGCGCGCCCTTCGTCGGGCCGTTCTGCTGGTAGTCGGCGACGAACGCCTCGAACTGCGCGGGCGTCGCCGGCTCGGCGAACAGGGCCTCGATTTCGGCCGGCGGCAGAACCACGTCGCGCGACTTCGCGCCCTCGGCCTCGCGCCGCTTCAGGTAAGCCTGCGCGATGACGAACGCGCGCGCCAGCTCCATCTGCAACTTCAACGACGGCCGCTCGGCGTAGCCGGCCGCGCGCGCCTCCTCCGCGACCGCGAGCATATCGCGCAAATCGCGCGCGAGACTCTTTCGCTCGTCCGCGCTCGTCGCGAGCTGCGCGACGGCCTGCGGCGGAATCTCAAGAGCTTCGACGAGGAGCGCGACATCGTCGGCCGTCAGCGAGACGCTGCGCGCCTGAGCGGGCGCGGGCCGCCGCGTCTGAGTCTGCGCGGGCGAGGCGGTCGAAAGTGTCAGGGAGACGAGGAGGAGGGCGAGGGTGCTTTTGAAAAGAGCCAAAACGAGTGCCTTTCTTTGCGCGTCCGAAGCGGCGCGCGGGGTTAGCCGGAGTGTGACGACTCGGCCGTGTGCTCGACAAGTTCGAGGAGCACGCCGCCGGCCGTCGAGGGGTGGACGAAGGCGACGAGGCAGCCGCCCGCGCCCGTGCGCGGCGTCTCGTCGATGAGGCGCGCGCCCTCGGCCTTCAGGCGCGCGAGCGCGGCGCGGATGTCGGGCACGCGGACGGCGATGTGATGGATGCCGGGGCCGCGCTTCTCAAGAAACTTCGCGACGGGAGACTGAGGGCCGGTCGGCTCAAGCAGCTCGACGCGCGGCTCGCCCACGGGCAGCATCGCCACGCGCACGCCCTGCTCCTCGACGACCTCCGTGTGCGTGACCTCAAGCCCCAACGAGTCGCGCCAAAACTTCAGCGACTCTTCGAGGCGCGGCGTCGCGATTCCGATGTGCTCTATCTTCATCAGCGATTCTCTCAAGAAGATTCAGATGCCGGTTCGCGCCCGGCGACTGTCCTGCCGAAACTTAAACTCTCTCCCCGAAACTCATTCGGCCGCGCGCCGCCCGCCGAGCGCGCCCGCCGCGATGAACTCGTCGACGGCCGAGTAGGGGTCGCGCCGCTTGTCGGCCACCTCGCGCGCGAGGGCGTCGAGCTGCTCGTGCGCGCCCTCGGCGTCGAGCGCGCGGGCGAGCAGGCGCTCGCGCAGCAGCTCCAGAATCCGCCAGCGCGCGACGCCCGAACGCCGCTCGCGGCTCGCGTCGCTTCGGCGCAGGAATTCGCGGTAGCCCTCGACGGCCTCGGCCAACTCCTCAAGGCCCTTGTTCTCGGTCGCGACCGTCTTGACGATGGGCGGGTTCCAGCCGTCGGGCCGCGTCGCCAGCGAGAGCAGGGCTTCGAGCTCCTTCTCGGTGCGCAGGACGCCGTCGCGGTCGGCCTTGTTGATGACGAACACGTCGCCGATCTCCATGATGCCCGCCTTGATGGCCTGTATGTCGTCGCCCATGCCGGGCACGAGCACGACCACAGACACGTCGGCCGTCTTCACTATCTCGACCTCGTCTTGGCCGACGCCGACCGTCTCGACGATGATTTTCTGGAAGCCCGCGGCGTCGAGAATCGCGACGGCGTCGACGGTCGCGCGCGCCAGCCCGCCCAAGTTGCCGCGCGTCGCCATCGAGCGGATGAAGACGCCGGGGTCGAGGCCGAGCGTCTGCATGCGGATGCGGTCGCCGAGGATCGCGCCGCCCGAGAACGGGCTCGAAGGGTCGACGCAGACGATGCCGACGCGCTCATCGCGCGAGCGGTAAAGGGCGGCGAGACGGTCGACGAGCGACGACTTGCCCGCGCCGGGCGAGCCGGTGATGCCGACGACGAGGCCGCGCCCGGTGTGCGTGAAGACGGCGCGCATCAGCGCGGCCGCGTCGCCCACGCCGTCCTCGACCTTCGAGATGGCGCGCGCCACCGCGCGTGCGTCGCCCCGGAGGACGCGCTCGACTAGACTCTCTTCCTTCATCAACAAACTTTACGCCGCCGGCGGCACGCGCTTCTTAAGATTTTCGACGTCGGCACGCGTGTCGAGCAGGTCGAGACCGAGCACGTCCAGCTTGGTGTCCACATGGTCGAGCTTAGTCCCCACCTTTTCGAGCCTTGTCTCTACCTTTTCGAGTCGCTCCAGCACCGCCTCCCAGATGGGACGCGTGTCGTGTAGACGCGTCTCAACCTTCTCTCCGAGCGCAGTCAAACGCGCATCGATAGAACCCAACCGGGCCTCGAACGAGGTCATCCGATTGTTGAGGTTTACGAATTCCGCCAGAACGCGCGTCTCGAACGAGTCGCCGCCGTTGAGGCTTTGAGTCGTCTGTTCGCTCATCTGTGTGCTCCTGACGGGTGGGCAGGTTTGTCGTGTGCCGTGCGGCGCTCACGCGCTGCTGAGAATCTGTTTGGCGATGATGAGGCGCTGAATTTCGGACGTGCCTTCGCCGATGGTGCAGAGCTTCGAGTCGCGCCAGTATTTTTCGGGCGGGTAGTCCTTCGTGTAGCCGTAGCCGCCGTGAATCTGAATCGCCTCCTCGCAGACCTTCACCGAAATCTCCGACGCGTAGAGCTTCGCCATCGAAGACTCTTTGGTCGTCTTGCGCCCCGCGTCCTTCATCGCAGCCGCGCGGTACATCAGGAGGCGCGCGGCGTCTATCTGCGTCGCCATGTCGGCGAGCTTGAACTGGATGGCCTGAAACTCCGAGATGGGTCGGCCGAACTGCGTCCGCTCCTTCGAGTACTTCACCGCCGACTCGTAAGCGCCCTGCGCGATGCCGACGGCGAGGGCGGCAATCGAGATGCGCCCGCCGTCGAGAATCTGCATCGCCTGAATGAACCCGAGCCCCTCGGGGCCGAGCCGGTTCTCGTCAGGCACGAAGCAGTCCTCGAAGACGACGCTCGCCGTCTCCGACGCACGCAAACCGAGCTTGTCCTCCTTCTTGCCCGGCGCGAAGCCCTTCGTGCCCTTCTCGAAGATGAAGGCGGTGATGCCCTTCGAGCGCATCGCGCGGTCGGTCGAGGCGACGGCGACGCAGGTGTCGCCCGTGATGGCGTGCGTGATGAAGTTCTTCGCGCCGTTGACGACCCAGCCGCCGTCTTTGCGGACGGCCGTCGTGCGCGTCCCCGACGCGTCGCTCCCCGCGCTCGGCTCGGTCAGGCCCCACGCGCCGAGCTTCTCGCCGCGCGCGAGCGGGACGAGGTGCTTGCGCTTCTGCTCCTCCGTGCCGAACATGAAGATGTGGTTCGAGCAGAGCGAGTTGTGCGCCGCCACCGAGATGCCGACCGAGCCGTCAACGCGCGAAAGCTCCTCGATGATGGTCGCGTACTCGATGTAGCCCATCCCGGCGCCGCCGTACTCCTCGGGGAAGATGACGCCCATCAGGCCCAACTCGCCGAGCTTCGGCACGAGCTCTTTCGGGAAGCGCTGCTGCTCGTCCCACTCGCGGACGTGCGGGCGGATTTCGCTCTCGGCGAACTCGCGCACGCTCATCCTCACCTGCTGCTGCTCTTCGTTCAGCTCAAAATCCATAATCGAAAATGTCCCCTTGCGAACTTCTCGCGGGCGTAAAAATGGCGCGGCGACGTGGTGCAAAGTGTCAGCCGCGCGGCGCGCCCCGACCTGTCATTTTACTGTGAATCAGACGCGAAGCGAAACGCGCGCGGCCCGCGCCCGTCGCACGCGGCCGGGCGTTTTTAGCCGGCGTCCGACGCCGCGTCTTAGAAGACCTCTTTAAACTTCCCCTTCGCGTCGAAGACGACGAACTTGGACTGGCGCGCCTCGCCCTCGCCGCTCCCGACGTAGACCGTCCAGCGCGGGGTCTCGCCCGCGTAGCGGATGAGCGGGTAGTTGAAGCGCAGGCCCTCCGGCTTTGCGTCGGGCAGTCCGGAGCGCGTCTTCGCCTCTTCGAGAATCTTCGGGACGAGCGAGAGGTTCGCGGCCGAAGGGTCGAAGAGGCTGTCCTTGAGGTCGCCGTCGCCCTTGATTTGCACTTCGCCCGGCCCGACCATCTCCTTCTTCCCCTTCGGCCGGCGGTACTGCTGCACGCTCTTGCCGTCGGTCGAGACGTTGGCCGAGAATCCGAGCCCGCTGTGGATGGAAAGCTCCATCAGCTTGAACTCCTGACCGACGGCTTGCCTGACCTGATTGAACGACTCGTCAATCAACGTCTGGTCGAAAACATCGCGCGCGTCCTCCGGCTCGGCAGGCGCGGGCGGCGCTTCCGATGCGGCGGGCCGCGACGAGTAAGTCGACAGCGAGCGGAACAGCGCCTCGCGCTTGCGGCGCTCCGCCTGCTCGGAGGCGTGGCGCGCCCACATCGAGCCGACGCCGACGACGAGCACCACACAGGCCAGAATGATTCGCTTCCTTCTATCCACCTTTTCGCGTCGCGTTGCGGCCCGGCGCGCGTCGCGCGGCTGCCGAGCCTTTGCGCCTCCCCTTCCCCGCGGCCTCGCCGCGCGTCGAAGTTTCCCCCGCCTCGCTCTTCTTCTTCGTCGCGCCCCTCTTGCGCCCCGCCGACTTGAGCTGCTCGACCTCGCGCGGCGTGAGCATCCGAAACTCTCCGACCCTCATGCGCTCGTCCTTGATGTGGCCGATGCGCACGCGCCGCAGCTTCAGGACGGAGTGGCCGATTGCGTCGAACATACGGCGGATTTGCTGGTTGCGACCCTCGTGCAGCGTGACCTCGAACCAAGAGTTGGTGTCGGTCTCGCCCGTCTTCTTGATGACGGCCGGCGCGGTGCGCACCCCGTCGTCGAGGCGCACGCCGCGCCGCAGGCGCTCGACCGCCTCCTCCGACGGCACGCCCTTGACCTTCGCCTCGTAAACTTTCGCGACGCGGTTGCGCGCGCTGGTGACGGCGTTCGTCAACTCGCCGTCGTTCGTGAGAATCAGAAGCCCTTCGGTGTTGAAGTCGAGGCGGCCGACCGGGTGGAGGCGTCCGAGCGAGTGCGGGACTAGATCGACGACGAGCGGGCGGCCCTCCGGGTCGGAGACGCTGGAAAGATAGCCGCGCGGCTTGTTCAGGAGGACGTAGACGCGTCCGCCGCCCGAGGCGAGCTTCGGGTTGATGAGGCGGCCGCGCACCTTGATGTGGTCGCGCTCGGGGTCGGCCTTCGTGCCGAGTTCCGTCACGACGCGGCCGTTGACCGTCACCTCGCCCGCCGCGATCAACTCTTCCGCGTGACGACGCGACGCCACGCCCGCCGCCGCGATTAATTTTTGCAGACGCTCTTCCACTTGAAGATTCTTAGATCATTTGCCCGAGCGTTAAGGTAGACTGAGGGAGGCGCGCGCGGCCGAGCGAAAACTTCCGCACTTGCTCACTGCATCTTGAGCATCCCCCAAATCTGCCGAATCACCGGGGTAACGGTATGCGACCGCGAAAGCGGACAAAGCCTGTAAATCCGTGAGGAATGCGTTCCATGCCGGCTCGACCGTCAGCGCCAAGTTTAGCAGCAGCGTAAGGTCGTGCGTTTTACCGAACATGATGCCGGACTCTTGTAGCCGTGCCTTCAAATACTTTTCGGCGCACTGCTGCGCGTGAAAGCAGACGGCATCGTAGTTGGGGTTGACGGTGGCCGCCACCTCCCTCTGCGCGGTCGCGAAATCTCCCTCAGCCTTATCCACATACTCAGCCGCTATCGGATTCATACAGTCTCCGGCCTTTCTCAAGAACCTCGCACATGAATGAGTCCTTGTTCGCGATTCGACTTCTGACCTGCTCCGGCGTGCGCACGATGAGATCGAGGGGGATTTTCGAGTTGACGCGGTTCAGGATTTCCACGGCCTTATGGATGGGTTTCCCCTTAAATTCGAGCACCACCAACAAATCAACGTCCGAATCGGCAGTCGGCGTGCCGTAGGCGTAGGAGCCGAAGAGTATGACGTACGCGGGCCGAAACTCCCGCACGATGTCGTCAGACAATTGATAGATTCTCTCTAACTTAACCACGCGGCTCAAACTCTTTCCAAGAAGGGTGGAGGTCACGCCCCGCTGCTCGTGAGGTCTTCGAAGTCCTCGACGTTCGGCAGCTCGGTCAGGTCTTTGAGGCCGAACTGGAGGAGAAACTCTTTCGACGTGCCGTACATCATCGGGCGTCCGACCGTCTCCTTGCGCCCTTTGGCGATGATGAGGCGCTTGTCTAAAAGCGTCTTGATGGCCGAGGACGACTGAACTCCGCGTATCTCCAAAATCTCGGGGACGGTGATGGGCTGCTTGTAGGCGATGACGGCTAGTGTTTCGAGCGCGGCCAGAGAGAGCTTCGCCGAGGGCCTCGACTTGAGGTAGGAGCGGACGTGCTCGTGGTGCTCGGGGCGCGTCGCGAACTGCCAGCCGCCCGCCACCTCGCGCAGCATCAGGCCGCCCTGCCGCTCGTTGAACTCGCGCGCCAATTCTTCGACCGCGACCTGCACCCAACCCGCGTCCTCCTTGAGCAGGTCGGCCATCGCCTTGACGGGCAGAGGGTCTTCGGAGACGAAGATGAGGGCCTCGATGACGGAGACGAGCTCGGACATCCCGCGCGGGCCGCCGCCGGGCGCGACCTCGTCGTCCGCGTCGCCCGCACTCTGGCCCGCGGCGGCCGACGCGAGTTGGGCGCGCATCTCGGCGAGACGCTCGGCCGCGTCCTCGGCGTCGGCGTCGTGGAGGATTAACTCGTCCTCTTCTTCGCCGTCGTCCGCGTCGTCGTCTTCGTCGAAGTCGGCGACCTCCACGCCCGCGTCGAGCGCGTCCTCGCCTTCGGACTCCGGCGCTCCGGCCTCGTCCAACTCTTCCGCGTCCTCACGCTTCTCTGCTTCGCTCATCGTCTCTCACCTCACGCGCCCGAGCGGGCGATGATGTCTCCGAAGGTCTGCGACTGGTAGAGCTTAACCTCGGTCGTGCGCACGAGTTCGAGCACCGAGAGGAAGGCGAGCACGAGCTCGTGGCGCGTGCGCGCCGCCTCGAAGAACGCGCGCAGGTTCAGCTCGCCCGCCGAGAAGATCATGTTGCGCAGCTTCCCCAACATCTCGGCCATCGTCATCTCGTCGCGCTCGATTTCGAGCAGCACCTCCTCCTTCTTGCGCGCGAGTATCTCTTGGAAGACGCGCAGGAGGTCGAACGCGCCGGCCGACACCTCCGGGTTGTTCTTGTCCGTCTCCAGAGGCGCGCGCGCGTAGACGGCGTGCTCGACGGTCGCGCGCGACCAGAGCATCTCGGCCGCGGCCTTGTACTTCTGGTGTTCGAGCAGGCGGTCGATGAGCTCGCGGCGCGGGTCTGAAAGCTCGGCGTCCTCTGCCGCCAGAGCCGGGTCGGGCGGCAGGAGCATCCGCGACTTGATCTCGATGAGCTGCGCGGCCATGACGAGGAAATCGCTGGCGACGGCGATGTCCATCGTCTGCATCATGTTCAGGTAGCGCAGGTACTCGTCGGTGATGCGCGCGACGGGGATGTCGTAAATCGAAACCTGTTCTTGGCGGATGAGGTAGAGCAGGAGGTCGAGCGGGCCGGCGAACTCGCCGAGGATGAGTTTCAGCTCGTCGCCGCCGCGGTCGGCGACGATTTCGGGCGACGCGCCCGCGACGCTGATGGGCTGGCCCGAGGCGGCCGCCGCGGTCGTCGCCTCCGTGTCGCGCGCGCGGCCTTCGCCGCCCCCGTTCGCATCAATCTTTTCGCTCGACAATTTTCTAAGCTCCGGTCAGTCCCATGCGCTCGTAGACGGTGCGCATCGTCTCGCGCGCGATCGTGCGGGCGCGGTCGCGGCCCTCGCCCAAGACGCGGCGCACGTCCTCGTCCGAGTAGCCGTGAGCGCGCTCTTGGAAGGGCCGCAGAAACTCAATCGTCGCGTCGGCCAGCTCCGACTTCAACTGCGCGTAGCCCTTGCCCGCGAAGTTCGCCTCGGCCTCGGCCGCCGTCTTCCCCGTCAGCAGTTGGTAGACGGAGAGCAGGTTCGTGATGGCCGGGCGCGAGTCGTCGAAGCGTATCTCGGCGCCCGAGTCGGTGACGGCGCGCCTGAACTTTTTGCGAATCGTGTCGGCGTCGTCCATGAGCGTGATGCTGCCGTTAACGTTCTCGTCCGACTTCGACATCTTCTTCGCGGCGTCGTCGAGCGCCATGATCTTCGCGCCGACTTCGGGGATGAAGGCTTCGGGTATGCGGAACGTCTCGCCGAAGTCGCGGTTGAAGCGCTCGGCGATGTCGCGCGTCAGCTCAAGGTGCTGCTTCTGGTCGTGGCCGACGGGGACGAGGTCTGTCCGGTAGAGCAGGATGTCGGCGGCCATCAGCGCCGGGTAAGTCAGGAGCCCCGTGCGCACGTCCTCGCGCGCCTTCCGCGCCTTGTCCTTGTACTGCGTCATGCGCTCAAGCTCCGAGATGCGCACGACGCAGTTGAGCACCCATGCCAGCTCGGCGTGCTCGGGAACGTCCGACTGGACGAAGACGGTCGAGACCTTCGGGTCGATGCCGGCGGCCAAGTAGATGCGCGCGACTTCCAGAGTCTTGGCCGCGAGTTTCGCCGGGTCTTGCGGGACGGTGACGGCGTGGAGGTTGACGATGCAGAAGAAGCTCTCGTACTCGCGTTGAAGCTCGACCCAGTTGCGCAGCGCGCCGAGGTAGTTGCCGATGTGAAGGTTGCCGGTAGGCTGCGCGCCGCTGAAGATTCGTTTCGACATCTGACTCTGAGACAACCGTAGCGCGGTCTACAGGAACAAGAGGTACTCGATGAGGCGTCCGACGGGGCGGAAGATCGCGCCGACGACGCCGAAGTAGACGGCCGCCATCAGGATGATGAACCCGTACTGCTCCATCCCTTCGAGGATGGGGACGGCGCTCGCCGGCAAGACGGAGTAGAGCACCTTGCTGCCGTCGAGCGGCGGGAACGGGAGCAGGTTGAAGACGGCCAGCGACGCGTTCATGAAGAGCGACTGGACGAGCAGCAGCCCGACGGGCTCGCCGGCCGCGCCCAGAGCGCCGCCCTCGCGCAGCGTCCCCGTCGTCAGCAAAGTCTTCAGCACGACGAAGGAGACGACGGCGATGAGGATGTTGGCCATGATGCCGGCGAGCGAGACCATCACGTTGGCCATGTCCTTGTTGCGCCAGCGCAGGGGGTTGACCGGGGTCGGCTTGCCCCACCCGATGAGCGGGATGAAGACGCCGGCCGAGGCCGTCAGGAAGTTGACGATGGGGATGAGCAGAGTCCCGATGGGGTCGATGTGCGCGGCCGGGTTGAGCGTGACGCGGCCCAAGTGGTAGGCCGTGTCGTCGCCGAACTTGAGACTCATCCACGCGTGCGCCGCCTCGTGCGCCGAGATGGCCAGCAGCAGCACGACCATGTAGATGATGAGGTTGCCGATGATGCTCGTGTCAGCCATCCGCGTCCTTTAAGACTTCTCCCCTTCCGTCTTCAGCCCGCAAAGTAGCACGCGCGTTTTCGCAGTGTCAAAAAAGGCGTCGGCACTCGGCACTCGGCTTTCATCTATCCCGGAAGCGTGCCGCGGACGCCGGCCGGCAGGGCGTAGACCGCCTCGCCGGTGGCGACGACCATCTCGCCCGAAGGGCCGAAGGCGAGGCCGACGACGTTCGCGCCCGCGACGAACAGACGCGCCTCGCGCCCGTCCGCGCTGATGCGGACGACGCCGCGCCGTCCGCGCAGAGAGGCCGCGACGTAGAGGTTGCCTTCGCGGTCGAAGGCGAGCCCCTGCGGGCGGCCCAAGCCGCGGTAGAAGGTGCTGCGGCGCCCGTGACGGTCGACGCGCGTGACGGCCTCGTAGCTCGACACGGTCGGCCCCGTCACGTAGAGCGCGCCGTCCGGGCCGAAGGCCATGTGGTAGGCCGACACCGAAGGCTCAAGCGTCGCCCACTCCTCGGGCTCGCCCAACTCGCTGACGCGGTAAATCGTCCCCTGCCGGTCGCCGACGTACATGACGCCCGCGCGGTCGAACGCGATTCCCGTCGCCACGCCCATGCCGCCCGCGAACGGCGTCACCTCGCCGAAGGCCGTCACGCGGTAGACAGTCCCGTCCAGACGGCTCGTGACGAACATACGCCCGTCCGGGTCGAAGGCGATGCCGGTCGGGTTCGTAATCTCGCCGTGGAGATTCATCAGCTCGCCGTCCGAGTCGATGCGAAAGAGCGAGACCGGGACTTGCTGGCCGCGCGAGCCGGAGCGCGTGACGTAGAGCGAGCCGTCCGACGGGTCGAAGGCGGGGTTGGCGACGAGGTGCAGGTCGTCCGCGAGCTTGCGGCCGACGGTGACGGCGGCGCGCTCGGTGCGGAAGCCCTCGGCGTCTTCGAGCGAGACGGTCGTCTCGCCGCCGCGCTCGGTGTCGGGGACGACGGCGAGGGCGCGCCGGGGCGACGCGCCCGTCAGCCACCCGCGCGCGTCGTCGAAGTAGACGCGCACGGGTCGCGCCGTGCCGAAGTCCTTGCACTCGATGACGACCTCGCCGCCGGCAATCGCCGCCCGCGGGTCAACGCCGACGATCTCTCCGCTCATCCCTGCACGTCCCCCGCCATCTCAAATCTGAGACCTCAAATTCTGAATTCTCGCGTGTGCCGACATCATACGCCGCGCGCGCGGGCGGTGTCTATTTACTGCTTGACGGCCGCGGCGTTGTGCTATAATCCGCCCGGGCAAACATCACGTCCGACTCTCCGGCCGGGCGTCGCGAAGGGAGCGACGCCGCAAGTCGAGCGGGGAGTCGGGGCGAAGTCACTGCGACCGACGAAGTGTCTCTGCGAAGAGCAACAAAAAGGGTTTCCGCCAAGCGTACGATTCTCACCGCCCGCAGCCCTCGACCCCTAACCGCAGTCAAGAGGACTTGAAAGAGGCGCGCGCACGCGTGCTTCCCGCGCGTTTTCGCGCGCGGCGCGTGTGCGGCCGAGATTATTTGTCCTGAGAGGGACGGAGGACGACTCAGATTAGCACCGTACAAGGCAACACGCAGGGCCTCAAGCCTAACCAGCTCCGCCGCATCGAGAAGCTCTACTCGCGGCGCATCGCGCCCCAACAGGTCGTCACGCCCGAGTTCGCGCGCCAGCTCTCGGAGCTCTCGCACGAGACGCGCCGCCAGATAGGCGCGCTCATCGACCGCAAGGGCTACGTCGAGTACGTCGTCGTCGGCGACGCGCGCCGCATCGAGTGGCCCGACCTCAAGCGCACCCGCGTCGGCGAAGACCGCTTCCGCGGCCTGCGCGCCGTCCACACGCACCTGCGCGACGAGGACTTGACGCAGGACGACTTGAACGACCTCGCGCTCCTGCGGCTCGACCTGATGGTCGCCGTCAGCGTGGACGACCGCACGGGCCTTCCCGGCCGAGTGCGCGGCGCGCACCTTCTGCCGACCACGCCCGACGCGGTCGAAGAGGCGGGGGTCGGGGCCGACGACGCGGCCTACGGCTTCATCGAAGCGCCCGCCGCCTCGCAGCTCGACGTGGACTTCCTCGAACTCATCGACTCGCTCGAAGAGGAGATGGCGCGCAACCGACGCGCCGGCCGACGCGCGCAGGTGCGCGACCGCGCCATCCTCGTCGGCGTCACGACGGGCTCTCTCGCCGACGCCGAGGAGTCGATGGCCGAGCTGCGCGAGCTGGCGTCGTCGGCCGGCATCGTCATCCTTAACGACATCATCCAGCGCCGGCAGGCCATCGACCCGCGCACCGTGCTCGGCAAGGGCAAGCTCGACGAGCTGCTCGTGCGCGCCTTGCGTCTCGGCGCCGACCTCATCGTCTTCGACCGCGAGCTGAGCCCCGCGCAGGTGCGCTCCATCGGCGAGGCGACCGACCTCAAGGTCATCGACCGCGCGCAGCTCATCCTCGACATCTTCGCGCAGCGCGCGCAGACGCGCGACGGCAAAATCCAAGTCGAGCTGGCGCAGTTGAAATATATGCTGCCCCGGCTCATCGCCGGACAGGACTCGGCCTTCTCGCGCCTCGCGGGCGGCATCGGCGGGCGCGGCCCCGGCGAGACGAAGCTGGAGACCGACCGGCGCCGCGTCCGCGACCGCATCAACCGCTTGGAGCGCGAAATCGAGTCGCAGCAGAAGCGCCGGCAGGAGCGACGCAAGGAGAGGACGCGCCGCGGCCTCCCCGTCATCTCGATTGTCGGCTACACGAACGCTGGCAAATCGACCTTACTCAACACGCTCACGGCCTCGGCCGTCCACGCCGAGCAGCGGATGTTCGCGACGCTCGACCCCACGTCGCGCCGCCTGCGTCTGCCGCGCGAGCAGGAGGTCATCATCAACGACACGGTCGGCTTCATCAGAGACCTCCCGCCCGACCTCATCGCCGCCTTCCGCGCCACGCTCGAAGAGATCGACGAGAGCGACCTCCTCATCCACCTCGTCGACGCCTCGAACCCGCGTTGGGAGCAGCAGATGGAATCGGTCGAGCGCATCCTCACAGACCTCGGCCACGCGAACGTGCCGCGCGTCGTCGCCTTCAACAAGGCCGACCTCCTCGACCCCGAACAGCTCGACGCCGTGCTGCGTCAGGCCGCGCACGACGGCGCGCGCGAGGCGGTCGCCGTCTCCGCGCTCAAAGCGCCGACCCTGCGCCCGCTCATCGAGCGCGCCGGGGAGATTCTCGCGCGCGACCTGACGCACGACGAGGGCGAGACGCCGGACGGCGGGAGAGAAGTTGACGAGAACGTAGCTGACGAGGGGGACGCGGGCGGGCCGGTCACGGGCGAGCAACTCGCGGCGGCCTCGCAGTCTCACAAATGAGTCAGCGACCGACAGGACGACGCCCGCGCTTCGAGACGCCGCTCACGTCGGCGCGCAACGTCGTCGCACGTCTCTTCTCGCGCCCCGTCTATTGGCTCCGCCCCTCGACGCGCTTCGTCCTCGGCTTCCTCGCGCTCTCGCTGATAACGACCTTCCTGCTCTCCGTCACGCGCTCGCAGGCGCCCGCCGACTTCTATCAGGAGGGCGACGTCGTCCGCTCCGACGTCATCTCGCCCGCCGACTTCACGGTCGAGGACGCGGACGAGACGGCCCGCCGACGCGCCGACGCCGCCGAGGCGGCCGCGCCCGTCTGGCGCTTCGACCCGGCCCGCGCCGACGCCGCCGGGCAGAGCTTCCGCGCCTCTTGGGAGGCGTTCGAGGCGCAGCTCGGCCGCCGCACGCGCGCCGCCGCGCGCAACAACTCCGAGCGCAACGCGAACGCCAACGCCAACGCAGACCCCGGCGACCTCCTCTGGCCGGGCGTCGGCGACCGGCGCGCCGTCGCCCGCGTCGTCGCGCGCCGCATGGCGGACGCGGCGCTTCTCGAACGCCTGACGCGGATGCTCGCCGAGTCGGGCGAAGGCTTCGTCTACGACGAGCGCGACGCCGGGCAGATTAAGCGCGAGATTCGCCTCGTCAACAGTTTGAGCGGTGCGGAGACGACCATCGTCACGGCGCAGAACCGCCTCGTCTCACTGGGCGGCGCGCGCGAGGCGCTGCGCGGGCGCGTCTCGCAGCTTCCCGGCTGGACGCGCGAGGAGCGCGACACTTTGGCCGACGCGATGACGCCCCTGCTCGCGCCCTCGATTGTCTACGACCGGGCCGCGACCGACGCGGCGCGCGCGGCGGCGGCCGAGTCGGTTCCGCGCGCCGTCGTCACGCTCAAGCGCAACCAGATAGTCGCGCGCGAGCACGACACGGTCACGCCGCAGATGCTCGCGCAGTTCGCCGCCATACGCAGCTACGGGCGCAGCGAGCGCCGGCCGCACCTCTACGTCGGACTCTTCATCATCTCGGCCGCCCTCTACGCCGCCGCTTGGCGCTTCGTCGAGTACCGCAGCACGACGACGACGCTGCCGCTCTCGCGCGGGCGGGCGTTCACGCTCGTCGCGTCGGCCCTCCTCGTCGAGCTTGTGCTCATGCGCGCGGGGCTCGCGCTCGCGCAGAGCATCTCGTCGCAGGGCATGGCCCCGCCGTGGAACGACCCGGTCGTCTGGGCCTTCGCCGTCCCGTTCGCGGCGGCCGCGCTCCTCGTCGCCATCCTCGTCGACACGCAGCTCGCGCTCATCACGGGCGTTTTGACGGCCGTCTTCGCGGGGCTGATCGCGCCGAACGGGATTCTGATGTCGTGCTACGCGCTCGTCTCGGCGTCGGCGGCCATCTACGGCATCGGGCGCTACCGCGAGCGACAGTCGGTGACGCTCGCGGGGCTCATCGTCGGCGCGGTCAACGCCTTCGTCGCGCTCGCCGTCCTGCTCGCGGCGCAGCAGCCTCTGACCCTGAACTCGGCGCTGCTCGCGATGGGCTGCGGGCTTCTGGGAGGCTTGCTGACGACCATCTTCACGGCGGGCGGGCTGCCGGTCAACGAGTCTTTGTTCGGGATTCTGACCGACGTGAAGCTGTTGGAGCTTTCGAACGCAGACCTGCCGGTGCTCGGTCAGTTGGCGATACGCGCGCCGGGGACGAACCAGCACTCGCACGCGGTCGGGCGTCTGTCGGAGGAGGCGTGCCGCGCCATCGGGGCGAACGCGCTGCTCGCGCGCATCGGGGCGCTCTATCACGACATCGGCAAGCTCGCCGCGCCCGATATGTTCGTCGAGAACCAGTCGGGCGGCGTGAACCCGCACGACCGCCTGCGGCCCACGCAGAGCGCGCGCATCATCACGAGCCACGTCACCTACGGCCTGAAGCTGGCGAAGGAGATAGGAATCCCGAAACAGATTTCCGACTTCATCCCGCAGCACCACGGGACGCGCACGCTCCACTTCTTCCTCCGCAAGGCGCAGGCGCACGCCGCCGAGGGCGAGACGGTGGACGAGGCCGAGTTCCGCTACCCCGGCCCGAAGCCGCAGTTCAAAGAAGCCGCCGTGATGATGTTGGCCGACTCGTGCGAGGCGGCCGCCCGCTCCCTCGCGCGCCCCGACCCCGAGAACATCCGCGCCATCGTCACCAAAATCTTCGACGCGATACTCTCCGACGGCCAGCTCGACGAGTGCGACCTCACCCTGCGCGAGGTGACGCGCATCCGCGAGACCATCATCGCCTCGCTGACGGGCCTCTACCATTCGCGCATCGACTATCCCGGCTTCAACCCGCCGTCGCACGACGCCGCGAAGCCGGCGCTGCCGGCCGCCGACATCGACAGCGAGGAGCGCGGCATAGGCTTCCGACGCCCCTCCGAAGTCCCCATCAGCAAAGGCGGCGAGGTCGAGGACGAGGCTCTCACCGGCAAGGGCTGAGCGGAAGTAGAAACCCAAAAGGCGGGAGGACTGAGGGCACGGGGCCTCTCATCCTTCCGCCTTTTTACTTTACCCTTCGCCTTGTTTTTTTGGCCGCGCGCCGGCCCTCGCCCAGAACCGGCGCGCGGCGTCGAGCCGGGCACAACCTACACCATGAACTCAAGGTTGTACTTCCGCCCGATCTCTTTGAGCTTCGCGACGTCCGGCGGCATCGTCGGCACCTCGCGGCTCACCTCCTCGAAGAACTTCTCGAACCCGCCCGGCGTGATCGTCGTCAGCACCCGCCCCTCGCCCTCTCCGACGTTGCGGAACGAGTGCGGCACGTTGCGCGGCAGCACCGCCAGAGCGCCCGCCGCGGCCCTGAACGTCCGCTCGCCGCAGCGGATCTCGAACTCGCCCTCGACGACGTAGAAAATCTCGTCCTCGTTGCGGTGGACGTGCGGCGGCGGCCCGTCCTGCGGCGCCAGCGTGTTCTCGACGATCGAGTAGACGCCCCCCGTCTGCTCGCTCCCCACCTTGCACGTCATCTTCGACCCCAGAACATTCCACTCGGCCCCGCCGCTCGGCGGGACGACAATCGCGTCGCTCACGCTCGCCCGCATCATCGTTGTTTCAACCCCCTCTTACCGCCGGCGCGCTCGCGCCGACTTCCCTTCTCAATCTCTAACGCGGTAAAGGCGCGCGCGGAGGATCACATTTTTTTTGGGAGGCGTGCGGGCGAGTTAGAAGAGGGCTTTGAGCCTCTGGTAGGTGGTCGGGAGGTCTTCGGGGAGGACGCGCGTCTCGCCGACGGCCGTCATGAAGTTGGCGTCGCCCGTCCAGCGCGGGAGCGCGTGCAGGTGTATGTGGCCGGCTATTCCGGCTCCGGCCGACTGTCCGAGGTTCATCCCGAAGTTGAAGCCGTGCGGGCGGTAGGCCGCGCGCAGCGCCCCTTGCGCGCGCTTGGCCAAGTCCATCATCTCGTCGGTCGTCTCTTTCGCGACGGCGTCGAGGTCGGCGACGTGTTCGTAGGGGACGACCATCAGGTGGCCGTTCGTGTAGGGGTAGAGGTTGAGGATGACGAAGTTGAGAGGCGCGCGGAGGAGGACGAAGTTGCGCTCGTCGTCGGCGGCGTTATCCCTGATGTGACAGAGGACGCAAGTGTCGCCGGCCGGACTCTTTTGCTCGGCCGCCCCCTTGATGTACTCGTAGCGCCACGGCGTCCAGAGTCTGTCCAAAGCTTCTCACCCGCGCCGGCCGAGCGCTCACATGATGGACGGGGTCTGACCGCCGCCCTCGGTCGTGCCCGTTTCGCCGCCGCCGCCGCCACCCGACTCAGTCGCACCCGACGCGGGCGAGCCGTGCCCCTCGACACCCGACGCGGGAGAAGCTGACGCGGCCGACGACTCGTCGTTGATGAGTTCTTTCAGCTCTTTGCCGGGTTTGAAGTAGGGGACGCGCTTGGCGGGGATGTCGACGGGGTCGCCGGTTTTCGGGTTGCGCCCGCGCCGCGCGCCGCGCTCGCGGACGCGGAATGAGCCGAAGCCGCGCAGCTCGATCTTCTCGCCGTGATTAAGGGTCTCGATGATGCTCTCGAAAACAATCTCGACCAGACGCTCGGCGTCCTTCTTCGTCAACTCGGCCGCGCGCGCCACGTCTTCGACCAGCTCAGCTTTCGTCATAACGGTGTTTCCTTCTCGCCGACTCATAAAAGGCAAGACCGCCGCAACAGTTCGGGTGGGGGCAAAGCGCCTTCTTAAAATGCGGGGACGGGCTGTAAAGTAGCAGAAACGGCCGGCCCCAAGCAAGGGGAAATGCCCTTCAAGGCCAACAATTTAGCGCCGCCGGGCCGGTGTGAGAAAAACAAAAGCCGCGCGCCTCTTTCACGTCGAAAGAGGCGCGCGGCTTTTGTTTGACTGACATCGCGTGTCGGCGCGACGACGCGGCGCGTAGCTTACCCGTCGCCGCGCTCCTCGACCTGCTCGCCCGACGCCTCCGCGCCCGCGGCCGACTCGCCGCCCGACGCTTCGGCGCCGGCGAAACTCTCGCCGCCCGCGTCCGCGCCGTCCGACTCGTAGCCGGAAGTTACGACGCCGGAAGGTTCGACGCCCGCGCTTTCGGCGCCGGCCGCGCTCTGGGCGTCGGCCTCCGGGTTCGAAGACGACGGGGCGGACGAGGTCGGCGCGGAAGTGCCGCCGCGCTTGCCGAAGATGTCGGCCAGCTCGCCGAGCGAGGCCATGCCGCCGCGCGCCTCGGACGAGTACTGCTTCGTCTCGACGACCGGCTCGTCGTGCCTCGCGGCGCGCGCCGACAGTCCGATCTTCTTCGACTCCTGCTCGATGCGCAGGATGCGGAAGTCCATCTCCTGACCGACCTTCGCCACGTCCTCGGGCCGCTCGACGCGCTCGTCCGAAAGCTCCGAGACGTGACACAACCCTTCGAGCCCCTCGTCGAGTTCGACGAACGCGCCGAAGTTCGCGAAGCGCGTGATCTTGCCGCGGATGATGTCGCCCGGCTTGTGCTCGTTGACGAAGCGCTCCCAAGAGCTCGGCTCGGTGTCCTTGATCGAGAGCGAGAGCCGGCGGTTCTCGACGTCGATGTTCGTGATGACGGCCTCTATCTCCTGACCCTTCTTCAAGACCTCGCCCGGGTGCTTGATGCGCTTGTTCCAAGAGATGTCGGAGACGTGGACGAGCCCGTCCACCCCGTCCTCGACCTCGATGAACGCGCCGAAGTCCGTCAGGTTGCGGACGCGGCCCTTGACGCGCGAGCCTATCTCGTAGCGGTCGCGCAAGGTCTGCCACGGGTTCGGCTGAATCTGCTTCATGCCGAGGCTGATGTGCCGCGCCTTCGGGTCGACGCCCAAGACTTCGACGTCGACGGTGTCGCCGACGTTGACGAGCTTCGACGGGTGCTTCATGCGCTTCGACCAGCTCATCTCGGAGACGTGGACGAGGCCCTCGACGCCCGGCTCAAGCTCGATGAACGCGCCGTAGTCGGTGACGCTCGCGATCTTGCCCTGAAGCCGCATCGCCTGCGGGTAGCGCTCCGAGACCGACTCCCACGGGTCGGGCAGAAGGTGCTTGTAGCCCAAAGAGACGCGCTCGCGCTCCTTGTCGAACTTCAAGACCTTGACCTGCACGCTCTCGCCGACCTTGAACATCTCGGCCGGGTTCTGCAAGCGCCCCCAACTCATGTCGGTGACGTGCAACAGGCCGTCGATGCCGCCGAGGTCGACGAACGCGCCGTAGTCGGTCAGGTTCTTGATCTGGCCCTCGACGATGATGCCCTCTTCGAGGTTGTCGAGCGTCTCGCCCTTCTTGCCGGCGTTCTGATTCTCGATGACCGCCTTGCGCGAGAGCACGACGTTCGAGCGCTTGCGGTTGAGCTTGATGACGAGCGCCTCGATCTCTTGGCCGCGCAAGGAGTCGAGGTTGCGCACGGGGCGCACGTCCACCTGCGACCCCGGCAGGAAGGCGGCGACGCCGTCGACGTCGACGCGCAACCCGCCCTTGACGCGGTCGGCGATGCGTCCCTTGACGGGCGTGCCGTCGCGGTAGGCCTTCTCTAGGTCGTCCCACGCGCGCATCCGGACGGCGTCGGCGCGCGAGAGGATGGGGACGCCTTCCTGCGTCTCCATGCTCTTGATGAGCACCTCGACCTCGTCGCCGCGCTTGACGGTGAGCTCGCCCCGCTCCATGAACTCCTCGGGGTTGACGACGCCCTCGCTCTTGAAGCCGAAGTCGATGACGACGCCGCGCTCGTTGATGTCGACGACCGTGCCGCGAACGACCGAGCCCTCTTGGAAGGCGGCCTGCTCCTGCTCGTACTGGTCGAGTATCGCGCCGAAGTCGAAGTCGCCGGACGACGACATCCCCCCGCGCGAGTCGTCGTCGTCAGAGGACGAGTCGGACGACTGCTGCTGCTGCGACTGTGTCGGCGGCGGCGGCGGTGGCGTGGGCGGCTGAGGCGCGTCGGCGGGCTGGGCGGTCTCGGCCGTCGCGCCGCCCCCGTCGCTCGTCTCGGCGGCCGGGGCGGTCGAGGCGGCCGCCGAGGCGCTTGAGATGTTGGGCGAGGCGTTCGCGTCGCGCTGCTGCTCGGGCGCGTTCGCGGCCGGCGCGTCCGTCTGAGTGGTTTCGTTGTTGGCGTCGCCGCCGGTCGGCTTGGGTTGTTCGGTTGACATGGGACTCGTGTGGACTCCTCCTCGAATTCCGGCGCTCGCAACGCGAGGCGGCGCGCGCCGCACCTGACTGACCCGGACACTTTCGCCTCACCCGCCCGGCCGCGTGAAGAGCTTAAGGGCCGCGGGGCAAGTGGGGCGTGTCCGCTGAAAAGTATCAGGGCGATTGACGGGGTGCGGAAAGATTAAGGCGGGGGATGTGAGCCTTCGGACGCTTAACAGTTAATCAGAAGATTCAATCAACTCGTGCCCGTGGATCACCCGCGTGATCCGCCAATCACCGGCCTTCTTGACCAGGTAAGGCCGAAATTTACACGCCTTCGTGACGGCCTGTCAAGGCGCAAACGGCAGTCACGAGCGCCGGGTGACGGGTGACGAGTTGGAGGCGAGTCCGGAGTCCTCGGCTCGGAATACGAGGTTAAAGAAGCGAAAGCCCGACCACGACGGCCGGGCTTTCGCACGAGTCGAGCGACTTAACTTATAACTCGTCGCCCGTCACTTCCCTTACTCCTTCTCGGCCGTCGCCTCGCCGCGCCGCGCGACGAAGACGCCCGCCGAGTGCGAGCCGACGAAGAGCTTGCGCGGGTCGCGCGGGTCGAAGGCGAGCGCCCAGACGCGGCGCGAAGGCAGTTGCGGGTCGACGCGCTGCCAAGTCATGCCGGCGTCGGTCGAGCGGAAGACGCCGCCGCCCTCGCCCGT
>DASQDT010000064.1:0-1737 GCA_035634035.1 Pyrinomonadaceae bacterium | reverse complement strand
GGGCGTGGCCGTCGCGGCGCGGCGGGGCGGGGCGCGCGTCCTCTTGCCCGATGGGGATGACGATGCGCTGGTCTTGTCCGCCGGGGCGCGAGGGCGCGGGCTCGACGGGGCGCTCGAAGGCGGGCGCCGGCGCGCGTGCGGGCGCGGGCTGTTCCTCCTCCGCGCGCCGCGAACTCTTGTGAGGCAGGGGCGCGACCTCGCGCGCGTCGCCGAACTCCTCGCCCGTCGAGCCGGCCGCGCGCCTTAGCTCGTTCCAGAACTCGCCGACGCTCTGGTAGCGCGCGCTCGGGTTGGTCTGCGTCGCGCGTTCGAGCACGCGCAGGACGGGGGCGGCCCAACCCTCGTGCGCGGGCGGCGTCGGAAACTCCGTCACGGGCCGCTGCGAGAAGCGGCGCGGCGCCTCGCCGGTCAGGAGCATATAGGCGGTCTTGGCGAGCGAGTAAACGTCGGCGGCGGGCGTGAGCTGCGAGGCGTTGCGCGCGGCGAGCGAGGCCGTGTCGAGCTGCCCGGTCTGGATGAGCGGGTGGTGCTCGGGCGCGGCGTAGATGTCCGTGCCGACGCGCGTGATCGCGCCGTCGGCCGCTTCGAGCTTGGCGACGCCGAAGTCCGCGATTTTGACGACGCGCTGGTCGGCCGTCAGAAGAAGGTTCTGCGGCTTGATGTCGCGGTGGATGACGCCGCGCGAGTGCGCGTGCTCAAGCCCGTTCGAGACCTGTTCGAGGAAGTAGAGCGCGTCGCGGAGGTCTAAGGGCTTGCGCCGGCAGAGGGCTTGGAGGTCGCCGCCCGAAAGGTATTCGAGGACGAGGTAGTGGAAGGTGCGGCCCGAGAGGTCGATGGCCGTGCCGTGCCCGAGTCGGCTGATGATCTGTGGGTGTCGGACGCGGTCGAGCGCGATGGCCTCGTTGCGGAAGTTGACGATGAGCGTGTGTTCGAGCTCGGCGTCGGGCTCGCCCTGCAGGTGCGTGTTGAGGGCCTTGAGGACGACCGTCTGCGGGCCGCCGTTCGACGCCACCACGTCGCGCGCGACGTAGACCTCGGAGTAGCTGCCGCGCCCGAGACATTCGAGCACGTCGTAGCGCCCGTCAACCCGACACTGTTGGAGCTTCAGCTCGCTCATCTCATCAACGTCAAACGCACGCTCCGTCTACTCGGGCGCCGGCGAGACGCCGGGCGTCGCGGTGGCCCCGGCCGCGGTCGGCTGCGTGGTCGGCCCGCCGACCAGTTGTCTGAACTCCTGCGAAATCCTGTCGGCCTCGGCCAACTCGTTCGAGCCGACGCGCGCGGCGATGGCGGCCGTGTAAGAGTCAATCATCAGAGACATCTTGTCGGAGGTCGGCCGCTCCTGAATCTTCTTGACGGCGCTCGTGAACTGCGCGGCCGCGAGGTCGGGCTTGTCCGAGCGCATGAGCGAGCGTCCGTAGAGGTAGAGGAACTCGGGGTCGTTGGCCTTGTCGGGCTGAGCCGTCAGCTCGTCGCTCAGGCGCATCGACTCTCTCATCGGGTCGCGGTCGACGGCCGTCTTGCGAGACTCAAAAGTTTCACCTTCGGGCGTCGCGGCGGGCGCGGGCGGCCTCTCGACGACGACGTTCGTCTTGAGCGCCTCGTCGCCGGACTTGTAGCGGATGCCGGCGTAGAAGCCGACGACGGCCGCGACGGTGATGAAGAAGAGGGCGGCGAGTATGCCGGCGAGGCCGACCGCGCGGCGCGCCGCCGGCGACGCGGTCGGCCTCGCCGGAC
>DASQDT010000063.1:0-19363 GCA_035634035.1 Pyrinomonadaceae bacterium | reverse complement strand
CCTGACAAACGCGCGCGCGGGTTGTCGCCCGCGGGCGACAAACGACGTGTCGAGCGTCGCCGCCGGCCATGACGAAACGCTCGCCGGGGTGTTAGTCTCTTAAAAAATTTTCCGACGGAAACGACGGGGGGGAAGTTTTATGCGCGTGATGGTCACGGGCGGGGCGGGCTACATCGGGAGCGTCGTCACCGAGGAGTTAATCAAGGCCGGGCACGAGGCGGTCGTCTACGACAGCCTCTACAAGGGCCACCGCGGCGCGGTCGCGCCCGAGGCGAAGTTCGTCGAGGCCGACCTCGCGGACAGAGAGAGCCTGCGACGCGCGCTCTCGGACGAGCGCGTCGAGGCCGTCATCCACATGGCCGCCGACTCGCTCGTCGGCGAGTCCGTCACGAACCCTTCCAAGTACTACCGCAACAACGTCGTCGCGGGATTAAACCTCCTCGACGCGATGCGCGACGCGGGCGTCGGGCGCATCGTCTTCTCCTCGACGGCCGCCGTCTACGGCGAGCCGGAGAAGCAGCCCATCGAGGAGCACGACCCGACGCGGCCGACCAACCCTTACGGCGAGACCAAACTCGCCTTCGAGCACGCGCTCGGCTGGTACGAGGGGGCGCACGGGCTGCGCTACGCCTCTTTGCGCTACTTCAACGCGGCGGGCGCGACGCGCCTGTGCGGCGAAGTCCACGACCCCGAGACGCACCTCATCCCCATCGTCTTGCAGGCCGCGGCCGGGCGGCGCGCGCACGTCGAGATATACGGCGAGGACTACCCGACGCGCGACGGCACTTGCGTGCGCGACTACATACACGTCACCGACCTCTCGCGCGCCCACGTCCTCGCGCTCGGCATCCTCGGCGAGCGGAGCGCGATTTATAACCTCGGGTGCGGCGGCGACGGCTACACGGTGCGCGAGGTGATAGAGACGGCGCGGCGCGTGACGGGGCGCGAGATTGCGGTGCGCGTGGGCGCGCGGCGCGCGGGCGACCCGGCCGTGCTCGTCGCCAGCTCCGCGAAAATCTCGCGCGAGCTAGGCTGGCGGCCCGAGTCGCAGGACTTGGGGCTCATCGTCGAGTCGGCTTGGGCGTGGATGCGGGAGCACCCGCGCGGGTATGAAGACGCTAACGCGTGACGGGTGTTGAGTGATGAGAGGCGCGCTGAAGTTCGTCGTGCAGGAGCACCACGCGAGTCATCTCCACTGGGATTTTCGTCTGGAGATGGCGGGCGTGCTGAAGTCTTGGGCCGTGCCGAAGGGGCCTTCGCTCGACCCCTCGGTGCGGCGTCTCGCGGTCGAGGTCGAAGACCACGCGCTCGCCTACATGACGTTCACGGGCGAGATAAGCGAGGGCCACTACGGCGCGGGCCAAGTTTATCGTTGGGACATCGGGACGTACGAGGCGACGGGCGGGGGCACGGCTCTCGACGGACTGCGCGCGGGCGCGATTCGCTTCCGACTCTACGGCGAGCGTCTGCGCGGCGAGTGGCGTCTGTTCCGCATGAAGGGGCGCGAGGAGCGCGGGCGCCCGCTGTGGCTTTTGCAGAAGGTCGCGGACGAGTTCGCCGTGCGCGGCGACGAGGCCGAGACGATGGGCGAAAGACGGCCCGCGAAGAAGCCCGCGAAAAAGACGACGAAGAAGACGGCGGGGAAGTCCTTGAAGAAGTCCGCGAAGAAGTCTTCGAAGAAGTCTGTCAAGAAGTCGGCGAAGTAGCCGGCGGCGGCCTTAACAGGTTCCCTGACGGCTTTGCGAGTTTTCGTCTAGTGCGTCTGCGCGTAGAGGCGTTTGAGGCGCGCGAGCGTGTCGGCCTCGCGGACGCTCTTGTCGGTGCGCAGGCGTTTGAAGCGCGGGATGCGCAGCACGTAGCCGGCCTCGTAGCGCTCCGTCTTCTGGATGTCCTGAAAATCGACCTCGATGACGACCTCCGGCTCGATTTCGACGTCGTGGCCGCGCGTCGTGATGATCTTCGGTTCGAGCCGCGCCGTCAGCTCGCGCAGAAGCTGCTCCGAAAAACCCGTCCCGACTTTGCCCACCGTCTTGAACGCGTCGCGGTCGACGACGGCGACGACCAAGCTCGACAGAAGTCCGCGCCGCCGGCCCGAGCCCCAGATGCCGCCGACGACGACCACGTCGAGCGTCTCGAAGGCGGGCTTGAGCTTCATCCAATCCTCCGTGCGGCGTCCGGGCGTGTAGTGGGCGTCGGGGTCTTTCGCCATCAAACCCTCGTGCCCCGCGCGCACGGCGCGGCGGAAAAACTTTTCGGCCTCGGGTTGTTTACTCGTCACGACCGAGTCGGTCATCTTCACGCGCTCGCCCTCGCGGAACAGCGCGGCGAGACGCGCGCGGCGCTCCGACTGCGCGACGCCCATCAAGTCCTCCCCGTCGTGGTAGAGCATATCGAAGAGGTGGAGGACGAGCGGAATCTCGCGGGCCTTCTCGGCGACGCCGTGCTTGCGCCCGAGGCGCTGAAGCACCGCCTGAAACGCCTGCTTCTTTTTGAGCGTCGGGTCGTAGGCGACGGCCTCGCCTTCGAGGATGGCGTCGCCGCCGCGCCACGCGCACGCGAGGGCCGCGACGACATCGGGAAGGGCGGCCGTGTCGTCGTTTAGCCGCCGCGAGTAGAGTCGAACCTCTTTCTTGCTCCCGGCGCGGACGTGTATCTGCAAGCGCGCGCCGTCGTACTTGACCTCGAAGATGACGTCTTTGCCGGCGAGGCGCGAGAAAATCTCTGACGCGCTCTCGACCTTCTGCGCGTTCATGAATTGGTAAGGATGAAAGAGGCTCAGGCCCGCGCGCGCCAGAGCCTTCGGGCCGCGGCGCGCGCTCGCGGCGGCGAGGCCGATGTCGTTCGTCATCGCGTAGAGGTGCTCGACGGCCGGGGCGTCAACGTCGAAGGCCGAGGCGAGGGCGCGCGCGAGCGTGCCGAGCCCCGCGCCGGTGCGCATCTGGTTGAGCGCCATGCGCGTGAAGTACTTCGCGCCGTCGCCGGTCGTGCCGCCGAAGACTTCGCGGACGAGCGCGGCGCGTTCGCCGCCCGTGCGGACGGTCTTGTTGGCGAGACGCCACACGTCGACGACCGTGAGGCGGTCGCGCCCGCGCGCGAGACGGCCCGCGACCTCGCCCATGTCGCCCGCGCGCTTCGCCTCCTCTTCGACCTCCGAGGCGTCGACGCCCGCGGCCTCGGCCAGCGCGTCGCGGATGAGTCCCGGCCCGACGCCTAGCTCGCCCGCCTCGCGCGGGTCAGTCATCTCGCCGAGCGTGAAGTGCGCGAGGGCTTCGAGCGTCGGCGCGTCGGCGCGGCGCGCGGCCGCGGCGAGGAGGCGCACGCGCTCGGGGTCGTTCTTCGCCCGGCTCATGCGCTCGTAGGTGCGTGCGAGTTCGGAGAATCTCATCGGCTTAAATCCCTCCGTCGAAGTTTCGCGCGCGTATAATGCGCGCAGCCGTACAGGAAAGATGACGGCGCGGTATCGCTCTTGCTGTCATCGCGTTAACGCGCGTGCCGCGTCCCCGTTTAAGTCATTCGGGCCGCGGCGCGCGTGCGAGCCTGTACGGGAAGCAAGCATTTAACCGTCCCTCGGAAGCTGACGAAGATGGGGCTTGAGGTCTATCACAAGAAGCGCGACTTCGCGAAGACGCCCGAGCCGCGCGGCAAGGTCGCCAAAACGAACCGGCGGCGTTTCGTCGTGCAGGAGCACCACGCGTCGATGCTCCACTTCGACTTCCGTCTGGAGATGGGCGGCGTCCTGAAGTCTTGGTCGGTGCGGCGCGGCCCTTCGCTCGACCCGGCCGAGCGGAGGCTCGCCGTCGAGACCGAAGACCACCCCGTCGAGTACCTGAAGTTTCAGGGCGACATCCCCGAGGGCAACTACGGCGCGGGCCAGCACAGGATTTGGGACGCGGGCACTTACAAACTCGTCGAAGGCACGGACGCGCTCGCGCAATTCGAGGCGGGCCGGCTGAAATTCTCGCTCGACGGAAAGAAGCTCAAGGGCGTCTTTAACCTCGTCCGGCTCGGGCGCGGCGAGGGCCAGTGGCTTCTGATTAAGAGCCGCGACGAGTTCGCCGAAGAGGGTTGGGAGCTTGAGACGCTCCTGCCCGTCGAGGAAAAAAGTTGGGGCGAGGGGCGCAAACGCGAGCGCGCGGCGCGGAGTAAAAGGGTGACGGCGAAGGAAGTCCGGCGCGCGCCCGCGAAGAAGGACGCGAAGCCGGTCGCGGCCTCGCGCGTCTTCAAGTCGAAGAAACTCGAAGGCGACGTGGACGTGAAAATCGGGCGCGACGTGGTCTCGCTCACGCGCCCCGAACGCGTCTACTTCCCGGACGAGGGGCTGACGAAGGGCGACCTCGTGCGCTACTACCACGAGGTCGCGAAATACATCCTGCCGTACCTCAAAGACCGCCCGCTGATTATGAAGCGCTACCCGGCGGGGATAGCGGGCGAGTCGTTTCACCAGCACGACGTGAACGAGGTGCCGCGCTACGTCCGCACCCTCGCGCTCGAAGTCGAGGACGCGTCGGGGCGCGGGACGCACGAGGTTGACTACATCGTCGGCGACAACGCCGCCACGCTTCTCTACATGGCGAACCTCGGCGCGATTGAGCGCCACCCGTGGCACTCGCGCGTCCGCAACCTTGAGCGGCCCGACTGGTTCGTCTTCGACCTCGACCCCGGCGAGGGCGTCGCCTTCGAGACCATCTGCGGGCTGGCCGTGAAGGTGCGCGACGTGCTCGCGCGGCTCGGCCTCGAAGGCTACCCGAAGACCTCGGGCTCGCGCGGCCTGCACGTCTACGTGCCCGTCCGCCCCGTCTACGACTACGACGTGATAGCGCGTTTCGCCGAGCGCGTCGCGACAATCGTCGCGGACGAGAACGCGGACACCGCGACCGTCGAGCGCTCTTTGAAGAAGCGCCGGCGCGGGCAGATTTACGTCGACCACATGCAGAACGCGCGCGGCAAGTCGGTCGTCGCGCCCTACTCGGTGCGGCCGCGACCGGGCGCGCCCGTCTCCGCGCCGCTCCTTTGGTCGGAGGTCGAGCGGGCGCGCATCACGCCGCGCGACTTCACGATTAAGAATATAATGCGCCGCGTCCGCGCGAAGGGCGATCTGTTCCGGCCGGTGCTCGAACGCCGGCAGAGTCTGACGGAGGCCCTGCGGCGCGTCGAAGAGACGGGGCCGGCCGGCTCGCGCACGCGGCGCGCGAGGGCTTGAAGTGACGTTAGTTGACGTTCGGAAGTTTTCGGCCGGCACACCAACACGAGGAGGCGAAGGATGGCAGGCAAGGGCAAACGCGAGTTGATCGACACGGGGACGGACAAGCGCTACGTCCGCCGCGACGAGAAGGGGCGCTTCATTGAATCGGACGACGTGGGCCGCTCGCTCTCGCAGGACAGGAAGCGGAAGGCCGCGACGACCGCCAAGTCGGGACAAGGCGACCGGGGCGACCAGAAGAGTCGCGGCACGAAGTAGACCAAGTAGACAAGGGCGGGTGAAGCGAACATGGCGACTTCAAAGAAGCGCGGCGGCGCGAAGGGCGGCGCGGGTAAAAAGTCGGCGGGCAAAAAGAAGGGCGCAAGCGAGGGCGCGGGCGGCGCGAAGAAGTCGGCCGCAGGTAAGTCGGCCGCGAAGAGCGCGGGCGCGCCGCGCAACGTGACGACGACGCGGCCGCGCTCGGGCATACAGCGCGAGCCGAAGTCGCCGTTCCCCGCGCAGCATCAGGAGAAGCCGGGGCTGGAGTCGGAACTTGAGCCGCGGCCGCGCTACGAAGCGCCGCTCTACCGCGGCTCGGGCAAGCTCGAAGGCCGCGCCGCGGTTGTGACGGGCGGCGACTCCGGGATAGGCCGCGCCGTCTCCGTCCTCTTCGCGCGCGAGGGCGCGGACGTGGCGATCGTCTACTTGGAAGAGGAGCAGTCGGACGCCGAGGAGACGCGCCGCGCGGTCGAGGCCGAGGGCCGCAGGTGCGTGCTTCTGCCGGGCGACGTGCGCGACGCGGAGTTCTGCCGCCGGGCCGTCGGGCGCGCCGTCGCGGAGTTCGGCAAGTTAGACATTTTGGTCAACAACGCCGCCTTCCAGCAGCACCAGAAGACGCTCGAAGACGTGTCCGAGGAGCAGTGGGACACGACTTTCAAGACGAACATCTACGGCTACTTCTACATGGCGAAGGCCGCGCTCCGGCACATGAAGCGCGGCGCGGCGATAGTCAACTGCGGCTCCATCACGGGGCTCGAAGGCAGCAAGGAGTTGCTCGATTATTCGGCGACGAAGGGCGCGATTCACGCCTTCACGAAGTCGCTCGCGCAGAACTTGGTCGAGCGCGGCATACGCGTCAACTGCGTCGCGCCCGGCCCGGTCTGGACGCCGCTCAACCCTTCGGACAAGTCCGCGAAGGATGTCGCGGAGTTCGGCGGCGACACGCCGATGAAGCGGCCCGCGCAGCCCGAAGAGATGGCGCCCGCCTTCGTCTTCTTCGCCTCCGAGGCCGATTCGAGTTACATCACGGGCGAGGTGCTCACGCTCTTGGGCGGCGAGACGACGGCCGGGTAATCGCCCCTTCGACGACGGAGACTCAGAGATGGCGAGACACGAACGCGGGAGCCCGACGGGCGAGCCTTACAAGGGCGGCGGGAAGTCGCCCGCGACGAGCACGGAGAAGGAGCGCGGCGGCGCGGGCAAGAAGAAGGGCGCGGGCAAGCGTCCGCCGAAGGTGGCGAAGTCCGAGACGGGCCGCGCCGACCGCAAGCCCGCGCACTAGGCCGTCGGCCGGACTTTTAAGACGATGAGAGAGGAAGCGAGACCCGAAACCCTCGACCGTCTCTCGGCGCGCGAACGGCCCGAGGGCGTGCCCGTCATGCGGCAGAATTGGTGGAAGCTGCTTTTCCTCCACTGGCCGGTCGCGCCGGAGGTGCTGCGGCCGCTCCTGCCCGAAGGTTTGGAGGTGGACACCTTCGACGGGAGCGCGTGGGTCGGCGTCGTGCCGTTCACGATGACGGGCGTGCGCCTGAGCTTCGCGCCGCCCGTGCCGTTCGTGAGCGAGTTTCACGAGTTGAACGTGCGGACGTACGTCTACCGCAAAGGCGTGCCCGGCGTCTGGTTCTTCTCGCTCGACGCGTCGAGCTCGGCGGCCGTCTTCGGCGCGCGCACCTTCTTTCACCTGCCCTACTTCAACGCCGACATCACGCTCGAAGAGAACGGCAATAAGATTCACTACCGCTCGCGCCGCACCGAAGACCCGCCGGCACGCTTCGAGGCCGAGTGGAGCGTCGGCGGCGGCGAGCACTTCGCGCAGCCCGACACTCTGGAGTTCTTCCTCGTCGAACGCTACCACCTCTTCGCGGCGCGCGGCGACAGGCTCTTCCGCGGGCGCGTCCACCACCAGCCCTACCCCCTGCGCGAGGCCGAGCTTCAGTCGCTCGACTCGACGATGGTCGAGGCCGCAGGCTTGCGGACGCCGACGGGAGAGCCGCGCGTGCACTACTCGGACGGCGTCGAGGTCGGCGTCTGGACGCTCGAAGAAGTTTGAGAGCCGCGCCGGACGAAACGTCACCCGCGTCGCCGCGCGACGGCGTCTGCTTCAAAAAGTCAACAGTTCATCAACGGTTGGACGGCCGGTTGTAGATGACGCGGCGGCGCAGGAGCGTCGCGAGGTTGTGTCGTTCGGTGCGCGCGGGCGGGCTCTTCGGCGTCCCGTCCTCGGCGGCGTTCTCCCAGACGCCCTCGTCCGTCCAGATGCCGACCGAGATCTGGTCGCCGTTGTGGCCCGTCAGTCGCGCCCAGCGGCGGAAGAAGACCTCGCCGCGCAGGGGGTTCACGACGGCGAAGTAGGACGCGCCCAAGCCGCCGTCGCCCATCGTCACGAGCAGCGCGGTGCGGCCCGCGCGCGTGCGCGCCTCCTTCAGGTCGGTGACCGCGAAGTATTCCGACATCACCTTGCGGCGGCGCGACGAGCGCACGTCGTAGACGTAGAGCCCGTTGCCCTCGTTCTCGAACCCGCCCGCGCCGTCCGGCGTCGAGTAAGCAATCTTGCGCCCGCCCTCGATGAGCCACGCGCGGATGGCTTGGTCGGCGACCTTGCGGCGTCGGCCGCCGACGGTCGCGTAGAGCGGCCCGATGAAGCTGTTGCCGGTCTCGACCGTGACGCTCGTCGCGACCTGCGGCGCGGCCTGCGCGGTCGTAGCACAGAAGATGAGAGCGGCGGCGGCGAAAGTAACGGCCGCGAGTCTGTTGGCGTTGGCGAGTCGTTGCAGAGTCGTCATCTGCGGTCTTCCTCCGGGAGATAAGAATGGGCCGCGGCGGCGCGGGTTGGCCTCGAAATTAAGTCGGTACTCTTCTTTAAACGCTCGCGCGCGATTTGTCCAGAGGTCGCGCGACGCGGACGCGCCGCGAAGGTGCTACAATCCGCCGCCATGAAGTGTCCCGACTGCTTCACCCTCGTGCCCCCGGAGAGCCCCTCGTGCCCCTCCTGCGGGGCGTCGCTCGAAGAGGAGGGCTTCGCCAAGACGCGCCTGTTCGACTCCGCGCCGAAGCCCCCCGGCCGCGACGCGACGGCCGGCGAAGCGCCGACGCGACTCGGCAGCGACCAGCACGCCTCACAGCCGCCGCGCCCGCGCGCGCCGGAGCCTTCGCGCCCGCACTCGCGCACGTCGCGCTCGCTCTCCTCGATTCACGAGTCTTCGATCGACAACGCGCGCTTCGTGCCCGGCACGATTCTGGCCGAGCGCTACCGCATCGTCGGGCTCCTCGGGCGCGGCGGCATGGGCGAGGTCTACCGCGCCGAAGACCTGAAGCTCGAACAGCCCGTGGCGCTCAAGCTCCTGCCCGAACAGCTCTCGGCCGACGCGGTCGCGCTCGCGCGCTTCCACCGCGAGGTGCGCATCGCGCGCCAGATCTCACACCGCAACGTCTGCCGCGTCTACGACATCGGCGAGGCCGAGGGCCTGCACTTTCTCTCGATGGAGTACATCAGGGGCGAGGAGCTTTCGTCGGTCATCAAGCGCTTCGGCCGCCTGCCGCCGGACAAGGCGGCCGACATCGCGCGACAGATTTGCGCCGGGCTCGCGGCCGCGCACGACGCCGGGGTGCTCCACCGCGACCTCAAGCCGGCGAACGTGATGATCGACGACCGCGGCGACGTGCGCATCACGGACTTCGGGCTCGCGGGCCTCGCCGAAGATTTCCGCGGCGCGGTCGCGCTCGAAGGCACGCCCGAGTACATGTCGCCCGAGCAGCTCGAAGGCAAGGAGCTGACCGTCCGCAGCGACATCTACTCGCTCGGCCTCGTCCTCTACGAGCTGTTCACCGGCAAGAAGGCTTTCACGGCCGCGACGCTCACAGACCTCCTGCGCCTGCGCCGCAGCGACGCGCTGCCCGAGAGCCCGACGACGCTCGTCAAGGATTTAGACCCGGTCGTCGAGCGCGTCATCGAACGCTGTCTGGCGCGCGACCCGAAGGACAGGCCCGCGACGGCGCTCCAAGTCGCGGCCGCTCTGCCGGGCGGCGACCCTCTGGCCGCCGCGCTCGCCGCGGGCGAGACGCCGAGCCCCGCGATGGTCGCGGCCGCGCCGACCGAAGGCACCCTGCGCCCGACGGTCGCGATGCTTCTGCTCGCGGGCGCGCTCGTCGCGCTCGCCGTCGCGCTCGCCCTGTCGGGCCGCTCGCTCCTCCACCGCCGCGTGCCGCTCGAACGCTCGGCCGTCGGGCTCAAGGAGCGCGCCGGCGAGGTCGCGCGCAAGCTCGGCTACGCCGAGGCGACCGACTTCGCGCACGGCTTCTACGTCGACGACGAGTACCTGAACGAGATTAAGAAGAACGACCGCTCGGCCGCGCGCTGGGACAAGCTGCGCGCCGGCCGGCCCTCGGCCATCTACTTCTGGTACAGGCAGAGCCCCTACTACCTCGTCCCCTACAGCGGGCGCGGCGTGAGCGCGGGCGACCCGCCGCGCATCACCTCCGGCATGTCGGGCGTCTTCCTCGACACGCGCGGCCGCCTCATCTCCTTCTACGGCGTCCCGCCGCAGGTCAACGAGCCCGTGCCCGAGGGCGCGCCGCGCGAGTACGACTGGGCGTCGGTCTTCGCCGAGGCGGGTTTCGACATCACGAAGTTCACTCCCGTCGAGCCGAAGTGGATTCCGCCCTACCCTTACGACGAGCTGCGCGCGTGGGACGGCGTCTATCCGGAACAGCCTTCGATGAGCTTGCAGGTGCAGGCGGCGGCCTTCCGCGGCAAGCCCGTCTACTTCCACATCGTCGACCCGTGGAACACGCCGACGCGCCAGCAGCGGCCGACGCCGAGCGTGCAGGCGCGCGCGCAGCAGGCCATCCTGCTCCTCATCTTCACGGTGATTCTGTTGGGGGCGATTTTGCTCGCGCGCCGCAACCTGAAGCTCGGGCGCAGCGACCGGCGCGGGGCCTTCCGCCTCGCGCTCATCGTCTTCGTCATCTACATGATCGCGTGGCTCTTCTCGGCGCACCACGTCCCGTCGTTCTTCGACGAGTTCTACCTCTTCGTCGTCAACCTCGCGTGGTCGCTGATGACGGCCGGGATGATCTGGCTCGTCTACGTGGCGCTCGAACCGTTCGTGCGCAGGCGCTGGCCGCACCGCATCATCGGGTGGAACCGACTGCTCGCCGGAGACTGGCGCGACCCCATCGTCGGCCGCGACATCCTGCTCGGCGCGTTCTTCGGCTTCGGCATCATGCTCCTCAACTTCCTGAGCGACTACGTGCCGCCGCTGCTCGGGCTGCCGCCCGTGACGCCGGGCCTCCACCCGATCGCGCTCGGCGCGATGCAGGGGACGCAGCAGGCCATCCCGACCCTCGCCTATCAGCTCATCAACTCGTTCGTCTCGCCGGCCGGGATGCTCTTCATGCTTCTGCTCTTCTCGTTCATGCTGCGCAGGGAGTGGCTCGCGGTGGGGCTTTTGGGTCTGATTCTGGCGGCCATCGGCACGCTCTCGGGCGAGCACCCGCAGATCGATTGGGCGTTCGGCGTGATGAGCGCCGTCCTGACGCTCTTCATCCTCCTGCGCTTCGGGATGCTGGCGCTGATAGCGACGCAGTTCTTCATCTTCCTCTTTCTCTTCTACCCGGCGACGACAGACTTCTCCGCGTGGTACGCCGGCCCGTTCATCATCGGGCTGGTCTTCGCGCTCGCGCTCGCGGGCGCCGCCTTCTACACGAGCCTCGGCGGGCGCCCCATCTTTCAGGGCAAGCTCATCGACGACTGAAGTCACGGCGGCGGGGCGACACGAATACGGCCTACAGGCGCGTCATGACCATGACGGTCAGGTCGTCCGTGCGCTCCGTCTGCGTGCCGCGGAAGTCAGAGAGGTCTGCGAGGCAGCGCGTGACGAGCGTGCGCGGGTCGCGCGCGCAGTCGGCCGCGATGAGGCGCGCGACGCGCTCGCAGCCGTACTCCGATTCGAGGGCGTCGCGCGCTTCGGACAATCCGTCCGTGTAGAGGAAGAGTCCGTCGCCCTCGGCCAGCTCAAGACGCACGGCCTCGTAACGCTCCCCGCGGAACATCCCGACGGGCAGCCCCGTCGCGTCGACGCTCGCGATCGTGCCGTCGCGACGGAAGTGGAGCGGCGGGCAGTGGCCGGCGTTGACGAGCTCTACGCGGCCGTCGCGGCGCGCGAGGCCGACGACGAGCGTGGCGAAGTAGACCGACATCGTGAAGTCGCAGAAGACGCGGTTGGCGCGCCCGACGAGTTCGGGCGCGGGGAGGTTGAGCGCGGAGAGGCTGTGGAAGATGGCGCGCAGGTGCGCCATCAGGACGGACGAGGCGATGCCCTTGCCCGACACGTCGCCGAGCAGGAAGAGCGTGTCGCCCGTCTCAAGCGGGATGAGGTCGCAGAAGTCTCCGCCGACCGCGCCGGCCGGCTCGTAGTGGTACTCGAAGGCCCAGCCCGACGCGCGCAAATCGAGTCGCGGCAGAAGCCCGCCTTGCAGCTCGCGCGTGCGGCCGAGGTCGCGTTCGAGCGCCGTCAGCTCCTTCGGCGTCAGGCAGCCGAGGCAGTAGCGGGCGAGCGGGTCGGAGGCTATCTGCTCGCGCCCTATCTCGTCGTGGCACTCCTCGCAGACGCCGTAAGCGGGCGTCCCGATGCGGCCGAGCGCCGTGTCGACTTCGCGCAGGAGCCGTCGGAGGTGCGCCTCCTCGGGCGCGTCGTTGATGGTCGTCTCTAATCGGTCGCGCAGGTCGGAGAGCTGCGCGCGGAGGTCTGCGGCGGTCGCGGCTGTCATCGAAATCCCCCTCGTAAGGCGTCCCCCGTGGGACTCTGAACCCGTGACTTCGGTTGACGAAAACTGACGTGCGAGGGCGCGTCCATTATACGACAAAAAGGGCGCCCGTGTTGCGTCCGCGAAACACGTTGACGGGGCGATAAACGGCGCTTTTTGGCGGGAAAAACGACTATAATCAAGCGCGCGGAGGAGGCGCTGAGGAGTTGGAGAGGAGTTCGAGGCCGAGGGTCAAAATCTGCTGCATCGGGAGCGCCGAGGAGGCCCGGGCGGCCGTCCGGGCGGGCGCGTCGGCGCTCGGGTTCGTCTCGGAGATGCCGAGCGGGCCGGGCGTCATCGCGGAGGAGTTGATAGCGGAGATCGTCGCGCGCGTGCCGCCGGCCGTCGCCACTTTTCTGCTGACGTGCCGGCAGGACGTGGACTCAATCGTCGAGCAGCAGCGTCGGACGCGCGCCAACACCCTGCAACTGTGCGACCGCGTCGAGCCGGGCGCTCACGAGAAGTTGCGCGAGCGTCTGCCGGGCGTGCGCGTCGTGCAGGTCATACACGTCGCGGGCGAGGAGTCGGTCGAGGAGGCCGAGCGCGTCGCCCCGCACGTTGACGCCGTGCTGCTCGACTCGGGCAATCAAAAGCTCGCCGTCAAGGAGTTGGGCGGGACGGGGCGGACGCACGACTGGGATTTGAGTCTGCGCGTGCGCGAGCGCGTGGGCGTGCCGGTCTTTCTGGCGGGGGGCCTAAACGCGTCGAACGTCTCGGAGGCGGTGCGTCGGGTCGGGCCGTTCGGCGTCGACGTGTGCAGCGGCGTGCGGACTGACGGGAGGTTGGACGCGGGGAAGCTCGAAGGCTTCTTCCGCGCCCTCCCCCTGTGAAAGCGCCCGGCCGTCAGAAGACGAACTTGAGCGCGAGCTGAACCTGACGCGGGTCGCCGACGCCCTGACGCAGGAAGCCGTCGAAGTTGAAGAGGCCGGGCGTGACGAGCGAGTTGATGTTGTTCGCGTTGTTGAAGGTGTTGAACATCTCGACGATGGGGATGAGGCGGTAGCGCTCGCCGCCGAACGGGCGCTGCAAGCGCCAGTCGAACGAGAAGAACTCGTTCTCCTTGCGCAGGGTGTTGCGGTTGGGGCAGCGCGGGGCCGTGGGGCAGGCCGGCGTTATCGGCTGCGCCGTGCGCGCCTGCAGGCGGAAGTTGCCCTGCAATCCCCACGGCAGCTCGGCGTAGGAGAAGAAGTTGAACTTGTGACGGATGTCGCGGTCTGAGAGCGCGTAGTCGAGTTGCAGGTTGTTGAAGTCGAAGGCGCGGTCGGTGAACGGGTCGCGCTCGTTCGAGTCGTCGTCTTGGTCTTTCGCGAGGACGTAGTTCCACTCGAACTGCCAGCCGCGCGTGAATCGCTTGCGCATCCCGACGGTGAAGCCGCGGTAGAGGGATTTGCCGACCGAGCTGGCGACCATCGTCTCGCCGAGGAACGGGGCGAAGACGCCCGTGCGCGCGTAGTCGAGGAAGCGCGTCAGGTGGACGCCCTTCGCGTGCGTGAAGTCGAAGTAGAGCGAGAGCGAGTTGACTATCTCCTGCTCGAAGGCGACGTTCGCGGTGTAGACGCGCGGGTTGGCGTAGTCGCGGCTAAAGACGCGGACGCCGGAGAAGCACGGGAACGGGTTGGTGACCGTGCCGACGGCGCAGGAGCCGGCGGTCGGGGTGACGAGACCCGGCCAGACGGGGCCGGGGACGCCCGAGGCGATGATGGGGGTGTTGAGGAAGATGGTCTGCTGCTGCACGCCGTTCGTCGTGATCGAGCCGACCTGCGTGAGCATATTCTGGCGCGCGTTGTAGATGCCGTAGCTGGCGCGCAGGACTGACTTCTGGTTGCCGCCGATGTCCCACGCGAAGCCGACGCGCGGCTGAAACATCTTCTTCTGGTTGGGGATGCGGCCGTCCGAGGGGAAGCGCGGGTCGCTCAGGAAAATCCCGTAGGCCGTCTCGGCGGGCGGGACGACCGGGTCGGGGAAGAGCTGCGCCTCCCAACGCAGCCCGTAGTTGAGCGTGAAGTTCGGGCGCACCTTCCAAGAGTCCTGCACGAAGAGCGCGAAGTCCTCGTTGTTGATGTCTGACGCGCCGGCCGCGTCGGTCGCCGGGCCCGTGCGCCCCGCGCCTTGCAAGTAGAGAAGGAGCGGGCCGCCCGTCGGCGTCGTGCCGGCGGGGCAGGTGGCGGGCGCGGTGACGTAGGAGCCGTCGGAGCAGGCGACGGTGCTCGGGCCGAAGCCGCCGGGCGCGGAGGGCGAGGCGTAGCGGAGGAAGCCCGCGACCGAGTCGAAGATGTAGCGGCCGGAGAAGAAGCCTCGGAAGACCTGCGAGTTGCTGCTGTGCAGCCACTCGCCGCCGAACTTCACCGTGTGCGCGCCCGTCACGATGGAGAGGTTGTCGCGCACCTGCGTGCGCCAGAAGAGTTCATCGACGTTGGGCTGGATGAAGAAGGGGTTGCCGAAGCGGAACGTCGTGGCGAAGCCCATCGCCGTGTCGGCGGGGACGTTCGACTCGACGGCCGAGCGCGGGCGGTTCTCGCGCCCGTAGGTGAAGTGGGCCTCGTTGACCATCGTCGGCGTCAGCGAGCTGAAGAGGTTCAGGCGCAGGCCCTGAATCTTCGAAGGCCCCTCGATGCCGTTGGCCGAGTTGCCGTAGCCGGGCACGTCGAAGGTCTGGTTCTCGTTGCGCGAGTAGTCGAAGTTGTAGGAGACGGCGAGCTTGTTGTTCTGCGACACGTCCCAATCGACCTTGCCGAGCAGGGCGGAGTTGCGGATGGGGCGCTGGATGGGCAGGCCCTCTTCTTGGTCGCGCGTGGCGCGGAAGAAGTTGAGCAGCGCGAGGCGCTGGCAGTCGGCGTTCGTGTTGATGAGAGACTCGTTCGCGCCGATCGTCGGCGAGCCGACGGGGCAGGCCGTGTCGCCGATCTGCTCGCTCAGGCCGGGCCGCGTCAGGTTCTCGAAAATCTGCTCGTAGGCGAGGAAGAAGAAGGCGCGGTCGCGCCTGATGGGGCCGCCGATCGTGCCGCCGAACTGCTCGCGGTGGAAGTCCGTGAGGGGCGTGCCGTCGGAGGCTTCGGCCGTCAGGGCTTCGAGGCGCTGGAAGTGAAAGAGCGAGCCGTGAATCTCGTTCGTGCCCGACTTGGTGACGACGTTGACGACGCCGCCGGCCGTCCGCCCGAACTCGGCCGACGCGCCGGTGGCGACGACCTGAAACTCTTGGACGGCGTCGAGCGGCACGTCGATGGCGGCGCGCTGGCCGCCGGCCTGCTCGCCGAAAAAGCCGTTCATGTGGTCGCCGCCGTCGAGGCTGATGTTGTTGAAGATGCCGCGCTGGCCGGCGAAGGTTATCTCGTCGCCGTCGGGGCCCTGCACGATGGAGACGCCGGGCGTCAAGGTCAAGAGGTCTTCAAACTTGCGGCCCAAGACGGGGAGGTTTTCGACCGAGCGCGAGTTCAGGGTGGTGCTCGCCTCGGTGCGCGCGGTGTCGATGGTCGGGACGGCCTCGACCGTGACCTGCTCGGCGACGCCCGAAACTTTCATCTTGAGCGGGAGCGTCAGGGCTTTGCCGACCGTCAGCTCGAAGGCTTCTTGGACGAGCGTGGCGAAGCCCTGTTTGGCGGCCGTCAAGGTGTAGCTGCCGGGCGGGATCTGGAGGAAGACGAAGCGGCCCGCGTCGTCGGTCTGGAGCGTGCGCGTCAGGTTCGTCTCCGTGTTCTTGAGTTCGACCGTGACGCCGGGGACGACCGCGCCGTTCTCGTCCTCGGCCGTGCCCTGCACGACGGCGGTCGTGATCTGCGTCTGCGCGACGGCGGGCGCGGCGAAGGCGGTCAGGGCGAGAAGGCAGAGCGCGCAGCCTCTGGCGAGTGTGGCGAGCTTCCGGAGCAGGGGGGAAGGCATAGTCTCTCCTCTTCGTTTGTGACTTTTGCGGGCGAGGGTCGTGTGACGGAATGAAGTGCGTCGCCGGACGCGGCACATCTTAATGAGCGTCGGCGGGGCTGTCAACGAAACTTTCCGGGGCGCGTCAGAAGTTGTCGCGCCCGCACGGGAGCGAGTCGAAGCGCGAGCGCGCGCGCTCGTAGAGCGGGTCGCAGAGTTCGGGCATCAGGGGGCCGAGCCAGAGGGGCGCGCCCGCGCCGTTCGAGTAGTAGGCGGGGAGGTTTGCGAGGAGCGTCGCGCCCGCGCCGCCCTCGGGGTCGGTCGCGCCGAAGACGACGCGGCCGACGCCGTGCAGCAGGAGCGCGCCGGCGCACATCACGCAAGGTTCGAGCGTCGTGTAGCAGGTCATCCGGCGCGCGCGCGGCCAGAGCGACGCCTCGACGCGCGCGAGCGCCCGTGTCTCGGCGTGGCGGCCGGGGTGGTAGACGGGGACGAGGACGGCGTTGCCGGCCTCGGCGACCACCTCGTCGTCGAGCACGAGGCACGCGCCGATGGGGAGGTTGCCTTCGCGCTCGGCGGCGAGCGCGACCTCGACGGCGCGGAGGAGGTGCGCGGGGTTCGGCGGCGGAAGGCTCATCTGAGTTTGCGCGCCTCGACGACGAGCGAGCGCGGGACGAGGTAGTTGTCCTCGCTCCAACCTTTGTGACGGCGGCTGAGGACGGGCTCGACGACGCGCGCCGGGGCGAGTCCGGCGGCGCGCATCGCCTCGAAATATTTTTCGAGCGGGTGGTAGTAGTTCCAGACCGTCACGTCGCAGCCCGCCAGATGAATCCAGACCTTGCGGCTCTTCGAGAAGTCGAAGCCGGGCGTCTTGAGGAAGAAGCGCACCGGGTGGTAGAGCGAAAAGATGAGGCGGCCTTCGGGCGCGAGCCAGCGCGCGAAGTTGCGGAATGCGGGGCGCGGGTCGCGCGCGTACATCAGACACAGGCTCGCGACGATCAAGTCGAACGACTCGGCCGCGAAGCGCGCGCGCGTGAAGTCCGCCCGACGGAACTCGCCCCGGCCGCCGCAGCGTCGGCGCGCGAGCGCGACCATCTCGTCGCTCACGTCAATCCCCGTGACGCGCGCGCCGCGGCGGATTAGTTGCTCGGAGTGGCGTCCCGGCCCGCACCCGGCGTCGAGCGCCCGGAGCCCGCGCACGTCGCCCGCGAGGCGCATGACGGAGGGAAGCTCCGTCAGGTCTGAGACGCCCAGAGACTTGTTCTCGGCGTACTTGTCGCCGATGCGGTTGTAGAGCGTGCGGGCGGCATCCTTCTTCATGGGGGCGTGCCGCGCGCGGCGGGGCGCGCCTAGCCTACCGCAAAACGCGCGCGGCACATAGCCCTCCCGCGCGGCCCGCCGGCGTCACGACTGTGTAACGGTCTTACTCTCGAATGTCCGGCAAGCGTGCGCCCGGCCGCGGCCGGCCGCGACGCCGCCACGCGACCCCCGCGCCCGTATCCTTTTGAATCTTCGGCCTCTAAAGAGCGGCGGGGCGACGGCGTCGCGCCCGGCGCGCGCTGGCATCAGGTTTGCAAAAATGTCCGGCGACCAAACACGAACAGGAAACTCATCCGATGAAAAACAAAAGCACAAAAGTCGCCCGCAGCCTCGTCCTCGCGCTGGCCGCCGCCGCGCTCTCGCTCTCGCTCGTCGTGCCCGCGCAGCTCGCCGCGCAGGAGACCGTGAAGGCGACGCAGCCCGCAGTCGTCCTCTCGCCTAAGGAGAAGGAGCTGGTCGCGGCCTTCGAGGGGCGCGTCAAGGCGTACGCGGATATGCGCGAGGCCGTCGAAGATAAGATGACCCCGCTGCCGAAGGACGCGACGCCCGAACAGATCGACCGTCACAAGGCGGCCTTCATGGCGGCCGTCCGCGACGCGCGCGCCAGCGCCAAATTCGGCGACATCTTCACGCCCGAATCCGCCGCCTTCATCCGCGCGACCATCCGCGACGAGTTCCGCGGCCAAGACCGGCGCGAGTACGTCAAGGCCGTGATGGAGGCCGAGACGAAGGGCGTGCCGATGCGCGTCAACTACCCCTACCCGGACGACAAGGAGCAGCTTGAGGTGCCGCCGACGCTGCTCCTGCGTCTGCCGCAGCTGCCCAAGCAGGTCAAGTACCGCTTCGTCGGCCGCAACCTCCTGCTCGTCGACCGCGAGAACACGCTCATCGTCGACCTCATGACGGACGCGCTGCCGGACGCCGGCGTCGCGCCGACGCAGGTCGCCTCGGAGGCGGCGGAGACGACGGAGACGGCCGAGGGCACGCCCGTCGCCGCGCGCACCTTCGCGCCCTACGTCAGCCTGACGCTCCCGTCGAAGAAGGACTCGCTGCGCTTCGCCGTCATCGGCGACACGGGCACGGGCACGGAGAAGCAGCACGAGCTGGCCGACGTGATGCACAACTACCACGCGGCCTTCCCGTTCGAGTTCGTCCTCCTGCTCGGCGACAACATGTACGGCGGGGAGAAGGCCGAGGACTTCAAGGTGAAGTTCGAGAACGTCTACAAGCCGCTGCTCAACGACAAGGTCAAGTTCTACGCGGCGCTCGGCAACCACGACGAGTCGAACCAGCGCTTCTACGAGCTCTTCAACATGAACGGCGAGGAGTACTACCGCTTCGAGAAGGGCGGGGTCGCCTTCTACGCGCTCAACAGCAACTACATGGACAAGCGCCAGCTCAAGTGGCTCGAAGACCAGCTCGCCAAAGACACTTCGCGCTGGAAGATTGCCTTCTTCCACCACCCGCCCTACTCGTCGGGCGGCAAGCACGGCTCGTCGACGGGGCTGCGCGAGGTGGTCGAGCCGGTCTTCGTCAAGTACGGCGTCAACGTCGTCTTGGCCGGCCACGAGCACTTCTACGAGCGCGTCAAGCCGCAGAAGGGCGTCTACTACTTCATCTCGGGCGCGGGCGGTAAGCTGCGCAAGGGCGACGTTAAAGACGACTCCGGGCTCACCGAGAAGGCGTACGACGAGGATATGTCTTTCATGCTCTTCGAGGCCGCCGGCGACGAGCTACACTTCCAAGTCGTCTCGCGCACCGGCCAGACCGTCGACTCCGGCCTCATCCCGAACGCCAAGGCGAAGCCCGCGAGCAAGTAAGGGCGAAAGGTAAGAGTAGAGGGGCGGAAGTTAAGTGCGGAAAGGCGGGAGGTCGATGAGAACGGCTCTCATCGACCTCCCGCCATTTTACTTTTACCCCGGCGTC
>DASQDT010000062.1:0-8322 GCA_035634035.1 Pyrinomonadaceae bacterium | reverse complement strand
CGGAGCACATTTGCGAGTGCTCCGCGCCCTTCAGTTTATAAGGCGGCTCGACGACTTAAGCCGCAGCGCCCTGACGTTCGAGCAGAGTCTCGACGACGGCGTAGCTCGCTTCGAGCGCCTCGGCCAGCTTCTGCGGCTCGGGGCCGCCGCCCTCAGCCATGTCGGGCTTGCCGCCGCCCTTGCCCCCGATGATGGGCGCGAGCTCGCGTATGACCTGACCGGCCGGCACGCGCTTCGTCAAGTCCTGCGACGTGCGCACGATGAGCGAAGCCTTGCCGTCGGCGCGGCGTCCCAAGACGACGACGCCCGACTTAATCTGCGCGAGCAGGGTGTCCGACAACTGACGGAGCGCCGCCGCGTCCAAGTCGCTCGCCTCGCGCGCGAGCACGCGGACGCCGCCCGCGACCTCGCGCGCCTCCGCCCCGCCACCGGAAGCGCCCGCGCCCCCGCCCATCGCGAGCTTCAGGCGCAGCTCCTCGGCCTCGCGGCGCGCGCGCTTCAACTCGTCCTGCAACCTCCCGATGGCCGCGGGGATGTCGTTGCGCGTCGCGCGAAGCTCGGAGGAGAGCTGGTCAACGAGGGCCTCGGTCTCTTGGAAGCGCGTGAAGGCGTCCGCGCCCGTCACGGCGCGCACGCGGCGCGTGCCGGAGGCTATCGACTCGTCGCTCGTAATCTTAAACAACCCGATGTCGCCGGTGGCGCGGACGTGCGTGCCGCCGCACAGCTCTTTGGAGAAGTCGCCGCCCTCGACGCCGGGAATCGAGAGCACGCGCACGCGCTCGGCGTACTTCTCGCCGAAGAGCGCCACCGCGCCCGACTGCATCGCCTCTTCGAGCGCGAGCACGTTCGTCTGCACCGACTCGTTCCGGAGGACGTGATAGTTGACGAGGCGCTCAAGCTCGGCTATCTCGTCGCGCGTCAGAGGCTGGTAGTGCGTGAAGTCGACGCGCAGGTAGTTCGGCGCGACAACCGAGCCGGCCTGCTTGACGTGCGTGCCCAAGACTTCGCGCAAGGCCGCGTGCAGGAGGTGCGTCGCCGTGTGGTTGCGCCGCGTCGCGTCGCGCTTCTCGACGTCGACCGCCGCCGTCACCGCGTCGCCGACGCGCAGGCTCCCGCGCTCGACCGCGACGCGGTGGACGATGAGGCCGCCGGCGGGCGTCGTCGGCGTGTCATTGACGACGGCGTGCGCGCCGTCGCCCGTGAGCGCGCCGGTGTCGCCGACCTGTCCGCCGGACTCGGCGTAGAAGGGCGTGCGGTCGAGGACGACCTCGCCCTCGTCGCCTTCGTCGAGAGACTCGACCTCCTCGTCGCCTTTGATGAGAGCGACGACGCGCGCGCCCTCGGTGCGCGTCTCGTCGTAGCCGCGAAACTCGCTCGCGCCGACGCGCTCGGCGACGCGCGCGTAGACGGGCCTGCGCGTCGCCTTCGCCGCCGCCTGCTCCTTGACGCTCGCGCGCTGAATCTCCTTGAGCGCCGCGTCGAAGCGCGCGTTGTACTCGTCCTCCTCCACGCGGAAGCCGCGCTCTTCGAGGCCGACGCGGATGAGGTCGCGCGGCGTGCCGAAGGTGTCGTAGAGGCGCGCGAGTTCTTTGAAGTCGGGCAACTCGCCTTCCGGCATCGTCGCGAAGAGCGCGTCGAGTTTTTGGAGGCCCGTCGTGAGCGTCGAGCCGAAGCGCTCCTCTTCGAGCTTGACCATGCGCTCGATGAACTCGCGCGCCGCTTCGAGCTCCGGGTAGGCCGCGCCGAACTGCGTGACGACGAAGTCCGTCACCTTGTGGAAGAAGAGTCCGTCGAAGCCGAGGACGTGGCGGCCGTGGTAAATCGCGCGGCGCATGATTTTGCGCAACACGTAGTTGCGGCCTTCGTTCCCCGGCAGGATGTTGTCGGCGATGGCGAAGGCCGCCGCGCGCGCGTGGTCGGTGATGACGCGCGTGGCGAAGCCCTCGCGCGTGCCCGACTCGTAGGGTCGGCCCGTCAATCGCGCCGTGAAATCGACGATGGGGCGCAGCAAATCGGTCTCGTAGTTGTTCGGGACATTCTGCAAGACCGACGTGATGCGCTCAAGGCCGCCGCCCGTGTCGACCGACGGCTTGGGCAGCGGGACGAGCGTGCCGTCGGGCTGGCGGTCGTACTGCATGAAGACGAGGTTCCAGATCTCGACGGTCGGGCTGCCGTCCGCGTTGACGTGCTCGGCGCGGTTGTGCTCGGGGTCTTCCGGGTGCGGGCCGGTGTAGTAGTTAATCTCGCTGTTCGGCCCGCACGGGCCGGTGTCGGCCATCTGCCAGAAGTTGTCCTTGTCGCCGAATTTCAGCACGCGCTCGCGCTTGACGCCCGCCTCGACCCACAGCTCGATTGATTCTTCGTCCGTCTCGTGGACTGTAAACCACAGGCGCTCGATCGGCATCCCGTAGCCGTTCGTGAGCAGGTCGAGCGCGAAGCGGATGGCGTCGCGCTTGAAGTAGTCGCCGAAGGAGAAGTTGCCGAGCATCTCGAAGAACGTCTGGTGCGTGTTGTCGCCCACGTCGTCGAGGTCGTTGTGCTTGCCGCCGGCGCGCAGGCACTTCTGCGCCGTCACGGCGCGGTCGTAGTCGCGCTCTTCGAGGCCGAGGAAAACGTCCTTGAATTGATTCATGCCGGCGTTGGCGAACATCAACGTCGGGTCGTTGGCCGGCAGCAGCGGGCTCGACGGGAGGCGCTTGTGCCCGCGCTCCTCGAAGTATCTCAGGAAGGTCTCGCGTATCTCGTTTCCGGTCATCATAAAAACACTCGTCAATCGGCGTTCGGCCGTCGGCCCTCAGTCACGCGCCGCGCGCGACATCTCTTAATTGAGAAGGTCGGCGCGCGGCGAAAAGATAAGTCTAACACGCGGGCGGCGTGGTGATACAATCCGCGGCCGGTGCGGTGCGTGACGTGCAGCGGGGAAGTGCCGGAAGGCTCGTCCGCTTGCCCTTCGTGCGGGGCGGGCGGCGACGCCTCCGTGCAGCCGACGCGGCTCATGCCCGAAGAGTCGCCGCGCGTCGTCGGCCGCGGCGGCACGCACGGGCGGCGGGCCGCGACCGCCCCGACCGTCACCTCTTCTTTCCCCAACTCGATCGACGACGCGCGCTTCATACCCGGCGCCATCCTCGCCGGCCGCTACCGCATCACCGGCCTCTTGGGGCGCGGCGGCATGGGCGAGGTCTACCGCGCAGACGATTTGAAACTCGGCCAGCCCGTCGCGCTCAAGTTCCTGCCCGAACAGCTCTCATCAGACCCGGCCACGCTCGCGCGCTTCCACCGCGAGGTGCGCATCGCGCGTCAGATTTCGCACCCGAACGTCTGCCGCGTCTACGACATCGGCGAGGCCGAGGGCCTGCACTTCCTCTCGATGGAGTACATCCGCGGCGAAGAGCTGGCCTCGATGCTCAAGCGCTTCGGGCGTCCGCCGGCCGACCGCGCCACCGAGATCGCGCGACAGATTTGCGCCGGGCTCGCCGCCGCGCACAAGACGGGCGTCCTGCACCGCGACCTCAAGCCGTCGAACGTGATGATCGACGCCGAGGGGGGCGCGCGCGTCACCGACTTCGGGCTGGCGGCGGCGGCCGAGGAGGTGCGCGGTCGCGAGGTCTTCGCGGGCACGCCCGCCTACATGGCCCCCGAGCAGTTCGCCGGACGCGAGGTGAGCGTCCGCAGCGACATCTACTCGCTCGGCCTCGTCCTCTACGAGTTGTTCACGGGCAAGCGCGCCTACGAGGCGCGGACGGCCGAGGAGCTCGTGCGCCTGCACGGCGACGCGACGACCGAGCCCACCTCGCCTTCGAGCATCGTCAAAGAGATCGACCCGCTCGTCGAGCGCGTCATCCTGCGCTGTCTGGCGCGCGACCCGGAGGAGCGTCCGTCGTCGGCGCTCCAAGTCGCGGCCGCGCTTCCGGGCGGCGACCCTCTGGCCGCCGCGCTCGCGATGGGCGAGACGCCGAGCCCCGAGATGGTCGCGGCCGCGCCGAAGCAGGGCGCGCTCCGCCCGCCGGTCGCGGCCGCGTGGTTCGGCGCGCTCGTCGTGCTCGTCGCGCTCTCGTGCCTGCTCTCGAAGCAGGCGACGCTCTACCGCGTCGCCGCGCCCGAGAAGTCGCCCGAGTTTTTGCGCGAGCACGCGCGCGAGCTCGTCCGGCAGTTCGGCTACACCGACCCGCCGCTCGACGCCGCGCACGGACAGCTCGTCAAGTTCGACCACCTCGAATACATCGCGCGCACCGACTCCTCGCCGCGCCGCTGGGAGCGCCTGAGGAACGAGCGGCCCGGCCCCTACCGCTTCTGGTATCGGCAGAGCCCGCGCTACCTCACGAGCTACGACGGCGTCGACCCCGACCACCCGTCGCACGACCAGTCCGGCATGGTCACGCTCTTCACCGACGCCGCCGGCCGGATGACCTACCTCATCGCCGTCCCGCCGCAGCGGCTCGACGCGGCGCCCGAAGCGACCGCGCCCGACTGGCCGCGCCTGTTCGCGGCCGCCGGGCTTGACCCCGCGCACTTCCGCGAGACCGCGCCGGAGTGGATTCCGCTCCACGAGTCGGACGCGCGCGGGGCGTGGGCGCGCTCCGACGACGCGCCGGCCGACTACCCGGCCCGCGTCGAGGCCGCCGCCTACCGCGGACGCCCCATCTACTTCGAGGTCATCTACCCGTGGGACATGGCGGCGCGGCAGGACGAGCCGGCGCTCGGCGCGGCGCGGCGCGCGTTCGGCGTCGTCGTCATCGTGGTCTTTCTGCTGACGCTCGTCGGCGGCGCGCTCCTCGCCCTGCGCAACCTGCGCTCGGGGCGCGGCGACCGTCGCGGCGCGTTCCGCCTCGCCGTCTTTCTCTTCGCGGCGCACATGGCCGTCTGGCTCTTCGACGCGCACCACGTCGGCGCGCTCGGCGAGGAGTTCAAGACTTTCGTCTGGTACGTCCAAGCGAGCCTCTTCGGCGCGAGCTTCCTGTGGGTGCTCTACGTCGCGCTTGAGCCCTTCGTCCGGCGGCGCTGGCCGCACCGCATCATCTCTTGGACGCGACTGGTCGGCGGCGACTTCTCCGACCCGCTCGTCGGCCGCGACATCCTCATCGGCGCGGTCTTCGGCGCGGGCCTCATGTTCGCGCACTACCTGACGCGCGCCGCCCCGGCTTGGTTCGGCGGCGCGCCGGGCACGCCCCTGAACGTCGACGGCCAGATGCTCGGCGGCCTCAGCTACTTCACGACGAGTCTGGCGTGGCAGCTCACGGCCGCGCTCTTCCTCTCGTTCATCTTCCTCTTTTTGCTGCTGCTCTTCTTCAACGTCCTGCGGCGCGAGCGCGTGGCCCTCGCCGCGCTCTGGCTGTTCGTGACGGTCGCGCTCGTCCTCAACAACCCGCCCGAGCCGGAGACGCCCGCGCGCCTGCTGGCGACGGCGCTCGGCGGCGTGCTCATCGTCGTGCCGCTCTACCGCTACGGGCTTCTGGCGATGGTCTCGTCGATGTTCTTCACGCACATCGCGATCTTCTACCCCGTCACGACAGACTTCTCCGCGTGGTACGTGGGCGACTTCATCGCGGCGCTCGTCGTCTCGGCGACGCTCGCCGCCTACGCCTTCCACACGAGCCTCGCCGGGCAGAAACTCTTCAGCGGGAAATTTCTTCAGGACTGATTTCCGCCGGCCTATTCGTCCGACTCTTCCTCGTCGGGGTCTGACGACGCGGCCTCGCGCACCTTGCGGATGATGAGGTCGTAGGGGAAGCCGAGGCGCAGCAGATAGTCGTAGAGGCTTTTGGTCTCTTGGCGGGTGGCGGGCCGCCCGCGCAGGCGGACGCGCTTCTCGATGGCGCGCTCGATGAGCTGTTCTTCGGGCGTCTCCTCGTAGACCAAGTCGAGCGCCTCGCCGGCCGTCTCGCGCGAGACCTTCTTCATCTGCAAGTCGCGCGCGAGCCGCTGGCGGCCGACCGGCTTCTGGCGGACGCGGTAGGAGGCGAAGCCGAAGGCGAAGCGCGCGTCGTCCAAGTAGCCGTACTCCTTGAGCTTCGCCAGCGCGTGCTCGACGGCCGCCTCGTCCGTCCACTCCTTCTCAAGCAGGCGCTCGCGCAGCTCCTCGACCGAGCGCGGCTTGGCGGCCAGAAGCTTCACGGCCCGCTGCAACGTGCGCTCGCGCGCCTTCTCCGGGTCGAGGGGCCGCCGCGGCTTTTCGCCCTCGCCCTCCGCGCCGCGCTTCACGGGTCTTCGCTTTCGGCTTCGTCCGAACGGCATGACGGATTTAAGATTAACCCCGGCGGCCCTGAAATTTAAAACGCGGAGCAAGAAGCTAACGGCAAATCTCATGGACGGCCTGCTCATCGTCGACAAGCCGGCCGGGCTCACGTCGCACGACGTGGTGGCGCGCGCGCGGCGCGCCCTGCGCGAGAAGCGCGTCGGCCACACCGGCACGCTCGACCCCTTCGCGACCGGCGTGCTGGTGCTGCTCGTCGGCCGCGCCACCCGCCTCGCGCAGTTCCTCGCCGGCGCGGAGAAGGAGTACGTGGCCGTCGTCAGGCTCGGCCACGCGACCGACACCGGAGACCTGACGGGCACGCCGCTCCCCGCCCCGCCCGGCGCGCCGGCCCCCTCCGACTTGATGACTCTCGACGAATCGGAGTACGAGGCCGCGCTCGCGCGTCTGCGCGGCGAGATCGAGCAGACGCCGCCGATGTACTCGGCCAAGAAGGTCGAGGGCAAGCGCCTCTACGAGTTGGCGCGGCGCGGCGAGACGGTCGAGCGCAAAAGCGTGCGCGTCCGCGTGAGCGAGTTCGAGGTAGCGCCCGGCGAATTATTCTGGCTGCGCCGCAACGAGGACGGCACGTGCGACCTGCGCGCGCGCGTCGTCTGCTCGGCCGGCACCTACGTCCGGGCGCTCGCCGAAAGTCTCGGCGAACTCCTCGGCACGGGCGCGCATCTGGCCGCGCTCCGGCGGACGCGCGCGGGCGACTTCGGCCTAGAGCGGTCGGTCACGCTCGAACGCCTGCAGGCGCTCGCCGACGAGGGCCGCGTCTCCGAAATTCTCGTCACGATGAAAGCGGCGCTCTCGCGTCTGCCTTCGGCGCATCTAAGCGCACGTGAGGCGGAGTCGGCGCGTCACGGCGCGGCCGTCACGCCGCGCGACGCCGACTCTTCTTGGGCCGACGGCGCGCACGTCTCGATGCTCGACGCCGGCGGGGAGCTGCTCGCCGTCGGCGCGTACGACGCGACGGCGGGAGTCCTGCGCCCGCGGGTCGTCGTCTCGGGCGGGGAAAATAAGAGTTGACGGGCCGCCTCAGGGCGTGTGCTATACTTGGCCCAACAGTAGGGGGCGCGAAGTAGGAAGATGTTTGCCTCCCGCGAAGCAAGCACCCATCCCATTCTTTGCACTCCCGCGTTGAAAATAAATTCCGGCAAGGGGTCGGAAAGAGGTCGCAGTAGGGCGTGACTTTCCCCACGCCGTCCGACGAGCGCGGAGCCGACGCTTACGAGGTTTAAAGACGAGGCTATGCACGAAGAGAAGGATGGCAGCAAGTTCAACATCAGCGAGCGGCTCGAAAGCCTCCGCCGCGAGACCGAGGCGCTCAAGTGGGAGGGCACTTTTCGGGACTACTTCGAGCTCGTCCTGCAAAACCCCCGCCTCGCCCAACTCTCCCACGCCCGCATCAACGACATGATCCACTCGCGCGGCGTCGACAAGCTCAACGAAGGCACGCGCGACGAGGTCAACCGCTACAACTTCTTCGCCGCCGAGCTGTTCGGCATCGAAGAGCCCATCGCGCGCATCGTCGAGTACTTCAAGTCGGCCGCCCAGCGCCTCGAAGTCCGCAAGCGCATCCTGCTCCTGATGGGCCCCGTCGGCGGCGGCAAATCCACCATCGTCACGATGCTCAAGCGCGGCCTCGAAGAGTGGACGCGCACCGAAGAGGGCTCGGTCTACGCCATCAAAGACTGCCCGATGCACGAGGAGCCGCTGCACCTCATCCCGCACGAGCTGCGCGCCGAGGTCGAGAAGCACTACGGCATCTACATCGAGGGCGACCTCTGCCCGCAATGCCGCTACGCGCTGGAGCACACCTACGGCGGCCGCCACGAGGAAGTCAAAATCCAGCGCATCCTCTTCTCCGAGAAGCACCGCATCGGCATCGGAACCTTCGCCCCTTCAGACCCCAAGTCGCAGGACATCACCGAGCTGACCGGCTCCATCGACCTCTCGACCATCGGCGAGGTCGGCGTCGAGAGCGACCCGCGCGCCTACCGCTTCGACGGCGAGCTCAACATCGCGAACCGCGGCGTGATGGAGTTCGTCGAGATGCTGAAGGTGGACGAGAAGTTCCTCTACTCGCT
>DASQDT010000061.1:0-11238 GCA_035634035.1 Pyrinomonadaceae bacterium | reverse complement strand
GCGCAACGCGATGAGGTCGCGCTCGCCTTTGAAGAGACCGAGGTGACGTACGGCGAGCTGAACCGGCGCGCGAACCGCCTCGCCGCGCGCCTGCGCGCCGAGGGCGCGGGGCCGGGCGCACTCGTCGCCGTCTACGTCGAGCGCTCGGCCGAGATGGTCGTCGCGCTTCTCGCGGTGCTGAAGGCGGGCGCGGCCTACGTCCCGCTCGACCCCGCGTACCCGCGCGAGCGCCTCTCGTTCATGCTCGAAGATTCGGGCGCGCGCGTCGTCGTCACGCAGGAGCTTCTGGCCGACGAGTTGCCGCCGCACGCGGCGCGCGTCGTCCTCGTCGACGCGGACGACGACTCCGCGCGGCACGTCGGCGGCGGCGCTTCCGACGCCAGCCCGGCGGCCGGCGTGACGGCCGACAACCTCGCCTACGTCATCTACACGTCGGGCTCGACCGGCCGCCCGAAGGGCGTCATGGTCAGCCACCGCAACGTCGTCAACTTCTTCGCCGCGATGGACGAGCGCGTCGGCGCGCGCGAGCGCGGCGTGTGGCTGGCCCTCACCAGCATCTCCTTCGACATCTCGGTGCTCGAACTCTTCTGGACGCTGGCGCGCGGCTTCAAGGTCGTCGTCCAACCCGACCAGCAGCGCGCGCTCGCGCAGGCCGAGGCCGCCTCGGAAGTCGCCGAAGGCGCGATGGACTTCAGCCTCTTCTACTTCGCCAGCAGCGAGGAGGCGGACGAGCGCGACAAGTACCGCCTGCTCATCGAGGGCGCGAAGTTCGCCGACCGTCACGGCTTCACGGCCGTCTGGACGCCCGAGCGTCACTTCCACTCCTTCGGCGGCCTCTACCCGAACCCTTCGGTCGCGGGCGCGGCGCTCGCCGTGCTCACCGAGCGTTTGCAGATTCGCGCCGGGAGCGTCGTGCTGCCGCTTCATCACCCGGTGCGCGTCGCGGAGGAGTGGGCGGTTGTTGACAACCTCTCGGGCGGGCGCGTCGGACTCTCCTTCGCCTCGGGCTGGCACTCGAACGACTTCGCGCTCGCGCCCGACAACTACGCCACCCGTCAGGCGCTCATGTACGAGCAGATAGAGACGGTGCGCCGCCTCTGGCGCGGCGAGTCGGTCACGCTGCGCGGCGGCGCGGGCGAGGAGGTCGAGATAAGGACGCTCCCGCGCCCGGTGCAGGCGGAGTTGCCCGTCTGGGTGACGGCGGCCGGGAGCGTCGAGACGTTCCGCTCGGCCGGGCGCGTCGGCGCGGGCGTGCTCACGCACCTGCTCGGGCAGACGGTCGAAGACTTGGCCGAGAAGATCGCGGCCTACCGCGAGGCGCGGCGCGAGGCCGGTCACGACCCCGAAGCGGGGCGCGTCGTGTTGATGCTCCACTCGTTCGTCGGGAGAGACTTGGACGCCGTGCGCGAGACCGTGCGCGGCCCGTTCTGCCAGTACCTCATGCAGTCGGTCAGCCTCGCGCGCAACCTCGCGCGCGGACTCGGCTTCGACGTGGAGGTCGAGAGCCTTGAGCCGGGAATGCTCGAAGACTTTTTGCAGAGAAGCTTCGACCGCTACTTCGAGACGAGCGGGCTTCTGGGCACGCCCGCGAGCTGCCTGCGAATGGTCAACCGTCTCAAGCGCATCGGCGTCAACGAGGTCGCGTGCCTCATCGACTTCGGCGTCGAGGCCGAAGCGGTCATGTCGGGCCTGCGCTACCTGCGCGAGCTGAAGGACTTGAGCAACCGCCTGCGACGGGCCGAAACCGCGGCCGACTACTCCGCCGCCGCGCAGGTCGCGCGCCACGGCGTCACCCACCTCCAATGCACGCCCTCGGCGGCGCGCATGATTCTGATGAGCGCGGGCGGCAGTGAAGCCCTCGGCTCACTCCGAAAACTCCTCGTCGGCGGCGAGGCGCTCGCGCCAGACCTCGCCGCGAGTCTGCGCGGTCTGGTCGGCGGCGAAGTCGTCAATATGTACGGCCCGACCGAGACGACCGTCTGGTCGACGACGCACGCGCTCGCCGCCGACGACGAGGGCGTCTCCATCGGGAGGCCCGTCGCCAACACCGAGGTCTACGTCCTCGACTCGTCGCTGCGGCCCGCGCCGCCGGGCGTCGTCGGCGAACTCTACATCGGCGGCGAAGGCGTCGTGCCCGGCTACCTCAAGCGACCGGCGCTGACGGCCGAGAGGTTCGTGCCCGACGTTTACGGCCCGCGCGCCGGCGGACGCCTCTACCGCACGGGCGACCTCGCGCGCCACCTCCCGGACGGCCGCTTGGAGTTCCTCGGCCGCAACGACCATCAGGTGAAGATCCGCGGCCACCGCGTCGAGCTCGGCGAAATCGAGAAGGCTCTGGGCGAGCACCCTTCGGTCGGCGAGGCCGTCGTCGTCGCGCGCCCCGACGCTTCGGGCGACGAGCGTCTGGTCGCCTACCTCGTGCCGGCCGCGGGCGCGGGCGTCGCGCCTGTGCTCCGACCCGTGGCGGGCGAGGAGAGTCTGCTCGGCGAGCGCCCGCGCTTCCGCCTGCCGAACGGGATGGTCGTCGCGCACCACAGCAGCCCGCAGACGGGGGCCATCTACCGCGAGATTTTCGAGGAGCGCGTCTACGCGCGCCACGGCATCACGTTCGGCGACGGCGACTGCGTCTTCGACGTGGGCGCGAACATCGGACTCTTCACGCTCTTCGTCAATCAGGCGTGCAAGAACCCGACCGTCTACGCCTTCGAGCCGATACCGCCGACCTTCGACCTCCTGCGCACGAACGCGCAACTCTACGGCCTCGACGTGCGCCTCTTCGAGCTCGGCCTCGCCGACAAGCCCGACGTGGCCGAGTTCACCTTCTACCCCGAAGCCTCCGGGCTCTCGGGCCGCACGGCCTACGCCGCCGACGACGTGGCGACGACAAAAACCATCGTCGCCAGCTGGCTCGAACGTCACGGCCCGGCGGGCGGCGCGGCGCTCCCGCAGGACGAGTTCGAGGAGACGCTTCGCGAGGTCATGCGCAGCGAGTCTTACCGCTGCCGGCTGACGACGCTCTCGCGCGTCATCCGCGAGCAGGGCGTGGAGCGCATCGACCTCCTCAAGGTCGACGTGGAGGGCGGCGAGCTCGACGTCGTCAACGGCATCGACGACGAGGACTGGGACAAGATCAAGCAGGTCGTCATCGAGGTCGACACCGGCGAGGCGCTCGAAGCTATTCACCGCAAACTCGAAGGCCACGGCTTCACGGTCGCCGTCGAAAAGACGACCGTCGTCACGGAGGGCGAGGCTTACGTCTACACGCTCTACGCCCGCCGCCCCTCGCCGAACGGCCACGCGCGCGCGTCGGCCGAAGCGGTCGCGCCGCTCGCCGTCGGCGAGTTGCGCCGCCACCTCAAGACGCGCCTGCCCGACTACATGATGCCCGCCGCCTTCGTCACGCTCGACGCCTTGCCCTTGACGCCCAACGGCAAGGTCGACCGCAAGGCTCTGCCCGCGCCCGAGGCGGCGGGGGCGGAGCGCGAGTCGGCGTACGAGGCCCCGCGCACGGAGGCCGAGCGCGTCGTCTCGGAGATTTGGCAGGAGGTTCTGGGCGTCGAGCGCGTCGGCACGAACGACAACTTCTTCGACCTCGGCGGCAACTCGCTCTCGCTCGTCAAGATGCACGCGCGCGTGCAGGAGGCCTTCGGGCGCGAGCTCTCCATCGTCAAAATCTTCCGCAACGCGACGGTCGGCGCGCTCGCCCGACACCTCGCCGGGGAGGCCGACGAGAGCGTCGCCCTCGGCCGCGCGCGCGAGCGCGCCTCGCAGCAGACCGAGGCCGTCGACGCGCAGGCGGCCATCAACCGCGAGCGCGCGAAGAAGTTCATGCGGGGCAAGCGCAAGTAAGCGGGCGCGAGTAAGAGTGAGCAAGCCTGATTAAGCGGCGCGCGGGACGCGACGCCGCCAACAGTAGCCATGAGTGAAATGAGCACAGGGGCGCACAGCGAGGACGCACGCGGCATCGCCGTCGTCGGCATGGCCGGACGCTTCCCCGGCGCGCGCAGCGTCGGGGAGTTCTGGGAGAGGCTGCGCGACGGCGTCGAGTGCATCACCTTCTTCACGGACGAGGAGCTGGCCGCGGCCGGAGTCCCGCCCGAGGTGTTCAACTCGCCCAACTACGTCAGGGCCAACGGCGTGCTCGACGACATCGAGCTCTTCGACGCCAACTTCTTCGGCTTCTCGCCGCGCGAGGCCGAGATCATGGATCCGCAGCACCGCCTCTTCCTCGAATGCGCGTGGGAGGCTCTGGAGAACGCGGGCTACAACACCGATTCATACGCGGGCGCGGTCGGTATTTACGGCGGTATGCACATGAGTAAATACCTCGCGCACAACCTGCTCCAGAACCGCGACATCGTCGCGGCCGCGGGCGCGCTGCAAATCCGCATCTGGAACGACAAGGACTTCCTCTGCTCGCTGGCCGCCTACAAGATGAACCTGCGCGGGCCGAGCGTGACGGTGCAGACGGCCTGCTCGACCTCGCTCGTCGCCGTCTGCCTCGCGGCGCAGAGCCTCATGAGTTACCAATGCGACATGGCGCTCGCCGGCGGCGTCACCGTCTCCGTCCCGCACCGCGTCGGCGGCGGCATTCAGGAAGGCGTCATCTCGCCGGACGGACACTGCCGCGCCTTCGACGCGAAGGCGTCGGGGACGGTCAACGGCAACGGCGTCGGCGTCGTCGTCCTCAAGCGTCTGGCCGACGCGTTGGCCGACGGCGACCAGATACACGCCGTCATCAAGGGGACGTCGCTCAACAACGACGGCTCTCTGAAGATCGGCTACACGGCCCCGAGCATCGAGGGTCAGCTCGAAGTCGTCGGCGTGGCGCAGGCGCTCGCGGGCGTCGAGCCGGAGACGGTCACTTACGTCGAGACGCACGGGACGGGCACGCCGCTCGGCGACCCGGTCGAGGTCGCGGCGCTCACGGAGGTCTTCCGCTCCGGGACGGAGCGTAAGAACTTCTGCGCGCTCGGCTCGGTCAAGACCAACATCGGGCACTTGGACGCGGCGGCCGGCGTCGCCAGCCTCATCAAGACCGTGCTCGCGCTCAAGCACCGTCAGATTCCGCCGAGCCTCAACTTCGAGACGCCCAACCCGCGCATCGATTTCGAGAACAGCCCCTTCTACGTCAACGACAAACTCTCGGAGTGGAAGTCGAACGGCGGGCCGCGGCGCGCGGGCGTCAGCTCGTTCGCGATGGGCGGCGTCAACGCCCACGCCGTCGTCGAGGAAGCGCCGGAGGTCGAGCCGTCTTCACCGTCGCGCCCGTGGCAGATGCTCATGCTCTCGGCCAAGACCGGCACGGCCCTTGAGAGGATGACGAAGAACCTCCTCGCGCACCTGAAGAGCCACCCGGAGCAGCCGCTCGCCGACGTGGCCTACACGCTTCAGGTCGGCCGCCGCGCGTTCGGCCACCGGCGTCTGCTCGTCTGCAAGGACACGGAGGACGCCGCGGGCGCGCTCGAAACGCTCGACGCCGCGCGCCTGCTGACTTCGGTCGAGGACGCGCGCGAGCGGCCCGTCGTCTTCATGTTCCCCGGGCAGGGCGCGCAGTATCCGGGCATGGCCGCCGGGCTCTACCGCGACGAGCCGACGTTCGCGCGCGAGTTCGACCGCGCGGCCGAAATCCTGCGCGCGCACTCCGGGCTCGACTTAAAGGCGCTCGTCTTCGCCGAGGGCGAAACGTCGGGCGAGGCCGCCGAGCGTTTGAACCAGACGCTCGTCACGCAGCCCGCCTTGTTCGCCGTCGAGTACGCGCTGGCGCGACTCTGGATGGAGTGGGGCGTCACGCCGCGCCTGATGATCGGGCACAGCCTCGGCGAGTACGTGGCGGCGTGTCTGGCCGGCGTCTTCTCGCTGGAGGACGCGCTCGCGCTCGTCTCTGAGCGTGCGCGGCTGATGCAGCAGTTGCCGGGCGGCGCGATGCTCTCGGTTCCGCTCGCGGAGGAGCAGGTCGCGCCGCTCATGCCGGACGGGCTTTCGCTCGCCGCCGTCAACGGCCCTTCGCTGTGCGTCGTCGGGGGGCGCGCGGAGGCGGTCGCGGAGTTTGAGAATCTTTTGCGCGAGCGCGGCGTCGAGGGACGGCGGCTTCACACGTCGCACGCCTTCCACTCGCGGATGGTCGAGCCCGTGCTGCGCGCCTTCGCCGAGCGCGTCGCGCGCGTCCGTCTGCGCGCGCCCGAAATCCCTTACGCCTCGAACGTCACGGGCAAACTCATCAGCGCGGGCGAGGCGACCGACCCGGCCTACTGGGCGCGTCACATGCGCGAGACCGTGCGCTTCGCCGACGGGCTCGGCGAAGTCATGCAAGACCCGCACGCGGCGCTCGTCGAGGTCGGGCCGGGGCGCGTGTTGGGGACGCTCGCCGCGCGCCACCCGCGGAAGACGCCGACGCAGGTCGTGCTCTACTCGCTGCCGCACGCGCAGGACGCGCAGCCCGACGGGGCCTTCATCCTCTCGAACCTCGGCCGCCTGTGGCTCGCCGGCCAAGAGCCGGACTGGGAGGGCTTCTACGCGCACGAGCGACGCCGCCGCGTGGAGCTTCCGACTTACCCGTTCGAGCGCCAGCGGTACTGGGTCGAGCCGCTGACGCACGCGGCCGAGTACGCCGAGGCGGCGTCGGCCGCGCGCCGCAAGACGGACGTTTCGGAATGGCTCTACGCGCCTTTGTGGAAACAGTCGGTCGCGCCCGCGCCCGGCGAGCTGAGCGCGGAGCGGCGTCACTGGCTCGTGCTGCTCGACGAGGCGGGCTTGGGCGAACGACTCGCCGCGCGCCTGCGCCGCGAGAATCAACACGTCACGACCGTCAGCGCGGGCGGGCGTTTCGGGCGCGCGGGCGAGGACGCCTACACAGTCCTTCCCGGTAGCGCCGAAGATTTCGACTCGCTATTCGCGGCGCTCGAAGGCGCGCAGCCCGAAGTCTCGCGCGTCCTGCACCTCTGGTCGCTCGCGCCGCGCGGCGGGTCGGGGGACGAGGCCGAGAGGTCGTCGGACGAGTCGGCGCGGCGCGAGTCGCGCGGGCGCGGCTTCCACACTCTGCTCGCGCTGGCGCAGGCGCTCGGCCGAAGGCAGACGGGCGACGGCGCGCGCCTCTTCGTCGTCTCAAGCGGACTGCAACAGGTGACGGGCGACGAGCCGCGCGTCGCCGAGAAGGCGCTGCCGCTCGGACTCTGCAAGGCCATCGCGCAGGAGTACTTGAACCTCTCGTGCGTCAGCATTGATGTCATCGCGGACGGACGCGCCGAGGAGAGACTCGTCGAACAACTGACGGCCGAGCTGTCGGCCGAGCCGGCGGAGACGGTCGTCGCCTACCGCGGCGAACGCCGCTGGACGCAGGTCTTCGAGCCCGTCCCGCGGCGCGCGGCCGACGCCGGGCGCGCGCGTCTGCGCGAGGGCGGCACCTACCTCTTCGCGGGCGACACGGGCCGCCGCGAGGTTTGGCTGGCGAAGTATCTCGCCGGGGAGTTGAAAGCGCGTCTGGCGTTCGTCGTCCCGCCGGAACTCCCGCCGCGCGGCGAGTGGGAGAGTCGTCTCGCGGACGGGGACGCGGGCGAGCGTCTGAGTCAACTCATCGCAACCTTGCGCGAGCTTGACGAGTCGGGCGCGGAGTTCATCACGGTCGCCGCGGACGCGAGCGACCGGCGCGCGTTGGACGAGGCGCTCGGTCGTGTCGAGGAGACTTGCGGCGAGGTGCACGGCGTCATCTACACGGCGCAGCCTGACGCCGCGCCCGTCAAAAGCATCCAGCAGACGAGCGCCGAAGAGGCCGAGACGTACTTCCGCGCGAGCCTCGACGGGCTGCACGCTCTCGGCGAAGTCCTCTCCGGCCGCCGGCTCGACTTCTGCCTCCTTCAATCCTCCATCGCCGCCACGCTCGGCGCGCCGGGCTTGGCGACCTACTCGGCCGCCGCGCACTTCATGGAGGCCGCCGCCTCTTCGCGGAACCGCCCGGGCGCGACGCCGTGGCTGAACGTCGCGTGGGACGGCTGCCAGCCTTCGGGCCAAGACGAGGCTGAGAAAGAGTCGGCCGCGTCCGCGTCGGAACTCCTGCCCGGCGAGGTGGCCGTCGAATCGGCGGAGGCGGAAGAGGCTCTGCGCCGCGTGCTCTCGTCGGGGCTTGAGCAGGTCGTCGTCTCGCCGCTCGACCTCGCGTCGAGGATGGCGGAGGGGCCGCCCGCGCTCGCCGCCGCGGGTCACGCGGAGGCGGAGCAGGCGGGTTCGCTCCACCGACGGCCCGACCTGCTCGTCGCCTACGTCCCGCCGGGCGACGAGGTCGAGGGGCGTCTGGTCGAAGTCTGGCGGCAGTTCCTCGGCTTCGAGCAGATAGGCATTCACGACGACTTCTTCGACCTCGGCGGCCACTCGCTTTTGGCGACGCAGCTCATCTCGCGCATCCGCGACGAGTTCGACGTGACGCTCCCGCTCGACAGGTTCTTCGAGCGCCCGACCGTCGCGGGCCTCGCCCGGCTGCTCGCGGCCGACGCCGCGGGCGACGAGTCGGGCGCGCCAGCGCAGGCGGCCGCGTCGATTCCGCACGCGCCGCGCGGCGCGATGCTCCCGCTCTCGTTCGCGCAGCAGCGCATGTGGTTCTTCGACCCGTGGGAGTCACAGAGCGCCGTCTACAACATCTCAAGCGTGCTGCGGCTCGGCGGCCCGCTCAACGTCGAGGCGCTTGAGCAGAGCCTCACCGAGATCGTCCGCCGCCACGAAATCCTGCGCACGTCTTTCGCCGTCTCGGACGACGGCCAGCCCGTGCAGGTCATCTCGCCCGAGCCGCGCCTCGCGCTGCGTAAGGTCGAGCTCGACGAGCTGCCCGAGGCCGAGCGCGAGTCGGAGGTGCGCCGCCGCGCACTCGAAGAGGCGCGCGAGCCGTTCGACCTCGGCGCGGCGCCGCTCATGAGGGTCGCGCTCCTGCGGATGCACGAGGAGGATCACGTCTTGATGCTGACGGTGCACCACATCGTCGCCGACGCGTGGTCAATCGGCGTCCTCTACCGCGAGCTCGAAACCCTCTACGACGCCTACACGTCGGGCAAGACTTCGCCGCTCACCGAGCTTCCCGTGCAGTACGCCGACTTCGCCGTCTGGCAGCGCGAGGCGCTCGCGGGCGAGGCGCTCGCGGCACAGCTCGACTACTGGCGCGGGCAGTTGGCCGACCCGCCCGGCCCGCTCAACCTGCCGACGCGCGGCCCGCGCCCGGCCGAGCAGACCTTCCGCGGCGCGTTGAAGACCTTCAACGTCGGCGGCGACTCGTTCGAGGCGCTCGAAGCACTCAACCGCGAGGAGGGCACGACGCTTTTCATGGCGCTGCTCGCGGCCTACCAGACCTTGCTCTACCGCTACACGGGGCAGACCGACATCACGACGGGGACGCCCATCGCCGGCCGCAACCGCAGCGAGCTCGAAGGGCTCGTCGGATTCTTCGCCAACACGCTCGTCATGCGGACGCGCCTCTCGGGCGAGATGACGTTCCGCCAACTGCTCGGCCGCGTGCGCGAAGTGGCGCTCGGCGCCTACACGCATCAGGACGTGCCTTTCGAGCAGCTGGTCGAAGTGCTCCAGCCCGAGCGCGACCTGAGCCGCCCGCCGTTCTTCCAGACGATGCTCGCGCTGCAAAACGTGCCGCACTCGTCGCACGGGCTCTCGTCGCTCACCTTCACGCAGATGCAGGTCGACCGCGAGAGCGCGATGTTCGACCTCACGCTCTACTTCTCGGAGCAGGAAGGCGGCGTGTCCTGCACCATCGAGTACAACACAGACCTCTTCGACGACGGCACGATCGAGCGCCTCGCCTCGCACTTCCGACGGCTCGTCGGCGCGGCCGCGGCCGACCCCGACACGCCCCTCGCCTCGCTCCCGCTCCTCGCGGCGGACGAGCGCGAGCGCCTGCTCGTCACTTGGAACGACACGGCGGCCGACTACCCGCGCGACCGTCTCGCGCACCAACTCTTCGAGGCGCAGGCCGCGCGCACGCCCGACTCGGCGGCCGTCGAATACGCGGGCGACGCTCTGACTTACGCGGAGTTGAACCGCAGGGCGAACCGTCTGGCGCGCCACTTGAGGCGACTCGGCGTCGGGCCGGAGACGACGGTCGGCGTCTGCGTCGGGCGCTCGGCCGGGATGGTCGCGGCGCTGCTCGCCGTCCTGAAGGCGGGCGCGGCCTACGTGCCCCTAGACCCGAACCACCCGGCCGAGCGCCTCGCCTACGTACTCGCCGACGCGCGGACGCCCGTCCTCATCACCGAGTCGTCGCTCGCCGCGGCGCGGCCCGCACACGCGGCGCGCGTCGTGCTCCTCGACGCCGACTCGCCCGTCATCGACCGCGAGAGCGACGAGCCGCTTGAGTGCGCGGCCGTGCCCGACAATCTGGCCTACGTCATCTACACGTCGGGCTCGACGGGCAGACCGAAAGGCGTGCAGATAACGCACCGCGCGCTCGTCAACTTCCTCTCCTCGATGTCGCGCCTCCCCGGCCTCGCCGCCGACGACGTGCTCGTCGCCGTCACGACGCTCTCCTTCGACATCGCGGGCCTCGAACTCTTCCTGCCGCTCACGGTCGGCGCGCGCGTCCGCGTCGCCTCGCGCGAAGAGGCGTCGGACGGCGAACGACTCGCGCGACTGCTCGACGAGTCGGGCGCGACCGTCATGCAGGCGACGCCCGCGACGTGGCGAATGCTCGTTGACGCGGGCTGGCCGGGCCGGCGCGAGTTGAAGGCGCTGTGCGGCGGCGAGGCCCTCCCGCTCGAACTCGCGAACGAGCTGGTCAGGCGCTGCGCCGTCGCGTGGAATATGTACGGCCCGACGGAGACGACCGTCTGGTCGGCGGTTCACCGTCTGGAGTCGGGCGGCGCGCGCGTGCCGCTCGGACGCCCCATCGACAACACGACACTCTACGTCCTCGACCCCTACACGCAGCCCGTCCCCATCGGCGTCGCGGGCGAGCTCTACATCGGAGGCGACGGGCTCGCGCGCGGCTACTACGGGCGGCCCGCCCTGACGGCCGAGCGGTTCGTCCCCGACCCGTTCGCGACCGAGCCCGGCGCGCGCATGTACCGCACCGGCGACCTCGCGCGTCATCTGCCCGACGGCAACGTCGAGTTCTTGGGACGCGCCGACCATCAGGTGAAGGTCAGGGGCTTCCGCGTCGAGTTGGGCGAGATAGAGGCGGTGCTCGCGCAGCACCCGGCCGTCACGTCGGCCGTCGTCTTGGCGCGCGACGACGCGGCCGGGCAGAAG
>DASQDT010000060.1:0-26084 GCA_035634035.1 Pyrinomonadaceae bacterium | reverse complement strand
GAGCATCCGCCCGCTCGCGCGCCGGCGCGCGGCCGCGTCTGCGATGACGCCGCCGAGCAGGAGGCCCGGCGCGCCCGTCAGCCCGTAGACGACCATCGAGACGAGGTTGGCCGAGCGTATGTCCTCGCCGTGGTAGCGCATGAGGAACGGCGTCAGGAAAGAGCCGATGGCGTACATGTTGAAGTTGTGCAGCGCGCCCGAGATGATTATCCAGAGCATCGTCGGCGTGCCTAACACTAAACGATAGGGCGAGCCCTCGCGCCTCCGCCCGCCGACCGCGTGCGCCTCGCTGGCCCCGCGCTTCGGCTCGCGGATAAAGAGCACCGCGAGCGCGCACAAAAGACCGGGCAAGCCCGCGACGTAAAAGGCGGGACGCCAGCCGTACGAGCGCGCAATCGTCCCCGACACGGCGAAGCTCAAGGCTATGCCGACGGGCAGACCCAACATGAAGACCGAGAGAGCGCGTGCGCGCCGCGCGGGCGGGAAGAGGTCGCCGATTAAGGATGTCGCGGCCGGCGCGCACGAAGCCTCGCCGACGCCGACGCCGAGTCTGAGCGCGAACAACTGCCAGAAGTTTCTCGCCATCCCCGACCCGACCGTCGTCAGACTCCACACGAACACGCCGGCCGACAGAATCCACTTGCGCGAGGTCTTATCCGAGAGGCGGCCGAGCGGGACGCCGACGAAGGCGTAGAGGAGCGTGAAGGCCGTGCCCAGAGCGCCCATCGCGCCGTCGCTCATCCCCCACTCGCGCCTGACGGCCTCGCCGACCGCGCCGAGTATCTGGCGGTCGAAGAAGTTCATCGTGTTGATGGCGAAGAGGATGAGGAGCGCGAAGCGCGCGCCCGTGCGCTCGTGCGTCATAAGGGTCGGCCCTCTCTCTCGCGAGACTCTTTTTCGGGTGTGACAGACTTGCGGGAAAACTCGCGCGGCGCGGCCGAAAAGTGTTGACGTTTACACGCCGCAGGTGTACTTTACCGACCGTTCGGTAGCCCATTATGCTCGGTTCTCGGGCAGCGGTCAATTCCCTTTAAGGCTCAATTCGGCGCGCGCCTCGCTCCCGGCGCTCAAGGGGCTGCCCCGGCCGTCACGCCACCAAAAGCTTCGGCACTTTAAGGAGAGAAATGCGATGAGAAGCCTGACCCGGGTTCTGCTCGCGGCGCTGTTCGTCGCCGCCGTCTCGGTCGCCCCCGCGCTCGCGCAGGCGTCGAGCTCGACCGCCGAGTTGCGCGGCACGGTCACCGACCCGAACGGCGCGGCCGTCCCCAACGCCACGGTCACCATCACCGATTTGACGAAGGGCACGAGCCGCACGACGACGACCGACGAGGACGGCCAATACGTCTTCCTCAACCTCCTGCCGAGCGCCTACGAGCTGAAGATCGAGGCCGTCTCGGGCTTCGCGCCCGGCTCGACGCGCGTCGAGCTGACGGTCGGGCAGCAGGCGAACATCCCCGTCCGGCTGAGCACGGGCGGCATCGTCGAGAGCGTCGAGGTCGTCGGCGGGGCCGAGGTCGTCGAGACCGACCGCACGCAGCAGTCGTCGGTCGTCGACGTGCGGCAGATCACGAACCTCCCCATCAGCCGGCGCAACTACCTCGACTACGCGCTGCTGACGCCCGGCGTCTCGGACGCCGACAACATCGCCGACGCGTCCGACTTCCGCGTCGCGCAGACGCCCAACTCCGGCCTCTCCTTCGGCGGCAACAACGGGCGCGGCAACCTCGTCGCCGTCGACGGCGGGAGCACCAACACCGTCTCGGGCGGCGTCGAGACGACCATCAATCAGGAGGGCGTGCAGGAGTTCCAAGTCCTGCGCAACAGCTACAACGCCGAGTTCGGCGGGGCCTCGGGCGGCATCGTCAACATCGTCTCGAAGTCGGGCGCGAACCGCTACACGGGCAGCGTCTTCGGCCTCTTCCGCAGCGAGCGCTTCGACGCGCGCAACCCGTTCGACTTCAACCCCACGGGCAAGTCGCCCTTCGGACGCCAGCAGTACGGCGGCTCGCTCGGCGGCCCCGTCAGGCGTGACAAGACCTTCTTCTTCGCGGCGGTCGAGCGCTTCGGTCAGGACGAGACGACCTTCGTCAACCTCCTGAACGACCCGAGCATTTTTCAGATAACGTCGTCGCAGGCCGCGCTCTTCAACTTCCTCGCCGCCACCCCGTTCGCGCCGCTCGCCACGGCGCTGCGCGGCGCCCTGACGACGACCAACTTCCCGCGCACCGTCCAACTCTTCAACAGCGCCAGCGGGCAGTTCCCCTTCGAGTCGAGCCAGACGACCTTCAACGCGCGCCTCGACCACAACTTCAGCGAGCGCGACACGGCCTACCTGCGCTTCAACCTCAACGGCTCGAACTTCGAGAATCAGGCGGCCGGCGCTCTGACGGCCGTCTCGCGCGGGCGCACGCTCGACACCTTCAACGGCGGCGTCCTCGTCTCCGAGAACCACCAGTTCAGCAACCTGAGCGTCAACGAGTTCAAGGCGCAGTACCGCTATCTGGATTTCGACGTCATCCCGAACGACCCCGTCGGCCCGGAGTTCAACATCGAGGGCTTCGGCTTCTTCGGCCGCGACATCTTCCTCCCGTCCTTCACCATCCAGCGCGACTACGACATCATCGACAACTTCTCGCACGTCACGGGCAACCACACGCTGAAGTTCGGCGGCTCGTTCTTGGCGTCCGACGTGTCGAGCGCCAACGAGACCTTCTTCGGCGGGCGCTTCAACTTCGGCCCGAACATCCCGCTCATCAACATCGTCCCGGCCGCCAACCGCGCGCCCCTGACCGCCTTCCTGACGGCCAACAACCCCGGCCTGCTGCCCGCGCTCACGACGCCGATTAACGCGCTGCAAGCCTTCAACCTCAACCTCCCCATCGTCTACCAGCAGGGCTTCGGCGCGCCCGAGGTCAACTCGTTCACCTACCGCTACGCCGCCTACGGCCAAGACACTTGGAAGGTGCGCCCGAACTTCACGCTCACTTACGGCCTGCGCTACTCCATCAGCGACGAGCCCTTCTACATGCCGCTCGACAAGGACGACTTCCAGCCGCGCGCAGGCTTCTCTTGGGATCCGTTCGGCGACGGCAAGACCGTCCTCCGCGGCGGCGCCGGAATCTTCTCCGGCTACACCATCTATTCGGTCGCCAACGTCACCAAGACCCTGAGCGGCCTGCCGGGCGACAACATCAACATCGTCTTGGCCACCGCGACCTCGAACGCTCTGGGCCTCCCGACCTCGTTCGCCGTCTACCAGACCCTGCTCGCGCAGGGCGTCATCGGCAGCCGCACGATCACGGCCGCCGACCTCGCGCAGTTCGGCGTCACGCCGCAGCCCGGCGCGCCGCTCGAAGTCCGCTTCCGCGTCGAGCCCAACTACGAGACGCCGACCACCTATCAGGCGAGCGCAGGCGTTCAGAGAGACTTGGGCGCGGGGCTGTCGCTCGAACTCAGCTACCTCTTCACGCGCGGCCTGCACCTGACGCGCAACCGCGACGTCAACCAGTTCAAGTCGTCGCTCGTCGTGAGGGGGACGGACAACCCCTGCTTCTTCCGCCTCGGCGCCGTCCCCGCGACCTGCACGGGCACGCCCACCTCTTCGGACTTCCGCAACCCCCTGCGCCTGCAAGACAACATCTACGAGTCGTCGGCCAACTCCTTCTACCACGCCGGCACCGTCTCCTTGCAGCGGCGCTTCGCCAACAACTTCAGCATCAACGCCCACTACACCTTCTCGAAATCCATCGACGAGGTGACCGACTTCAACAGCGACTGGTCGGCGCAGAACCCCTTGAACCTCCGCCTCGACCGCGCCCTCTCGGCCTTCGACCAGCGCCACCGCGCAGTCCTGAGCGGCGTCTTCGCGAGCCCGTGGGACGGCGACTCGTTTTCGGGGCGCGTCCTCGGCGATTGGGTCTTCTCGCCCATCTTCACCGCCGGCTCCGGCCGCCCGTTCAACCTGCTGCTCGGCTTCGACGCCAACAACGACGGCCGCTCGCAGTCAGACCGCCCCTTCGACATCGGCCGCAACACCGGAATAGGCGAGCCCTTCTACAGCTTCGACGCGCGGCTCGCGCGCCGCTTCCCGTTCAAGGAGACGATGTTTCTGGAGCTGACCTTCGAGGGCTTCAACCTCTTCAACCGGACGAACCTCGCGGGCGTCAACAACGTCGTCGGCAGCCTGCCCGTGGCCGAGCTTCTGGCCTTGACGACCGGCCCGGCGCGCGGGCGACGCAACGCCGCGCCGACCGCCCCGCTCGGCTTCACCTCGGCCGCCAACCCGCGCCAGCTACAGTTCGGCGTCCGCTTCAACTTTTAGGCCGGACGCCCCGCTCGTGTTAAAAGTAGGGAGAGCCCGAGGCCGCGCGCCGACGGCTCTCCTCAACTTTTTCGGGTCGGCGAGTCTGTCATCAACAGAAGGTCAACTCCGCAGATGCCCGCTCCGTCCATCGAGTTCAAGCGACGCCTCCGCTGGGCCGACGCCGACGCGGCCGGCCGCCTCCACTTCCCGCGCATCTTCGAGATTGTCGAGGAGGCCGAGTGGGAGCTCCTGCGCTCGGTCGGCTGGATAACCGACGAGCGCGGCGGCCGCTACGACTTCCCGCGCGTCCACCTCGAATGTCAGTTCCGGCGCATCCTCGCGCTCGACGCGCCCTTCCGACTCCACTTCACCGCCGGCCGCTTGGGTCGCACCTCCATCCGCTACGACTACCGCGTCTTCGACGGCGACGACGAGCTCGCCGTCGAGGGCACGATGACCGTCGTCGTGATGCGCGAGGGCCGTCCCGTCGAGATCCCCGACGAACTGCGCGCCGCGCTCGCGGGCGACGAGAAAGGCGAGGGCGAAGCGTGAGCCGGCCTCCAGACGAAGTCTTTAACCAGCCGCCGCCGCTCGAAGACTACAACCCCTTCGAGGAGGACGCGCCGCTGCGCGAGGCCCTGCGGCGCGAGGGCGCGGCGTGGGCCGAGGAGTCCGTCAAGGAGTTCGGCGCGCTGATGGGGCGCAGTGAGACTCTGCGCTTGGGCGAGGCGGCCAACCGCAACCCGCCCGCGCTCCGCACGCACGACCGCTACGGGCGTCGCGTTGACGAGGTCGAGTTCCACCCGGCTTGGCACGAGTTGTTGAGAATCGGCGTCACCGGCCGTCACCACTCGCTGCCGTGGGCGACGCCGCGCGCGGGCGCGCACGTCGCGCGCGCCGCGCTCAATATGCTGCGTCATCAGGTGGACGAGGGCGCGAGCTGCCCGCTCACGATGACGTTCGCCGTCGTCCCGTCGCTGCGCCTGCAACCGGAGCTTGCGGGCGAGTGGCTGCCGCGCGTGCTGTCCGAAGAGTACGACCCGCGCTCCGTCCCCGCGCGCGAGAAGCGCGGCGTGCTCTTCGGCATGGCCTTGACCGAGCGTCAGGGCGGCTCGGACGTGCGCGCCAACACGACGCGCGCCGCCCCGGCCGCGTCGCGCGCGGGCGCGGGCGCGGAGTACACGCTCGACGGGCACAAGTGGTTCTGCTCCGCGCCGACGTGCGACGCGTTTCTGACTCTGGCGCAGGCGGAGAAAGGTCTCTCCTGTTTTCTGCTCCCGCGCATCCTGCCCGACGGCACGCGCAACGGCTTCCACCTTCAGCGACTGAAGGAGAAGGTCGGCAACCGCTCGAACGCTTCGAGCGAGGTCGAGTTCCGCGCGGCGCGCGCGTGGATGGTGGGCGAGGAGGGGCGCGGCGTGCAGACCATCATCGAGATGGTCAGGCACACGCGGCTCGACTGCGCCTTCGGCTCGGCCGCGACGACGCGCCGCGCCGTCGCCGAGGCGCTGAACGTCTGCGCGCACCGCCGCGCGTTCGGCAAGAGGCTGTCGGAGCAGCCTTTGATGAAAAACGTGCTGGCCGACCTGTGCGTCGAGTCCGAAGCGGCGACGGCCCTCGCGCTGCGGCTCGCGCGCGGCTTCGACGAGTCGCCGCGCGACGAAAGTCAAAGACTGTTCACGCGTCTGGCGACGGCCGTCGGCAAGTATTGGGTGACGCGCCGGACGGTCGCGGCCGTCTCGGAGGCGCTCGAATGCACGGGCGGCAACGGCTACGTCGAGGAGTCGCCGCTCGCGCGCCTCTACCGCGACGCGCCGCTCAACTCCATCTGGGAGGGCTCGGGCAACGTGCAGTGTCTGGAGGTGCTGCGCGCCGTCGCGAAGGACGCGCGCACGCTCGACGCGACCCTCTCGGAGATTCGCGCCGCGCGCGGCGGCGACCGGCGTCTCGACGAGTTCAGCGACGCGCTCGCACGCGAGTTGTCGGACGCGTCTCAGCTCGAAGTGCGCGCGCGCCGCCTGACCGAACGCCTCGCGCTCGCGCTGCAAGCGTCGCTCCTCGTCCGCCACGCGCCGCACGAGGTCGCGGACGCCTTCTGCGCCTCGCGCCTCGCCGGTGACGCGGGCCTCGCCTTCGGCACTCTGCCGCCGGGCACGGACTTCGACGCCATCATCGAACGCTCGCGGCCGAAGGCCGGAGACTAACGATTGCGGATTTCAGATTGCGGATTACGGATTGAAAGCGGAACGAAGGAGGCGACGGATGCTGAGTGTCAGGTTCAAAGAGTTCGGAAACCCCGCGGACGTTTTGATGGTCGAGGACGTGCCGCGGCCCGAGGCGGGCGCGGGTCAGGTCTTGGTGAAGATGCGAGCGCGACCCATCAACCCTTCCGACTTGCTCACCGTGCGCGGGCTCTACGGCGCGCTGCCGAAATTGCCCGCGACGCCCGGACTCGAAGGCATGGGCGAGGTGGCCGAGGGCGTCGCGGGCGTCGCTCATCTACGACAGGGCGGGCGCGTGATTCCGCTCGGCGTGCAGGGCACTTGGAGCGAGTACGTCGTAGCACCCGCCGCGCAGCTCATCCCCGTCCCCGACAGCGTCAGCGACCAGACGGCCGCGCAGTTCGTCGTCAACCCGCTGACGGCTTGGATAATGTGCGTCGAGGAACTCGCGCTCAAGCCGGGCGAGTGGCTTTTGCAGACGGCGGCCGGCTCGACGCTCGGGCGCATCGTCCTGCAACTCGCGCGCACGCGCGGCTTCAAGACCATCAACGTCGTGCGCCGCCGCGAGCAGGCCGAAGAACTCAAGTCGCTCGGCGCGGACGAAGTCATCTCGACGGACGAGGACGACTTGGTCGCGCGCGTCAGAGAGATAACGGGGCGGGCGGGTTTGACGAAGGCGATCGACGCGGTCGGCGGCGAGACGGGCGGCGCGGTCGCGCGCGCGCTCGGGCGCGGCGGCGTGATGCTCGTCTACGGCCTGCTCTCGGGCCGCCCGCTTTCGATCGACGGCGGCCAGATGATTTTCACCTCTTCGACGGTGCGCGGCTTCTGGCTCGGCGAGTGGCTGCGCTCGGCCGCGCCCGAGCGCGTGCAGGCGGTGACGGGCGAGATGATGCGCGCGATGGCTTCGAGCGAGGTCGTGCCGCCGGTCGAGGCCGAGTACCCGCTCGCGGACGTGCTCGCGGCGGTCGCGCACGCCGAGCGCCCCGGCCGAAGCGGCAAGGTGCTGCTCGTCGGCTGACGTTAACGCTCGCGCGTCGCGTTCTCTAGGTGCTTCGTCGTCCCTTCGGTGACGCTGAACTGCGGCGTCTGAAACTCGCTGGTGTCGGCGGGCCGGAGCGCGCGCCGCTGCTCGGCCGACGCCGCTTCGAGCGCGTCGGCCCGTTGCTGCTCAAGCCGCTCGCGCTTGGCGAGCTCGACGAGCTTGCGGCTGACGAACAGGCCGTTGACGATGAGCGCGAGGCCGACGAACAGCGGGATGAAGCCGGCGGCCCAGACGCGGCTGATGATTTCGGACTCGCCCGCCGAAGGCCCGCCGCTCCGGATGATGCCCTCCGAGATGATGAAGAGGAAGATCATCAGCGCGAGGCCGACGCTGCCGGTGATGACGCCGGCCTTAACCTCGTTGTAGCGCTTCACCTCGGGCGTGATGCCGCGCTGCCGTTCGAGCTCGTGGTTGCGACGCTTGCGCTCGGCCTCGGACAGAAACATCTCCGCGACCCACGTCTTGCTCCAGTCAAATCTGTCGTCGCGCGTGGCGACGGCCTGCCTGACGGCGTGGAGGTTCGCCCCGCACGACTTGCAGAATTTAATCTCGTCGCTCTCGGGCGTCAGGCCGCATTGTGGACAGAACATGGAAGGCGCTCCCGTCTCCGAAGGTTTCCCGAAATGATACGACGAGCGGCCCGCGCTTGTTCTCTCCGGCAAGCTACGAAGGCGCGTCACCAGCGGATGACGCCGCGCGCGCCGGAGGCGTCCGCGAGCGCGTCGAGCGCCTCGTTGACCGCGTCGAGCGCGTAGCGGCGCGTCACCAGCTCCGTCAGTTTCAGACGCCCCTCGCGGTAGAGGTTGACGAGGCGCGGGACATCTTTTGACGGCCGGCCCGAGCCGTAGAGCGAGCCGACGAGGCGCTTCTCCTGCATCACGAACGGGAAGAGGCGAAGCTCTGCGAGCGCGTCGGTGCGCGAGAGCCCCGTGACGACGACCGTGCCGCCTTTGCGCGCGAGCAGGAGCGACTGCGCGAGAGTGGCGGGCGCGCCGACGGTGTCGAAGACGTAATCGGCGCCGCGCCCGCCGGTCAGCCCGCGCACGCGCCCGACCGTCTCCTCGCCCGCGGCCTCGACGCAGTCGGTCGCGCCGAACTCGCGGGCGAGCTCAAGCGGGCGGGCGCGCGTGTCAATCGCGATGATTTTTTCACAGCCGGCGAGCCGCGCGCCCTGCAAGACGTTGAGGCCGACGCCCCCCGCGCCGACCACCGCGACGCGCGCGCCCTCCTCGACGCGCGCCGCGTTGAGAACCGCGCCGACGCCCGTCACGACCGCGCAGCCCAGAGTCGCCAGAGCCTCGAAAGGCACGTCCGCGTCGACTTTGATGACGCCCTCCGCGGCGACGACCGCGAAGTCGGCGAAGCAGGCCGTGCCGTTGTAGTGGTTAACCTCGCGGCCGCGCGCGCGCAGGCGCGTCGCGCCCGAGGGCAGGCGGTTTCGATAAGTCGTCCGCTCAAGACGGTCGCAGAGCACGGGTCGGCCCTCAAGGCACGGCGGGCAGACGCCGCACGGCGGGGCCCAACAGAAGACGACGTGGTCGCCCGCCGCGACGCTCCCGACGCCCTCGCCCACCTCGCGCACTACGCCTGCGCCCTCGTGGCCGAGCACGACGGGCACGCGCAGCGGCCACTCGCCGCGCGCCGGGTGCAGGTCGCTGTGACAGACGCCGGCCGCGCGCACCTCGACCAGAACCTCGCCCGCGCCCGGCGCTTCCAATTCCGCCTCCTCGACCGCGAGCGGCGCGCCCTGCTCCCACAAGACGGCGGCCTTAATCTTCATCGTGAGTCACCTTTGCTCATCCGTTCCCGGCGAGCGACGCGGCGATGCGCGCGAGCCACTCGACGCGCGGGCCGAGGGCGGCGAAGCGCGGGTCGTCGGTCTGCCCGCGTCGGTAGCGGTAGAAAATCTGTTGCAGCACGACGGCGAGCTTGAAGACGGCGAAGACTTCGTAGAAGCGCACGCCCGCGAGGTCGAAGCCCGTGCGCGCCGCGTAGCGTTCGAGCAACTCTTCGCGGCGGAACCAGCCCTCGTGGTGCGTGACGGTCGCGACGGTGTCGCGCGCCTCCTCGGTCGCGGTGTGCACCCAGTAGCCGAGCAGGATGCCCACGTCGACGAGCGGGTCGCCGACAGCGGCCATCTCCCAATCGAACACGCCGACGACGCGGCCCACGTCGCTCGCGTCTAACATCACGTTGTCGAGCTTGTAGTCGCCGTGAACGAGCGTCGGGCGGGGCGGGTCTTCGGGCAGGCGTTCAGCGAGCCACGCGGCGAGCGCGTCCATCGCGGGCACTTCATCCGTCTGCGAGCCGTGCCAGCGTTCGGCCCAACCGCGCACTTGTCGCTGGACGAAGCCGGAGGGCCGCCCGAGCGTGTCGAGTTTGTGCTCGGCGATGTCGATTGAGTGAAGCTCGGCGAGCGCGTCGACGAGCGCGGCGCTCGCGCGCCGACGCTCCTCGGGTCGGCCGTCCAACTCAGGCGGCTCCGTGTTGCGGACGACCAAGCCGCGCCGGCGCTCCATCACGTAGAAGGTCGCGCCCGCGACCGACGCGTCCTCGCAAAGAAGGAAAGGCTTCGGCGCGAGCGGGAAAACGGGATTCAGGGCGGCGAGGATGCGGAACTCGCGCGCCATGTCGTGCGCGCGCGGCGGCACGGGGCCGAAGGGCGGGCGGCGCAGGACGAACTCTTGCGCGCCGAAGCGAAGCAGATAAGTCAGGTTCGAGTGGCCGCCCGGGAACTGCTCGGCCTCCATCGGGGCGTCCGAGTCGAAGCCCTCGACGGCCGCCGCCAGACGCCCGCGCAAGTAGTCCGCGAGCGCGTCCCAGTCTAGCCGCTCGCTCTCGCGCACGGGCCGCGTGTCTTTCGCGTCCGTCATGGCAGAGTTCAAGGACGGAAGATGAGGCACGTCGTCGTGCCGTGCGCGTAGAGGCGGCCCGCCCCGTCCGTGACGCGCCCCTCGGCCGTCGCCGTCCGCCCGCCGACGTAGACGACCCGCGCCTCGCAGCGCACGCCGCCCGTCTCGCTGGTCATCGGGCGCACGTAGTTGACCTTGATTTCAAGCGTCGTGTAGCCCGCGCCCGCGGGCAGCGTCGAGTGCACCGCGCAGCCCATCGCCGAGTCCAGAAGCGTCGCCGCGAGTCCCCCGTGCACGACGCCGATGGGGTTGTAGTGATACTCGGCCGGCTCGACCGTAAACACGGCGCGCCCCTCTTCGAGCTCGGCCAAGCCGAAGTTCATCATCGCGCTGATCGGCGGGCGCGGAAGCTCCCCGGCGACTATTTTGCGCAGGTACTCGATGCCCGACAGGCCGCGCGCCGCGGAGGCGAGCGCGTGCGGGTCTTCCCAACTGAACGTGCGCGTGCGCCCGCCTTCGTTGACAGATTCGCTCATGGTTTTCAGACGTAGTAACGCACCAGCCACTCGGCCGTGCAGCAGGGCTTGTCGCCGCCCTCGCGCTCGACCGTCACGTCCCAGACGACCTTCGTGCCGCCGCGCTTCTCCTCGGCCTCGGCGAGGCGGAAGCGGGCGCGGATGCGCGCGCCGGCCGGCACGGGCGAGACGAAGCGGACGCGGTTGAGGCCGTAGTTGATGCCCATCCGCACGCCGCCGACGGACATCGCCAGACGCCCCAACTCGCTCAGGAGCGAGAGCGTCAGAAAGCCGTGCGCGATGGTCTGCCGGAAGGGCGACTCGCGCGCGGCGCGTTCGGGGTCTGTGTGAATCCACTGCCGGTCTTCGGTCGCCTCGGCGAATCGGCTGATGCGCTCCTGCGTCACCTCCAGCCACTCGCTGACCGCGACCTCGCGCCCGACCAACTCGCCGAGCCTCGCGACGCTCTCGATTTCCGTCAAGGGCATGACAACGTTAGCCTCGATTCAGTCTTGATGCTTGCCGAGCTCCATCCGCGCGATTGATTCGACGTGAACCTCGTCGGGGCCGTCGGCGAGCCGCAGCGTGCGCGCGTTGGCCCACGCCGAGGCGAGGAAGAAGTCTTCGGAGACGCCCGCCCCGCCGTGCGCCTGCACGGCGCGGTCTAAGACGCGCAGCGCGACGTTCGGCGCGACGACCTTAATCATCGCTATCTCCAGACGCGCCTCCTTGTTGCCGACCGCGTCCATCGCGAGCGCGGCCCTCATCGTCAGGAGCCGCGCCTGCTCGATCTCGATTCTCGAACGCGCTATCTCCGCGCGCAGCGCGCCCTGCGCGGCGAGCGGGCGGCCGAAGGCGACGCGCTCGGTCGCGCGCCGGCACGTCGCTTCGAGCGCGCGCTCGGCCATCCCGATCAGGCGCATACAGTGGTGTACGCGACCCGGCCCGAGCCTCCCTTGCGCGATCTCGAAGCCGCGCCCCTCGCCCAAGAGGATGTTCGACGCCGGGACGCGCACGTCGTCAAACACGACTTCGGCGTGGCCGTGCGGCGCGTGGTCGTAGCCGTAGACGGAGAGCATTCGGACGACGCGCACGCCCTCGGCGTCCATCGGGACGAGAACCATCGACTGCTGCCGGTGCTTGGGCGCGTCCGTGTCGGTCTTGCCCATGAAGATGATGAGGCGGCAGCGCGGGTCGCCCGCCCCGCTCGTCCACCACTTGCGGCCGTTGATGACGTAGCCGTCGCCTTCGCGCCTGACGGTCGAGCGGATGTTCGTCGCGTCGGACGAGGCCACGTCCGGCTCGGTCATGGCGAAGCAAGAGCGCATGCGCCCTTCGAGCAGGGGCAGCAGCCAGCGCTCTTTCTGCTCCGGCGTGCCGTAGCGGACGAGGACTTCCATGTTGCCCGTGTCGGGCGCGCTGCAATTAAAAATCTCCGGCGCGAACATCACCGAGCGCCCCATCAGCTCGGCCATCGGCGCGTACTCAAGGTTCGTGAGCCCCGCGCCGTACTCGCTCTCGGGGAGGAAAAGATTCCACAGCCCCTCGGCCCGCGCGCGCCCCTTCATTTCCTCCATCAAAGGGACGGGCTGCCAGCGGTCGCCCTCCTCGACCTGCTCGTGGAACCGGCGCTCGTTCGGGTAGACGTGCGCGCCCATGAAGTCGCGCAGGCGCGCGTAAATCTCCCGCGCGCGTTCCGAGACCTGATAGCCGAAGTATGGGTCGCCGCTCGTCATCCGTTAGTCACTTCGCGGGCGGAAGAGCATACAGGTCGCCGTGCCGTGCGCGTAAATCTTCCCCGCCGCGTCGAGGATGCGCCCCTCGGCCGTGGCGACGGTGCGGCCGGAGTGGACGACCTCGGCCTCGCAGCGCACCTCGCCCGTCTCGCGCCGCATCGGGCGCACGTAATTTATCTTCATCTCCAAAGTCGTGAAGACTTTTCCGGGCGGCATGAGGGTGTTGACGGCCGTGCCGAGGGCCGAGTCCAGAAGCGTCGCGGCCAAGCCCCCGTGCGCGATGCCGAGGCTGTTGTAGTGGCGCTCGTCCGGCTCGACGGCGAAGACGGCCCGCCCTTCGCTCACCTCGACGAGACGCATATTCATCAGCCGCCCCATCCCCGAAGGCTCGCGCTCGCCCGCCAACAACTGCCGCATGTACTCAAGCCCGCTCAGACTCATCCCGGTCGGCCCCGCCCTCTCTCGTTAATCGCCGTCGCGCCCCTCGAACAAGTCCGGGTCTGACGCGCGCAGGCGCGTGAGGAAGTCTTTCCAGAGCAGCGGGAGGACGGGGATGCGCGCGATTTCCGCCTTCGCGCGCCGCGCCGCCTCGGGCGCGATCGGGACGGGTTCGCGGCCGAGGTTGCGCGCGGCCTCGGCCACCGAAAGGTTGCGCCGCGTCATCTCTTCGAGCAGAACCATGCGCAGGAAGGCGACCTGTATGTTGTCGCCCGTCGTGATGGCGCCGTGGTTCGGGAGGATGACGGCGGGGCGCTCGCGCAGGGCGTCGGCGATCGGCATCACGCGCTCCTCCTCGGCGGCGAGCCCCTCGTAGTCGTCATCGACCAGACCGACGTCGTCGACAAGCAGACAGCTCTCCTGATCGTAGACCTCGGGGACGAGGCGGAAGGCGCTGTAGGTGACGACCGACGGCGGGTGCGTGTGGGCGACCGCCGTGGCGCGCGGGTTCTCGCGGTGGATGATGCCGTGCAGGCGTATCGTGTCGTTGACGTAGGCCGCGCCTTCGAGCACGCGGCCCGAGAAGTCTACGGCGACGACGTTCTCGGGGCGGAGCGTGGCGAACGACGGCCCGAAGTGGTTGACGAGCATCCGGTCGGGCGCGACCGCGACGCTCAGGTGGCCCGCGTTCGCCACGCTCAAGCCCTGCCTGTAGAGCAGGCGCGCGGCGCAGCAGATGTCGAACTTGATGGCCTCTTCGTTCGGGGTCGCCTCGGCTCTCACTCCTTACAGCCCTCCCGTCACTTCTAAGACTTGGCCCGAGACGTAGTCGCTCAGCGGCGAGGCGAAAAACAGCACGGGCCCCGCGCCCTCCTCGACCGTGCCGCCGCGCCCCATCGGGATGAGCTTGAAGGCGAGGTCGCGGTTGGCCTGCGGGATGCCGAGCGCGATGTCGGCCGACTCGCGCGTGACGCGCTCGCCCGTCTCCTTCGCGCGCGTCAGGCGCGTCTCGATGAAGCCGAAGGCGACGGCGTTGACCTGTATGTTGAACTGCCCCCACTCCTTCGCCAACGTCTTCGTGACGCCGACGATGCCGGCCTTGCCCGCCGCGTAGTTGACTTGGCCCGCGTTGCCGCGCGTGCCCGTCGTCGAAGAGACGTTGATGATCTTGCGCGCCGAGGCCTGACCGCGCTCGGCCCGCTCGCGCTTCGCCGTCTCGCGCAGATACTCGGAGGCCGCGCGGATGATGCGGAACGGCGCGGTGAGGTGGACTTCGAGCATCGCGTGCCACTGCTCGTCCGTCATCTTGTGAACCGTGCCGTCCCAAGTGTAGCCGGCGTTGTTGACGATGCAGTCGAGGCGTCCGAAAGTTTCGAGCGTCGCCTTGATGAGGCGCGGCGCGAAGTCGGCGGCCGTCACGTCGCCCGCGAAGGCCAGCGCCTCGCCGCCCTGCGCCCTGACCTCCTCGACGGCCTCGCGCGTCGGCCCCTCGTCGATGTCCGAGAGCACGACGCGCGCGCCGTGGGCGGCGAACATCGCGGCGCACCCGCGCCCGATGCCGCGCCCCGCGCCGGTGATGACTGCGACCTTGCCTTCGAGTAGTCTCATGACTTGCCCGTTATCGCTCAACCCTTCGCCCGTTCTTCTTCGCGCAGGACGCGGTGGAGGATTTTGCCGACGGCCGTCTTCGGCAGGCTCTCGCGTATCTCGACGCGGGCCGGGACTTTGAACTCGGCGAGGCCCGACTTGCAGTGTTCGACGAGTTCCTCGGCCGTCGCCGCCGCGCCGGGCCGGAGGACGACGCACGCCTTGACGACCTCGCCGCGGTAGGCGTCGGGCACGCCGACGACGGCCGCCTCCATCACGGCCGGGTGCGCGTAGAGCACGCCTTCGACCTCCGACGGGTAGACGTTGAAGCCGGCGACGATAATCATGTCCTTCTTGCGCTGGACGATGTAGCAGTAGCCGTCCTCGTCCATCCGCGCCACGTCGCCCGTGTAGAGCCACGTGCGGCCGGCCGCGTCCTCGCGCAGCGCGATGGCCGTCTCGTCCGGGCGGTTCCAATAGCCCTTCATCACCTGCGGCCCGGCGATGCACAGCTCGCCCTCCTCATTCACCCCGACCTCGCGCTCGCCCGTCTCAAGGTCGACCACCTTGATGTCCGTGTCGGGCAGCGGCAGGCCGATGCTGCCCGGCTTGCGGCGCGAGAGCTGCGGCGTGGTGTGCGTGACGGGCGAGGCTTCGGAGAGCCCGTAGCCTTCGAGCAGCGTGCCGCCCGTCAGGCGCTCGAAGCGTTCGATGACCTCGACGGGCAGAGGGGCCGAGCCGCTGTTGAAGACGCGTATCTGGTGCAGCCCGTATTCGCGCGCCTGCGGGTGGTTGAGCAGAGAGATGTAGATGGTCGGGACGGCCGGGAAGTACGTGGGCTTGTAGTCGCGGATGGCGCGCAAGAGAGCCTCCACGTCGTACTTCGGGATGAGGACTTGCTGGACGCCGCGCCAGACGCCCGAGATGAGGCCGACCGTGAAGCCGTAGATGTGGAAAAACGGGATGACGAGAAGATACGTGTCCTCGCCGCGCCGGAGCGTGCTGTGCGCCCAACAGTCGGTCTGCACGACGTTGGCGAAGACGTTGTAGTGCGTGAGCATCGCGCCTTTCGGGACGCCGGTCGTGCCGCCGGTGTACTGAAGGACGGCCACGTCCTCGGGGTCGATGGAGACGGCGGGCAAGTCTTCCACGTTCGCCCCGGCGATGAGGTCTGCGAGCTTCAGAGCGCCTTCGACTTCGGGCGCGGGCGACTGCGCGGCCGAATATTCCGCGAGCGAGGTGACGATCAAGTGCTCGACGCTCGTCTCGCCGCGCACGGCCTGCGTGACGGGCGCGAGCACGTCGAGCGTGAGCATCGCGCGCATCCCCGAGTCTTGCGCGACGACCAAAACCTCGCGCGGCGTGTAGAGCGGGTTGACGTTGACGATGATTGCGCCGAGGCGCAGGACGGCGAAGGCCGCGACGACGTACTGCGGGCAGTTCGGCAGCATGATGCCGACGCGGTCGCCTTGCCGCGTGCCGAGGCGCGCGAGCGCGGCGGCGAGCCGGTCGGACTGCTCCTTGACTTGCGCGAACGTCAGGTGCGCGCCGAGGAAGGCCGTCGCGGGGCGGTCGGGCACTTCGACGGCCGCGACGCGCAGGATCTCGTGCAGCGGCCGTCGCGGGTAGTTCATGTGCTCGCGCACCCAGTAGTCGTAGTGCGCGAGCCACGGGCGCGCCGCGTAAGGGCCGCGCGCGTCGTCTTCGGCAGTCCTCGCTCTCGTCATCGAAACGTCTCCCCGGCGTGTGCCGTCCGTCCCGAGCCTCGTCTGCTGGTGGGTGACAGCCATGCTCTCATCAGTCATTGAAATCCGCAATCCGAAATCCGCCACGCGCGGCCGTCAGCCGCCGCCGTCGACGACGAGGCGCGCGATTCGCTCGCGGTGGAAGCGCGCGTCGCCGAGCAGGGTCTCCGACGACTTGCTGCGCTTGTAGTAGAGTTGGAGGTCGTGCTCCCAAGTGAAGCCGATGCCGCCGTGCACCTGCACGCCGCGGTTGGCGACCTCGCGGAAGGCGTCGGAGCAGTAAGCCTTCGCGACCGAGACGGCGACGGGCGCGGCCGGGTCGTTTTCGGTCAAGGCCCAAGCGGCGTAGTAGGCGGCCGAGCGCGCGCTCTCGGTCATCAGGAGCATATCGGCGCACATGTGCTGGACGGCCTGAAAAGAGCCGATTGTTCGGCCGAACTGCTGGCGCGTCTTCGCGTACTCGACCGTCGCGTCCAAGACCCACTGCATCGCGCCGACCATCTCGGCGCAGAGCGCGACGGTCGCCACTTGCAGAGCGCCTTCGAGCGCGCCGCGCGCGTCGCCGTCCGCGCCGAGCGCCTCGGCCGCCGCGACGCGCGTGTTATCGAACGTGACTTCGTAGAGTTTGCGCGTCGCGTCCATCGAGGGCGTCGGCCTGACGCTCAGCCCGCGCGCGCCGCGCTCGACGGGCAGGAGCGCGAGCCGTTCGCCGTCGCGCGCGACGCAGACGATGAGGTCGGCCGCGCCGGCGTCGCCGACGAAGAGCTTTCGTCCCGTCAGCGTGAAGTCGCCTTGCGGGTCGCGCGCCGCTTCGAGGCGCACGGCGTCCGCGTCCCACTCGGCCTCGTCTTCGAGGAGCGCGACCGTCGCCTTCGACTCGCCGGCCGCGACGGCTTCGAGGTACTTCGCGCGCTGCGCGTCGCTCCCGGCGCGCGCGACGAGGGCGGCGGCCGTGAGCGTCGAAAGGAACGGGCCGGGCACGCACGCGCGCCCCATCTCCTCGGCGACCGCGGCCAGCTCGACGAGCCCCAACCCGAGCCCGCCGTGCTCCTCCGGCACGACGAGGCCCGTCCAACCCTGTTCGGCGAACTCGCGCCAAAGCTCGTCGTCGTGCGCCGTCTCGGTCTCCATCAACTCGCGCACGCGCCCCGGCCCGCACCCGCGCGCCAGAAGCGCCCGCGCCGACTCCTTCAGAAGCTTCTGCGGTTTGCTCAGGTCGAAGTCCATGCGTGCCTCAGTAGCTCTTCGGCAGTCCGAGCACGCGCTCGGCGATGATGTTGCGCTGGATTTCGCTCGTCCCGGCCTCGATGGTGTTGCCGCGCGCGCGAAGGTAGGCGTACTCCCACGCGCCGCCGTCGAACTCTTTGAGCTGCGCGCGCGGGCCGAGGATCTCCTGCGCGGCCTGCTGCGTGCGCTGGTTCATCTCGCTCCAGTAGAGCTTCTGTATCGAGCCTTCGGGGCCGGGGATGCCGGTCTTCGACAGCGAAGTCAGGGCGCGGTTCGTGTTCAGGCGCAGTATCTCAAGTTCGAGAAAAGCCTGCGCGAGCTTCTGGCGCACGATCGGGTCTTGGCTCGCGGGCCGGCCGCCGCGCGTGACCGTGCGCGAGCGCGCGATGAGGGCTTCGAGCTGTCGCTTGAACATGACCTGAATCCCCGTGCCGAGGTTGGCGCGCTCGTTCATGAGAGCCGCGATGGCGGTCGTCCAGCCCTTGTCGACTTCGCCCAAGACCTGCGAGGCGGGGACGCGCACCTGCGAGAAGAAGACTTCATTAAAACCGGAGTCGCCGGGCATCTGTCGCAAGGGGCGCACCGAGACGCCGTCGGCCTTCATGTCGGCGAGCAGACAAGTTATCCCACGGTGCTTCGGCGCTTCCGAGTCGGTGCGGACGAGCAGCAGACACCAGTCGGCCATCTGCGCGAAGCTCGTCCAGATTTTTTGACCGCTGACGACGAACTCATCGCCGTCGCGCGCGGCCTTCGTCCCGAGCGCGGCGAGGTCGCTCCCGGCGTTCGGCTCCGAAAATCCCTGACACCAAATCTCGTCGCCCGAGAGAATCTTCGGCAGGTAGCGCGCCTTCTGCTCCGGCGTGCCGAGCGCGATGACGGTCGGGCCGACGAGCGAGAGGCCGATGGTGCCGACGAGTGGCGGCGCGTTCGCCCGCGCAAGCTCCTCCTGAAAGATGGCCTGCTCCATCAGGGTCGCGCCGCGCCCGCCGTACTCCTTCGGCCAAGAGATGCCGGCCCAGCCGCCGTCGTAGAGCTTGCGCTGCCACGCGCGCAGGTACTCGATGTACTCGGCGCGGTCTTCCGAGCCCGCGCCGCCGCCCGTCCACTCCGGCGGCACGTTCGCGCTCAGCCACTCGCGGAACTCGTCGCGGAACTCGCGCTCGCCCGGCGTTAAGTTCAAGTCCATGCTAGAAGCCCTCTCAGGGCGTCGCGTCCTCGCGCGGGCGCGACGCCTCCCAAAGTAGCTCGGAGACGTCGAGCACGCGCACGTCGCGCTCGCCTTTGCGCGCGTTCACGCCGTCTTCCATCATCGTCATGCAGAACGGGCAGCCGACGGCCAGAACGTCCGCGCCCGTCGCCAGAGCCTCGCGCGCGCGCTCCTGATTGACGCGCTTGTCCGGCGGCTCCTCGACGAAGCTCATCCCGCCCCCGCCGCCGCAACAGAAACTCCCCTCGCGCGCGCGCGGCATCTCGACCGCGTCGGCGCGCGAAGAGATTTGCACCAGACGCCGCGGCGCGTCGTAGACGCCGTTCTGGCGGCCCAGATAACACGGGTCGTGAAAAGTAATCTTCTTGTCCGACGCGGCGAGCGGCTTGATTCTCCCCTCCTCGACGAGCCGCGCGAGGAACTCGCTGTGGTGATAGACCTCGAACGCGCCGCCGAACTGCGGGTACTCGTTCCTGAACGTGTTGAAGCAGTGGGGGCAGGCCGTGACGACCTTTTTAACTTCGTAGCGGTTGAGCTTCGCGACGTTCTCGCGCGCCAACTGCTCGAACAGAAACTCGTTGCCGATGCGCCGCGCCGGGTCGCCCGAGCACTTCTCCTCGCGCCCCATGACGGCGAACCTCACGCCCGCCTGCTCCAAGAGCTGCGCCGTCGCGCGCGTCACGCGCTGGTTGCGCTCGATGAGCGCGCCGCCGCACCCGACCCACAGAAGGACTTCGGCGTCGCGCGCGTCGGCGACCTGTTTGACGTTCAGCCCGTCGGCCCAATCCATGCGCGTCGCCTGCGTGCCGCTGAAGGGGTGGCCGCGGCGTTCGAGAGACATCACCGCCTCCTGCATCGAGTCGGGGAACTCCGCCTCCTCCATCACGAGGTGGCGGCGCATGTCGACGATCTTCGGCATCTGCTCGATGAAGACCGGGCACGCCTCCATGCACGCCGCGCACGTCGTACACTGCCACAGAGGCTCGGGCGACGTGGCCGGCAGAGTGCCGATGACCGGGAGGGGCTTTCGCGCCTCCACGCCCACAGTCGGCTCCTCGTCGGCGGGCGTGAGCGCGGCGCGGCCGCCCGCCGCGACGAGTCCGAAGGCTTCGCGCGGGCGCTCGTGCATGAGGTCGCGGAGTTGCAGGATGATGTCGCGCGGCGAGAGCTCCTTGCCGACCGCGTGCGCGGGGCAGACGGCCGTGCAGCGCCCGCACTCGGTGCAGGCGTCGAGGTCTAACAAATCTTTCCAAGTGAAGCCGCCGAGCGAGTTGACGCCGAAAGGCTCCTCCTTCTCGAAGTCGATCGTCTTGAGCGACGCGCCGAGCGGCGCGAGGTTGGCCGTGTAAATGTTCAAGGGCGCGGTCAGGACGTGCATCAGCTTCGTGTAGGGCAGCCACGCGAGGAAGGCGAGGCTCGTCACGAGGTGGAACCACCACGCGAACGCGTGCGCCGCGCGCATCGTCTCCGCGCTCATCAGGCCGCGCGAGGCGCGCGCGACGAGGTTGCCGAACGGCGACCAGCCCGCCCACGGGTCTCCGGTCGCCGCGATGCGCCAGCCCTCGACGAGAAAGCCCTGCACGCACATCAGGAGGACGGCGGCGAGAACGAGCGCGGCCTCGTCCGTGTGCACGAGCTTGCGCGGGCGCTTGATGTAGCGCCGCGCGGCGGCCATCAGGACGCCGACGATGACGAGCGCGCCGAACAGGTCGACCGCGAAGGATTGGAAGTAGAGGTAGAAGCGGCCGCGCATGATCGTCGTCCCGAAGTCGGCGTCGAGCGCGACGACGGTGGTCGCGATGGTGAGGACGACGAAGCCGTAGCTGATGAACTGGTGAAAGAGTCCGGCGTAAGAGTCGCGGGCCGTGCGGCGCTGCGCGACGGCGTGTTTCAGAAGTAATTTGACGCGCTCGGCGGGCCGGTCGAAGCGCGCGAGGGGGCGGCCGCGCCGCCAGCGGCTCAGGTGCGCGTAGAGCCCGCGGCCCGCGACGACGGCGGCCGCGAGCGCGAGCGCGTACATCACCCAGACGTGCGAGACGTTCCAGTAAATCTGGCGCGTGGCTTCGGCCGTGTCCATTCCTCTATCCGCGATTCACGATTCGCGCAGAAGCGCCGCGAGTTTTTCGCGCAGGACGGGGACGACCTTGCGGTAGTCCTCGACGATGCCGAAGCGCGAGTTCTTGAAGATGGGGGCGTCGGGGTCTGTGTTGATGGCGGCGATGGTCTTGGCCTCCGAGATGCCGGCCATGTGCTGACTCGCGCCCGTGATGGCGACGGCGAGGTAGAGTTCCGGCGTCACCTTCTTTCCCGTCTGCCCGACCTGCCAAGTCGGCGGCACCCAACCCGCGTCGCACGCGGCGCGCGAGGCGGCCAACTGCGCGCCGAGTAACTCGGCCAAAGGCTTCAGCTCCGTCTCGAACCCTTCCGGGCCGCCGATGCCGCGCCCGCCCGACACTATCACGCGCGCCTCTTCGAGACGCGACTCGCCGCCCGCCTCGCTCCGCCGCTCGACGACGCGCGCGCGCGCGTCCGGCGTGATGTCGAGCGACGCGCGCGCGACCTCGCAACTCTCTTCGCGCTGCCGCGCGGGCGCGAACGAGCGCGCGCGCAGCCACGCGACGGCCGGAAGCCGCTTCGGCTCAATCACCGCCTGCGCCTTCCCGCCGTAGACCTGCCGCACGACGCGCAGCGCGCCGCCCTCGACGCGCAGCTCGACGCCGTCGCCCACCGCGCTCCCCTCCAGACGGTGCGCGAGACGCGGCGCAAGCTCCTGACTGTAGGTGTCGTTGGCGAGCAAGACGGCGCGCGTCTCAGGCCCGCCGCAAAGTTGCGTGAGCGCCGCCAGATAATCTTCCGGCTGGTACCCGGCGAGCTCCGCTTGGTCGGCCAGCGTCACAGCGTCTGCGGCGCGCGCAAGCTCCGCGGCGAGCGCCTCGCCGCCCGCGCCCAAGACGACGGCACGCAGGCGCGCGCCGAGTTCGTCCGCGAGGCGACGGCCCGCGCCCGCCAACCCCTGCGCGGCCTTGTCGTAGCCCGGCGCGGCGAAAAGACAGATGACAACTTCGCTCATAAAAACTCGCCCGCCGTCGTCAGGCGGTACAGACTCGCGTCACAGCGCGCGCGTGATTTCGACGACGCGGCGCGCGAAGGCTTCAACTTTCTCGTCGAGCGTGTCGCCCGCGACGAACTCGCAGCGCGCCTCGCGTTGCGGGATGAATAGCTCCGCGACTTCGTAGTAACTTTCGCCCGCGTCCGCGACGAGGTCGGCCGCCGCCCAAGTCGTGAGCGGCTGGCGGTAGGACATCATCACGTCGCGCACCTTCGGGATGCGCGGCACGTTGTGCTCGTCGTTCGTCACCGTGACGACGACCGGCGGCGCGGCCTCGACCACCTCCCAACCCGCGTCCGTCTGACGTTTGAGACGCAGCTTGCCGTCTTTCGCCTCGACCGAATCGACGAACGAGACGCACGGCAGGCCCAACTCCTCGGCGAGCAGCCCGCCCGTCTGCCCCGCGCCCCAGTCGCCCGCCTCGCGCCCCGTCATGACGAGGTCGAACGGGCCGAGGCGTCGCGCGGCCGCCGCCAGCACGCGCGCGACGGCGAGCGGGTCGGGGTTCGTCGCGTCCGTGCCGTTCGTGACGAGCGCCGCCGCGTCGGCCTTCATCGCCAGAGCCTTGCGCAGAGAGTCTTCGGCCGAGGGCGGCCCGTAGGAGAGGACGGTTATCTTCGCGCCGCCCGCGCGCTCGCGCAGTTGGAGCGCGGTTTCGAGCGCGTTCTCGCAGAAGATGTTGGTGACGAGGTTGGCCGACCCGCGCTCGGCCTCGCGCCGCGCCGAGTCCACGCGGAAGTCGCGCGCCGGCACTTCCGGGTCGAGAATCTGTTTGAGGCAGACGAGGATGTTCATCGGCGTTTCGGGCGCGCGTCGCAGCGCATGATGCCGTGGAGCGCGATGTCGGTTATCTCGTCGGCCGCGCGCTCGGCCGTCAGCGCGCCGTCCTGACGGAACCAGCGCGAGAGCCAGTTGATCATGCCGAGGAGGCTGAAGGCGGCGGCCGTCGTGTCCACGTCGCGCAGCTTCCCCTGCGCCTTGAGCTCGTCCAGAAGGCCGCGCAGGCAGTCGAAGTACTCGCGCTTGCGGCGCGTGATTTTGCGGTTCTGCGCGGGCGTCAGCGCCGTGATCTCGTCGACGAGAATCGTGATCGCGCCGCGGCCGCGGGTGACGAGGCGCGCGTGCGAGGCGATCATGAAGCGCAGCCGGGCCTCGGCGTCGGGGATGGCGCGCGCGGGCGCGGCCACCTCCTCGTCCAGCTCGTCGAGGCCGAAGTTCATGATGTCAAAGAGCAGTTCCTTCTTGCCCGAGATGTAGTGGTAGAGCCCGGCCTTCGTCATGCCGAGCGCGGCGGCGATGTCGTTGACGGAGGTGGCGTCGAAGCCTTTGCGGAGGATGATCTGCGCGGCCGCGCGGTAGACTTCCGCGCGGCGCTCGTCGCCCGCCGCCCTGTTTTTTCGGGTGCTCATGTCACGGAGGCTTTCGAGAAAAGGACGCCGGCCGGGGCGTCGCTTGTGCGCGAAATGCCGCGGTGCTAATGTTACCGGCCGGTCGGTAGGTTCTTATAACCCGAACCGCGCGGGGGCGTCAACAAGTGCGCCCCGCACGCCCGCTGGAAGTGACCCCGCGATGACCACACGCAGAAGCGCTCGCCGCGGCGCGACTTTCCTCGACACGGACGCCGCGCCGTCCGAAGTCTTCACGCGCGAAGACCTCTCGCCCGCCCAGCAGATGTTCGGGCGCGTCGCCGAAGACTTCATGCGCGCCGAGATCTGGCCGCGCGACGCGGAGATTCACGCCAAAGATTGGGCGCTCACGCGCGAGCTTCTTTTGAAGGCGGGCGAGTTAGACCTCCTGCGCGTCGACATCCCGGAACGCCACGGCGGGCTCGGGCTCGACAAGGTCAGCTCGGCCTTCGTCGGCGAGAAGATAGGCGTCGTGCCCTCGTTCGCCGCCTCGCTCGGCGCGCACGCGGGCATCGGCACGCTCCCGCTCGTCTACTTCGGCACGGAGGAGCAGAAGGCGCGCTACCTGCCGCGTCTGGCCTCGGGCGAGTGGGTCGCGGCCTACGCTTTGACGGAGCCGGGCTCGGGCTCCGACGCGCTCGCCGCGCGCACGCGCGCCGTGCTCGACTCTGACGGCGCGCACTACGTCTTAAACGGCCAGAAGATGTGGATCACGAACGGCGGCTTCGCCGACCTGTTCACGATCTTCGCCAAAGTCGACGGCGAGCACTTCACGGCCTTCGTCGTCGAGCGCGGGATGGGAGTGGTGAGCGGGCGCGAGGAGCCGAAGCTCGGCTTGGACGGCTCGTCCACGACGGCCCTCGTCTTGGAGAACGTCCGCGTGCCCGTCGCGAACGTGCTCGGGCGCGTCGGCGAGGGTCACAAGGTCGCCTTCAACGTCCTCAACCTCGGCCGTCTGAAGCTCGGCGCGCGCAACATGGGCGCGGCCAAGCAGGCGCTCACGCGCGCCGTCATTTACGCGTCGGAGCGGAGGCAGTTCGGGCGGGCCATACGCGAGTTCGGGATGATTCGGCGGAAGCTCGGCGAGATGGCCGCGCGCTGTTGGGTCGGCGACGCGATAACTTATCGCACGCTCGGCGACGTCGACCGCGCGCTCGAAGCCGTCGCGGAAGACGACGGCGGCGCGGTCTTGAAGGCCATCGAGGGCTTCGCCGTCGAGTGCTCGATCAACAAGGTCTGGACGAGCGAGGCGCTGGCCCACGTCGTCGACGAGGCGTTGCAAGTTTACGGCGGCTACGGCTACTCGAAGGAGTACCCGGCCGAGCGCGCCTACCGCGACGCGCGCATCACGCGCATCTACGAGGGCACGAACGAAATCAACCGCCTCATCATCCCGACGCGCCTACTCAAGAACGCGCCCGAGCTTTTCGATAGCGATTCCGCGCGCCGCGCGCTCGAAGAAGACGACGCGGCGACGACGGCCGCGCCCGTCGCCTCGCTCGCGGCCGAACGCCTCTTGCTCTCGCGCGCCAAGCGCCTCGCCGTCTTCGCGCTCGCGCGGTCGAAAAAGGTTTACGGCGACGCGCTCGCCGAGGAGCAGGAGGTGCTCGGCCACGTCGCCGACATCGCGACGGAAGTTTACGCCGTCGAGAGCGCGCTCCTGCGCGCCGAAAAACTCGTCGCCTCGCGCGGCGAGGCGGACTGCGCCGCGCAGCTCGACATCACGCGCGTCCACGCGGGCGACTCGGCCGACCGCGTCTTCCACTCGGCCAAACAGGTCGCCGCCGCCCTCGCCGCGTCCGACGACGGCACGAACTCGGCGGCGCTCCTCGCGGCCGCGCGCCGACTCGCCGGGCACCCCGCGCCCGACGCCGTCGCGGCCCGCCGGCGCGTCGCGGATGCAATCGTCCGCGCGGGACGCTATCATCTGTGAAGCGTCGCCGAAGCTATGAGCACCCAGACACATCCGCCCGGCCCGAAGAGCCTCGTGCCCGGCTGGCAGCTTCTCACGTTCACGCGCGGCCCGCTTGAGTTCGTGACGAGGCTGGCGCGTACCTACGGCGACGTGGCGCGCTTCGGCGACAACTCGCAGGGCTTCTTCCTCCTGAGCCACCCCGACTACGTCCGCGACGTGCTCGTCACGCACCACGCCGATTTCATGAAGAGCCGCGGCCTCCAGCGCGCCAAGCGCCTGCTCGGCGAGGGTCTTTTGACGAGCGAGCCGCCGCTCCACCGCCGCCAGCGCCGCCTCGCCCAGCCCGCCTTTCACAAGCAGCGCGTCGCCGCCTACGCCTCCGTGATGGTCGACTACGCGCTGCGCCACGAGCGCGAGCGATTCCGCGACGGCGAGTCTCCGGACATCGCGCACGAGATGATGATTCTGACGCTCGCCATCGCGGGCCAGACGCTTTTCGGCACGGAGACCGAGGCCGAGGCGGAGGAGGTCGGCGCGGCCCTGACGGCGACGATGAGCTCGTTCACGCGCATGATGATGCCGTTCGCGGAACTGCTCGACCGCCTGCCGCTCCCCTCGACGCGCCGCTTCCAGCACGCCCGCGCGCGCCTCGACCGCATCATCTACCGCATCATCGACGAGCGCCGCACGAGCGGCGAGGATCGCGGCGACCTGCTCTCCATGCTCCTGCTCGCGCAGGACGACGAGGAGCACACGGGCGGCATGAGCGACGAGCAG
>DASQDT010000059.1:0-31458 GCA_035634035.1 Pyrinomonadaceae bacterium | reverse complement strand
GAAGAGTTCGGGTCACGGCGGCTCTCCGACTTTCTTTTTCGACTTACGGCCTGCGACTCAAGGCTCTCACTTCTTCTGCGCCTTGTTGAGCTTGTCGGCGAGGCGGTTGACGCCGTCGCTGAGGCGGATGACTTCGAGGAGGTCGCGGCCCGCCTTCGCCGACTGCTCGACGTCCACCACGTCGGGGAGTTTGAAGACGGGGTTTTCGGTGAAGCTGTCGATGCGCTTGCACATCCTGACGAGCGCGTCCGTCAACTCGCCGTCGGCGATCTCGGCCGGCTTCTTCGGCTCCTCTTTTTCGCCGCCGGGGGCTTCGGGCAGCAGGTGCGTCTTCAGCCGTGCGGCCCGCTTGTTGATCTCCGCTGTCTTGTCGGCGATGAGTTTGTAGTCGAGCGGCTGGTTCGACTGGAGGTGGCGCACGACCCGGTTGCGAAGGAGCTGTATGTTCCGGAAATCGTCGCGCATCTGCTCGGCGGCGGCCTCGGCCGCGCGCCGATCCGAGGGCTTCGCGCTCCCGACCACCTCGGTGCTGCGCAGTTCCGCCTCGCGCCGCTGCCTCTCGCGCACCCCGGCGAACGGGTCGCGTCTGCCGGGTGGCCCCGGCCCCGGGCCTTGCCGGGCCCCGACCGGGGCCGCCGCGAGCGTGAAGAAACAGGCGGCGGCTGCAACGCCGGCCGCGACTACGGCCGGAGGCATTCGGCGTGCTCCCATGGCCGGTCTCCTTAGTAGCGTAAAGCTTCCAAAGCGGAAAACTTTTGGGAATAGTTACAAACGCCGCTCGTAGGTTGGTGAAAATTAAAAGCGGGCGACGAGACTCGAACTCGCAACTTTCAGCTTGGGAAGCTGACACTCTACCATTGAGTTACGCCCGCTGAGTTATCAAAACCGCGTGCGAGACACGCGCTCTGACCACGGCAGGTGAAAGATAACGAAAGCCCTTCGGCGGTGTCAAATCCCTCCCGCGCGACGCCACTCCGAGAGCGCCTCGACGAGACGGGCGACGTCCGAGTCGTCGTTGAAGAAGTGCGTGGCGGCGCGGAAGCCTTCGGGCTTGACGGTGACGGCGACGCCGCGCGCCGCGAGGTGACGGACGAGCGCGCCCGCGTTCTGCGCCTCGACCAGAGTCTCGGCCGACCGCGTCGCCTCGTCGCGCAAGGGCGAGAGCACGCGCCAGCCCGCTTCGGTCAGCGCTTCTGTCATGCGCCGGTTGAGTTCGAGCGCGCGGCGTTCGACGGCCGACGGGCCGAGGCGCAGGAGGTAGTCGGCCGAAGCGCCGAGGGCGAAGATGCCGGCGAAGTGTGGGACGCCCGTCTCGGCGCGCGCGCCCGCGCCGGGGCGCACGCGGTAGCTGTCGTTACGCATCGCGAAGGGGTGCTCGACGCTCATCCAACTTATCGAGCGCGGGCGCGTCCCGGCCAGAAGCTCGCGGCTCATGTAGACGAAGCCCGACCCGTAGCCCGCGAGCATCCACTTGTGGCCCGTCGCGCAGAGCGCGTCGACACGCATCCTCTTCACGTCAATCGGCAGCACGCCCGCCGACTGCGCCGCGTTGACGACAAGCGCGTGCCGCCCCTTCTCGCGCCCGACCGCCTCGATGTCCGTCCGCAGGCCGTTCGAGAATTGGACGTGACTGAGGCAGATGACGGACGTGCTGTCGGTCATCGCCCGCCGGACGTCTTCGGCCGCGACGACGCCGTCCGCGGCTTTCAAAAACTTCACGTCGCGCCCGCGGTGCAGCCACGGAATTGTCGTGACGGGAAACTCAAGCTCGCAGGAGATGACGCCGCCCCCGCGCGTTTCGAGCGCGTCGCAGATGAGGTGCATCCCGGAAGAGGTGTTGGTCGTAAAACCGACCTCGTCGGGCTCGGCGTTGATGAGCCGCGCAATGTTTTGGCGCGCCGCCTCGCGCCTTTCAAGCCACTCCTCCCAACGCCGGTCGCCCTCCGCCATCAGCTCGTCGTAGAAGCGCGTCGCCTCATCCCGCACGACGTTCGCCACCGGCCCCGAGGCCGCGCTGTTGAGGTACGCGACCTCGCGCGTGACGGGAAAATCCGCGCGCAACCGTGCCCAGTCAATCTCCCCGACGCGCGGCGCTTCCCTCACCTCGGTCATCACCTCTTCCCTTCTCACTTGACGCTTCCGAACGGCACGGACTATCTTCGCTCGCGTCAATCCGTTCGACAAGTCCAAAAGCCCGAAGGAGCGAGAGCCCGTCCAAATGACGACCAGCCACGCCGCACACGCGCCCGCGTGGACGATACCCGGCTACCTCGAAGCGCGCGAAGGCCGGCTCAACATCGACGGCGCGGACGCCGCCGCGCTCGCCCGTGAGTTCGGCACGCCGCTCTTCGTCTTCTCCGAGCCGCGCATCCGCTCGAACGTCGCGCGCCTGCGCGACGCCTCGCGCGCCGTCGGCCACCCTCTGAAGCTCTGCTACGCGTCGAAGGCCAACTCGAACATGGCGGTGCTGAAGGCCGTGCGCGACGCCGGCATCGACATCGAGGTCAACAGCGGCGGCGAGCTTTTCAAGGCCCTGCGCGCCGGCTTCCGTCCCGGGCAGATAGTTTTTAACGGGACGAGCAAGACCGACGCCGAGCTGGACGAGGCCGTCTCGGCGGGCATCTACTCGACGAACGTCGATTCGATCTACGAGATCGAGTTGGTCGAGGCGGCGGCGCGGCGGCTCGGCAAGCGCGCGCGCGTCGCGCTCCGTCTCGTCCCCGAGATCGGCACGCGCTCGCACCTCGGGCTTCAGACCGCCCTGCTCACGTCGAAGTTCGGTATCTCCTCGTCCGAAGTGCTCGAAGCCGTCCGCCGCGCGTTGCGCTCGCCCGAACTCATCCACGTCTGCGGCATACACATTCACGTCGGCTCGCAGACGCCGGACGTCGAGCCGTTCGCCGCGGCCTTCAAGGCGATGTGGGAGCACCTGACGACGCTCCAGCGCGAGACCGGCCACACGCTCGAACACATCAACCTCGGCGGCGGCATCCCCGTCAACTACCTGCGCGACCGCTCGCAGGCCGCCGAGCTGCCCGAGCACGAGCGCGCCATGCTCGGCGCGGAGCTTGAGCCCTCGGACGTTCTGGGCGCGGCCCTGCGCGCGGCCCGAGAGTCGGCGCGCGAGGCCGGCGCGGGGCACCTGCTCGAACGCGTCGAGATTCTGCTGGAGCCGGGCCGCAGCGTCATCGCCGACGCGGGGACTCTGCTGACGACGGTTCGCAACATCAAGCACCGCCCCGAGACGGGCGACGTGTGGCTTCTGACCGACGCCGGCTACAACCTCCTGCTCTCGATGAACAACTACAAGTGGTACTACCACCTCGTCTCGGCCTCGCGCGCCGCCGACCCGCACGACGCGGGCTACAAGGTGGCCGGCCCGCTGTGCGACTCGGGCGACGTTTACTTCGACATCGAGCGCGGCGGGCGTCTGCCCGACTACCGCAAGCTCCCGCGCGACGTGCGGCCCGGCGAAGTCCTCGCGCTTCTTAACAGCGGCGCTTATTCGCTCGCGCAGATGTTCCCCTACAACGGACGCCCGCTCCCGGCGGCCGTCATGGCGCGCGGGGGCGGCCGCGCCGACCTGATCCGCCGCCGCGACACCTACGAAGACCTCCTCGCCGGCGATGTCTGGTAGACGCTTCTCCGTTAACTAAAAGAGCATGACGACTCCGCAACTCAGCAGCCAAGTCACACTCGTGCGCGGGCTGACGCTCCTCGCGGCGGCCTCGATCATCATCGGCAACGTCATCGGCACGGGCGTCTTCCTGAAGGCGCGCGTGATGACCTGTAACGTCGGGACGCCGGGGATGGTCGTGACGGTGTGGGTCGTGGCGGGGCTTCTGAGTCTGGCGGGCGCGCTCACCTACGCGGAGCTGGCGGCGATGATGCCGCGCGCGGGCGGCGAGTACGTCTTCGTGCGCGAGGCTTACGGGCCGGGGACGGGGTTCCTCTACGGCTGGATGCAAATCTTCATCGCCAAGACCGGCTCGCAGGCGTCGGTCGCCGTGGCCTTCGCCATCTTCCTCAACGGGTTAGTCGGCGGCACGCTCGGACAGCCCTTCTACACGCTCACGCTCTTAGGCCGTCAGTTCGACTTCGGCCCGCAGCAGCTCATCGCGCTCGGGCTCATCGCCCTGCTGACGCTCGTCAACTGCGCGGCCGTCGTCGTCAGCGGCTGGGTCGCGACCGCGCTCACCGCCGTCAAAATCGCGCTCGTCTTAGGCATCGGCCTCGGCGCTTTCTTCCTCGCCGACGGCAGCTTCGCCAACTTCGCGCTTGAGAACGCGGGCGGCGCGTGCGAGAAGGTTGACGCCTCCGCGGTTCTCGGCGTCGCGGGCTTCGCCGCCGCGATGCTCGGCGCGCTGTGGGGCTACGACGGCTGGAACAACCTCACGCTCGTCGCGGGCGAGGTCAAAAACCCACAGCGCAACGTCCCGCTCGCGCTCATCGGCGGCACGCTCGTCATCATCGCCCTTTACGTTTTCGTCAACGTCGCCTACTTCTACGCGCTCACGCCGACCGAGGTGGCGAGCGTCCCGGCGAGCTCATCGGTCGCGGCGCGCGTGACGGAGAGTTTCATGTCGTCCTACGGCGAGGCGGCCTACCGCACCGTCGCCGGGTTGATTGCGGCCGCGCTCATGGCCTCGTCGGTCGGCACGCTCCACACGTCGATTCTGACCGGCGCGCGCGTCCCCTACGCGATGGCGCGCGACGGACTCTTCTTCCAGAACCTCGCGCGGCTGAGCGCGCGCACGCGCGTCCCCGTCGGCGCGCTCATCGTGCAGGGCGTCTGGGCGAGCATCCTCGCGCTCTCGGGCTCGTTCGACACGCTGACCGACTACGTCATCTTCGGCTCGTGGATTTTCTACGGGCTGGTGACCGCCTCGATCTTCATCTTCCGCCGCCGGATGCCGCACGCCGAGCGGCCCTACCGCGCGCTCGGCTACCCCGTAGTCCCCGCCCTCTTCCTGCTCGTCACGGGCTTCCTGCTCGTGATGACGCTCATCACGTCGCCCCTCCAAGCCGTCACCGGACTCGTCCTCATCGGCATCGGCTTCCCCGTCTACTACTTCTTCTTCCGCCACCGCCGCGTCGCCTCCGAGGACGCCTACTCGACCGACGACATCTAACGTGCCCCGGGCGGGACGGCCGTCGGCGACGCTCTCGTCAACGACGCGTCACGCGCCGACCGCGTGGCGGAGCGACGCTTCGAGGTCGGGGTATTTGAACTCGAAGCCGGCGGCCGTGAGGCGCGCGGGCTCGGCGCGCTGGCTCGTGAGCAGCGTCGCGTCGGCCAACTCGCCGAACGCGAGGCGCGCGGCGAACGCGGGGACGGACAAGAAAGTCGGGCGTCCGAGCACACTCCCTAAAGTCTTCGTGAACTCCGCGTTCGTCACCGGGCGCGGCGCGACCACGTTGACCGGCCCGCGCAAAGTGCTGTTCTCGACGGCGAACTCGACGGCGCGCACGAGGTCTTCCAAGTCGACCCAGCTCATGTACTGCTCGCCGCTCCCGATGACGCCGCCGACGCCGAGCTTGAAAGGCGTCAACATCTTCTGGAGCGCGCCGCCCTCGCGCGCGAGCACGACGCCGATGCGCGCGTGGACGACGCGGATGCCGGCCTCGCTCGCCGCCAGCGTCGAAGTCTCCCACTCGCGGCAGACCTCGCTCAAAAAGTCCTCGCCCGACGCGCTCTCCTCGCGGAGAACGTCGCCCCCGCGGTTGCCGTAGAACCCGACGGCCGACGCGCTGACGAGCACTTGCGGCTTTCGTTCGAGGCGCGCGAGCGTCTCGGCGATGAGGCGCGTCCCCTTCGCGCGGCTCTCGCGTATGCGCCGCTTCTTCTCGTCCGTCCAGCGCCCCTCGGCAATCGGCTCGCCCGCCAGATGCACGGCCGCGTCGTGACCTTCGAGCGCGGAGGCGTCAATCGTCCCCGCGTCCGGATTCCACAGCGCCGCGCGCGTCCCGTCCGCGCTCTGACCCTGCGACGCGCGCCTGACGAGCCGCGTCACCTCGTGGCCCTTCGCCAAGAGCGAACGCACGAGCGCGCTGCCGACCAGCCCCGTCGAACCCGTGACGATTATTCTCATCCTCCCCGACTCCTCTCCGCGAGCGCCTCGCGCGCCACCTCTCGGTCGTCGAAGTGAGAGACCTCGCGCCCGATGATCTGGTAGTCCTCGTGCCCCTTGCCCGCGATGAGCACCACGTCGCCCGCCGCGGCCTCCGCGACGGCGCGACGAATGGCGGCGCGCCTGTCAGCTATCTTCACGTAAGGCTTCGCGGTCGAGCGCAGGCCCGCCTCGATGTCCGAGAAGATGCGCTCCGGGTCTTCGGTGCGCGGGTTGTCGGACGTGAGGATGACGGTGTCGCTGAGCGAAGCGGCGGCCTCGCCCATCGGCGCGCGCTTCGAGCGGTCGCGGTCGCCGCCGCAGCCGAAGACGGTGATGACGCGCCCGCGCGTCACGTCGCGCGCGGTGCGCAGGACGTTCAGCAGCGCGTCGTCCGTGTGCGCGTAGTCGACGACGACGGCGAAGTCGCCCGCGTGCGCGACGCGCTCGAAGCGGCCGGGCGCGCCCGCGCAAACCTCGACCGCGCGGCAGACCGTGTCGAAGTCGTAGCCGAGCTCAAGGCCGGTCGCGGCGCAGGCGAGGATGTTGTAGATGTGCGGGCGGCCGACGAGCGGCGAGCGCAGTCGGCGCTCGCCCGCGGGCGTCACGAGAACAAAGCGCATCCCTTCGAGCGAGAACTCGACCTCGCGCGCCGACACTTGCGCGCGCTCGCGCAGGGCGTAGCGAACGACGCGCGCGCCGTCCGTTTCAAGCTCGTCGGCGAGGCGCGCGCCGCGCTCGTCGTCGGCGTTGATGACGGAGGCGCGGGGGCGCGTGCCGAGGCGGCCGTCGAAGAGCTTGCGCTTGGCGTCGAAGTAGTTGTCGAGCGTGCCGTGGTAGTCGAGGTGGTCGCGCGTCAGGTTAGTGAAGACGGCGACGGCGTAGTGAAGCGCGTCGCAGCGGTGCAGGTCGATTGCCTGCGAGGACGACTCCATGACGGCCAGACGACAGCCGCGCGCGACGGCGCGGCGCAGGATTCTCTGCGTGTCGCTCGCCTCGGGCGTCGTGCGCTCGGCCTTCTCGCGCTCGCCCGCGACGCGGTACTCGACCGTGCTCGTCAGCGCGACGGGCTCGCCCGCCGCCTCGCCGACGGCCGCGACCAGATACGTCGTCGTCGTCTTGCCGTTCGTGCCCGTGATGCCGACGAGGTTCAGCTCGCGCGAGGGGTGGCGCTGGACTTCGGCGGCCGCGAGCGCCTGCGCGCGCCTCACGTCCGCGACGCGCAGCCACGCCGCGCCGAAGTCGGCCGGCCGCCCGAGCTCGGAGACGACGCCGACCGCGCCGCCCTGCAAGACCTGCGGGATGAAGCGGTGCGCGTCGAAGCTTTCGCCGCGCACGGCGACGAAGAGCCAGCCCTCGCCGATTTTGCGCGAGTCGTGCGTCACGTCGGCGACGACCTTTCCCGCGTCGCCCGATAGCTCGCCGCCGGTCGCGCGCGCGACATCGCCGAGCGTCGTCGGTTCCTTTTGCTCAGTCAACGTCCCCACCGTCCACGAATCTTTTTTACGCAGAGCTTGGCGGCGATTATAATCCACGCGCACGTTCATATCGCAGCGGCGGAGTGAAACTTTGTGTCCCTGATGCTCGAAGAGATCGCGCAGCAGCCCGACGCGCTCGCGCGGACGATTGCCGAGGAGCGCGCGAAGGCCGCGCGGTTGGGCGCGCGCCTGCGCGAGCGCGGCATCGACCTCGTCGTCTTGGTCGCGCGCGGGTCGTCCGACAACGCGGCGCTTTTCGGCCGCTACCTTCTTGAGATTACGACGGGCATCCCGGTCTCTCTGGCCGCGCCGTCCGTCCACACGCTCTACGGCGCGCGGCTCGATTTGCGGCGCGCGCTCGTCGTCGGCGTCTCGCAGTCGGGCGAGGGCGAGGACATCAACCGCGTCTTGGAGAACGCGCGCGCGGGCGGCGCGTTCACGGTCGGCATCACGAACGAGCCCGAGTCGACGATGGTGCGGCTCGTGGACGAGACGCTTCTGACGCACGGCGGGCGCGAGCGCTCGGTCGCCGCGACGAAGACCTACACGGGCCAGCTCCTGCACTTCTATATGCTGGCCGAGGCTCTGGCCGGCGGCGGCGCGCGCCTCGGCTTCGAGGCGATTCCCGACTTCGCCGAGCGCGCGCTCGCGCTGCGCCCGCAGGTCGAGGAGCTGGTCGAGCGCTACGTCTTCATGGAGAACTGCGTGGTCGTCGGGCGCGGGCTGATTTACGCGAACGCCTACGAGATGGCGCTCAAGCTGATGGAGACGTGCTACGTCGTCGCCGAGCGCTTCTCTTCGGCCGACTTCCTGCACGGCCCCGTCGCGCTCGTCGAGCGACACTTCCCCGTCATCGCCTTCGCCCCGCCCGGCCTCACGCTCGAAGGCGTCCGCGAGCTTCTCGCCCGGCTCAAAGAGCTTCGCGCCGACACGCTCGTCATCACGTCGGACGCGGAGGCCGCCGGACTCTGCACGCGCGCTTTGACCCTGCCCGGCGAGATCAACGAAGTGCTCGCGCCCATCCCTTACGTCATCCCGGCGCAGCTCTTCGCGGCGCTTCTGGCCGAGGCGAAGGGCCTCGACCCCGACGCGCCGCGCTCGCTCGCGAAGGTGACGAGGACGCTCTGAGGAAAGGGTTGACAAGGACACGACTGACAGGACGAGGGACTGATGAAGCTTTTGATTCTGGGCGGGACGATGTTTCTGGGGCGTCACTTGACGGAGGCGGCGCTGGCGCGCGGCCACGAGGTGACGCTCTTTAACCGCGGCCGGCACAACCCGGAGCTTTTTCCCGAGGTCGAGAAGCTGCGGGGCGAGCGCGACGGCGGACTCGAAGTGCTGCGCGGGCGCGTGTGGGACGCCGTCATCGACACGAGCGGGTTCGTCCCGCGCGTCGTGCGCGCGTCGGCCGCGCTGCTCGCGCCGTCCGTCAAACGCTACGTCTTCATCTCAAGCATCTCGGTCTTCGCCGACTTTAGCCGCCCCGTCGAAGACGAGGGCGCGCCGCTCGGGGCGCTCGCCGGCGGGAGCGCGGAGGAGGTGACGGGCGAGAGCTACGGCCCGATGAAGGCCCTGTGCGAGCGCGCCGTCGAGGAGGAGCTGCCGGGCCGCGCGCTCAACATACGGCCGGGCCTCATCGTCGGGCCGCACGACACGACCGTCCGCTTCGTCTACTGGCCGCGCCGCGTCGCGCGCGGCGGCGAGGTGCTCGCGCCCGGCAGGCCCGACGCGGGCGTGCAGGTGATTGACGCGCGCGACTTGGCCGAGTGGACTCTGGGGATGACCGAAGAAGGCGCGACGGGCGTCTACAACGCGACCGGCCCGGCGACGCCTCTCGCGTTCGGCGAGCTGCTCGAAGAGTGCCGGCGCGTGAGCCGCAGCGACGCGCGTTTCACTTGGGTCGCGGAGGAGTTTCTGTTGGAGGCGGGCGTCGAGCCGTGGTCGGAGCTTCCGCTGTGGCTGCCCGAAGGCGGCGAGGCGGGCGAGCGCTTCCGCCACTTCCAGCGCGTCGGCGTCGCGAAGGCCCTCGCGGCCGGGCTCACCTTCCGCCCGCTCGCCGAGACGATAAGAGACACGCTCGTGTGGGACGAGTCGCGGGGCGGGGCGAAGGCGGCCGAGGGCAAGGCGGGCGTCGCGATGCCCGACAAGACGATGACGCCGGAGCGCGAGCGCGAGCTGCTCGCCGCGTGGCGAGACGCGCCCGCGCCCGCCGCGGAGTGAAGCGGACGACGGTCTGTGTTGTCAGGAGTCGAGCTGGATGTAGTCGTGGAGCAGGCGCAGCTCCGCGCCCTGATCGCTGATCTCGACGCGCATGATGTCGCGCATCGAGAGCATCCCGATCCACTTGTCGCCGTCCATCACGGGCAGGTGACGGCTGCCGACCTGCTCCATCCGCTCCAGCGCGTCGTGCGGCGTGTCGTTGCACTCGATGACGGCGCGCGGCTCGCTCATCACCTCGCGGATGGGGACGCCGGACGGGTCGCGCCCCTCGACGACGACGCGGTTCATCAAGTCGCGCTCCGAGAAGATGCCGCACAGGCGGTCGCCGTCGTCGAGGACGCAGACGGCCCCGATGTTGCGGCTCGCCATGAACTGCGCGGCGTCGAGCGCGGTGGCCGTGTCGCGCACGAAGTAGGGCTCGCGCTGGCAGACCACGTTTCGGATGAGGGTCATGCTCCTCCTCCCCCGCTGATTAGATTTTCACCCGGAACTTGACCGCATTATATGACGGAAACCGAGTGGCCGTATAGACCCTCGCGCGCTCGTTATATTCCCGCCTCAATCAGACTGTAAGACTCAATCAAACAGCGAGCCTTGAGCGGCCGGGCGGCGGAACGTGCTCGGGCGGTCGGAGGCGTACGCGCGTCCGGCCTCTTCGTTGAGCCCGAGGCGCGCGCAGTGGAGGCGGAAGCTCTTTTCGATCATCTTCCAGTACTCGCCCTTGCCGCGCATGCGCTCGCCGAACTCGGCCGAGTTCAGACGCCCCTCGCGCGCCTCGCGGATGCGCGACAGCACGCGCTCGGCTTTGGTCGGCAGGCGCTCGCGCAGGCGCTGCTCGAAGTAGGGCGCGACGCTGCCGGGCAGGCGCAGCATCGTCATGAAGGCCTCGGCCGCTCCGGCGTCACGCGCGCGTTTGAGGAGCTCCGGGATGTGCGGGTCGTTGAGTCCGGGGATGAGGGGCGCGACGCCGATGCCGACGGGTATGCCCGCGTCCGCTAGCTCGCGCATCGCGCGGAAGCGCGCGTCGGGCGAGGGCGCGAAGGGTTCGAGCGCGCGCGCCGTCTCGTAGTCGGCGAAAGGGACGGTGAAGAAGACGCTCGCCTCGGCCTCGCGCGCGAGCGCGGCGAGCACGTCCGCGTCGCGGCGGACGAGCGCCGACTTGGTGACGATGCCTACGGGGTTGCGGAATTCGAGACAGACTTCGAGGCAGCGGCGCGTCAAGCGGTAATGCGCTTCGAGCGGAAGGTACGGGTCGGAGGTGAACGAGAAGACGAGCGTCGCGCCGCGCCATGCCTTGCTCATCATCTCGCGTCGCAGGAGCTCGGGCGCGTTGACCTTCGCGACGATTTTGGTCTCGAAGTCCGTGCCCGCGCCGTAGCCGAGATACTCGTGCGTCGGGCGGCTGAAGCAGTAGGAGCAGGCGTGCGTGCAGCCGCGGTAGCAGTTGACGGAGTAGTCGAAGCCCACGTCGGGGCTCTTGTTGTGCGTGATGACGCGGCGCGTCTCGGTCTCTTCGAAGACCTCGACGCTCGACTCTGGCGGCTCGCCCACCCACTCGACGCTCGTCGAGAGCCACGGGTTCGGCGGGTTGTCCACGTAGCGCATGAATTTTCGGCGGGAGCTTTTCTGACTTTCGCGGGAGTGCTTTCTAGTTTTCAACAGGCGCGGCTTTTACGCAAGCCCGCACCAGCGTTCGGCGACACACCGCGTCCCCGCGCGCGCGTCCCAACCGAGCTCGTAGACGCCGAAGCCCGGCTCGCCCGCGGGCCGGCGGCCCGACTCGTCGCCGAGCGTGGTCGAGGGGCCGGAGACGATCTGGATGCGCTCGCCGATGCGCGCGAAGTAGGCGACGTGGCGGTGGCCGTTGAAGACGACGCAGCCCGCGCCCTCGTGCGACTCGGCGAGCGCCTTGACGAGCGCGCCGCCGTCGATGACCGCCATCGCGCGCTCGAAGACGCGCTCCTTGAACGTCTTGCCGAACGAGACGACGCCGAGGTGGTGGTGCATGGCGATGACGTAGGGCCGGCCCGCCAGACGGCGCAGCACGTGCCGGAGGCGCGCGATCTGCCGGCGGCCGATGAGCCCGTAGGCGTTCGTCAGGTAGTCGAGCCCCTCGTCGTTCGAGTTGAGGACGACGACGCGCAGCTCCGTGCCGGGCAGCTCGACGACCATCGGGAAGATTTCGTCCCAGACCGTGTAGGGCAGCTCGCTCACCTTCTTCCACTCGCGGCCGTTGCGCGCCGTCTTCCCTCTGCGCGCGGTGCCGATGAAGAGTTCGAGCCCTTCGCGGTGGCCGGCGAGGTAATGGCGGAGCGGGAGCAGAGGGCCGTCGGGCGTCTTCGGGTCGGCGACGAAGCTGCGCGCGCCCTGCACGCGGTCGGCCGCCGCGATGAAGCGCACGGCCCTGACCTTGCGCTCGATCTGATCCTGCGGCTCGACGGCCGCGCGCAGGCCCTTGCCCTGCGGGATGTTCACCTCGTGGTTGCCGGGGACGAGGACGGACTTCGCGAGCAGCTCGGACGGGAAGATGTCGAAGAATCTTTGCCACTCGCCGGCCGTCCCCGCGTCGGTCGCGTCGCCCGTGATGAGAATCGCGCTCAACTCGTCGTCGGAGCGCCGGCCGAGTTCGTCGAGCGCGCGGCGGAGTGGGGCGTTGCCGCCCGCGCCGCCGTCGACGCGCGCCGTGTCGTCCGTGGCCGTGACGTGGAGGTCTGTGAGGTGCGCGACGCGCGCGACGGGCGAGGCGTCGGCGGGCGCGTCGAAGCGCTCGACACGTTCGACCTTCGCCTTGCCCGCCTCGAAACTGAGCGCGAAGTAGACCTCCATGACGAGCCACATCAGCAGTATGCTGAAGTAGGCGAAGTTAAAGAGCCTCAGCCAGCTCCCCGCGTAGAGCGACGCGAAGGCGGAGGCGGCCAGCTCGCGCGGCCTGTGCCAGTCGGCCGCGACGGCGGCGAAGCCCGCGCCGAAGCCAGAGAGCGGGACGGCGAGCAGTATGACCGCCGACGCGAGCGCCGCGCAGACGACGGCGTGGAAGCGCAGCGCGCTCTGGCGCTCGGGGAGCGCGCCGAAGACGAAGCCGCGGATGCGCGAGCTGAGGCGGTTGAGCTGATACTTGTCGAGGATGATGTAGAGGAGGAGGAAGAAGATCGCCACGGAGACGGGGCCGTAGATGCCCGCCGCCACGCGAAGGAGCCCGCCGACGTAAGGGACGTTGACGGGGTGGAAGGCGACGTTGATGAGCCACAGCCCTCCCCAGAAGATGAGCGACCCGAGGAGCGGCATGAGGAGCCACGCGAGGACGTTGACCGTCACCGTGTACTCTTCGGCCTCCGGCCCTTCGAACCACGGGTCGAGGTCGAGGGGCGGCGAGGCTTCTTCGGGCATGACGCGGGCTCTCGACTTTCTTCGGGCGCTCGGGCGGCGCGCCGCGAGGGTGTGTGGCGGTGCGGGCGCGTGAGTTCAGGCGGGAGAGTTCTCCCCGCCCTCCCACGCGACGAAGAAGAGGCGGTACTTGTCGGGGTCTTCGACGGTGACGAAGCGACCGCCCCAACCCTCGTCGGCCGGCGGCGCGACCTCGACGCCGCCCGCCTTCAGGCGCTCGTAGAACTCTCCGACATCCCCGACGCCGAAGAAGAAGTGGACGCCGCGCCCGCGCCGGAGCATCGTCTCGGGCTGCTGGACGAGCGTGACGCGCAGAGGGCCGGCGGCGAGGGTCGCCGTCGGCGGCTCGGCCTCGGCGTTCTCCGTCAGCGGCTCGAAGCCGACCGCGCGGTAGAAGCGGAGAGACTCTTCGAGGCTGTTGACTTCGAGGAAGAGGAGGTCGAGCCCCGTCAGGCGCGCGCGTGTCATATCGCGGTCAGAAGCAGGTAGACGCCGTAGACGCCCGCGCCGACGCCGCCCCAGAAAAGAAACTCCTGCGCCCAGACGAAGCGCGTAAACAGCGCGCCGCGCGGCGCGCTCCGCCGCGCGAACGAGAGCGCGCCGTGCGCCATCAAGACGCCCATCAGCACGACCGCGCCGGCGAGGAGCGCGAGCGGCCACAAGAAACGCACGTAGTGGAAGCGCACGAGGAGCAGAAGCACCAGCCCGGCGAGCACGCACAGCCACGCGCCGATGATGCGACCGCCGACCATGTCGGCCCGCGCCGCGGGCGACGAGTGTGGGACGAAGCCCGCGCCCGTGTGGGCGTGCGCGCCCGCGTGCCGGAGCCCGCTGCGCCGGACTTCCGCCTCCTCGCGCGCGGCGCGGCGCTCCGAGTCGTAGACGTGGCGGGCCTCGCGGTCGCCGAGGACGCGGTAGGCTTCGTTGAGCGACTTCATCTGTTCTTCGTCGCCGCCGCGGTCTGGGTGGTGGCGGACGGCGAGCCGCTTGTAGAGGCGCTCGATATCGCCCTGCGACGCGTCCTCGTCCGCGCCGAGCGTGGCGTAGTAGTCCTTCTCGTCCTCGAAGCCCATCCGCGAAAGTCCCGCGCCCTCGGAATGCGCAGATACTAACCGCACGCGGGGACGCGAGTCCACACTTTTCCGGAGCCGCGCGGGTGCGCGCACGCGCCGCGGCGCGTCTGTGTTAAGCTTCGCCCTCAACAACCTTTCTGACTTTTGAGAGATTCTGGCGGGCGGGTGAAGGAGATGGCTTTATCTTTCGCGGCGGGCGACGACCTCGTGTTTCAGGTCGAGAGCGGGTTCGGGCTTCTGCGCGTGCTGGCCGTCGGAGAGCGCGACGGCGCGCCCGTCTGGCACATACTCGTCTACGAGGATTTTTACCCGGAGGTGGAGGCGGCCGAGGCGGCGCTCGCGGGCGACGCGCGTCTGGGCGTACGCATTCCGCACCTCGCGCTCACCGACCACGCCTTCGAGAAGACGCCGGCCGCGCGCCTCGGCAACCGCCCCGTGACGGACGAAGAACTCGCGCCCTACCGCGCGTGGGCCGCGTCTGACGGCCGCGTCTCCGACCGCTCCGTCCTGCTGCTACTCGGCATGAGGTGAAAGGGTGAAGGATGAAGGGCGGAGGATGAAAGGTGCGCTGACCGGACTCGGGCGGCTCGGCCCTCGTCGGAGACTTTCATCCTCCCGCCTTCCGCCTTCACCCTTGCTTTTCGAGCGCCTCGTCGATGGTCTCCTCGTCGCCCTCGGCCTTGCCGGGCGTGCGGCCCGGGTCGCCCGTCGCGCCCTTGCTGTCGTTTCCGCCCGAGGACGCGCCGCCCGCGTCCTGCCCTTCCCGTTTCTGCTCGTCGGCCATGCTCTCGAAACCTCCCGTCAAGTTTTAGCCCTCAGGGCTTCATGACGATCTTGATGCAGTTGTCCTGCTTGTGCTTGAAGATGTGGTAGCCGTCGGGCGCGTCGTCGAGACGCATCCGGTGCGTGATGATGAAGGACGGGTCGATCTCGCCCTGCTGGATTCTTTCGAGGAGCGGGCGCAGGTAACGATGCACGTGCGTCTGCCCCATCTTGAGCGTCAGCCCCTTGTTGAAGGCCGCGCCGAACGGGATCTTGTCGAGGAAGCCGCCGTAGACGCCCGGTATCGAGACCGTGCCGCCCTTGCGGCACGCGTTGATGGCCTCGCGCAAGGCGTGCGGCCGGTCGGTCGCGAGAAACATCGCGGCCTTCGCGCGGTCGTAGACGGCGTCAATCGTCGTCCCGTGAGCCTCCAAGCCGACCGCGTCGATGCACGAGTCGGGGCCGACGCCGCCGGTCATCTCCTTGAGCTTGTCGAAAATGTCTTGGTCGTGGAAGTCGAGCGTCTCCGCGCCGCACTGTTCCGCGAGGCGCAGACGTTCCGGCACGGTGTCGATGGCGATGACGCGCCCCGCGCCGAGCATGAACGCGCTCCGAATCGCGAACTGCCCGACCGGCCCGCAGCCCCACACGGCGACCGTGTCGCCCGACTCTATCTGACAGTTCTCGGCCGCCATGTAGCCGGTCGGGAAAATGTCGGAGAGGAACAGGGCCTGCTCGTCGTCCATGCCTTCGGGAATCTTCACGGGGCCGACGTCCGCGAAGGGCACGCGCGCGTACTCGGCCTGACCGCCCGCGTAGCCGCCCATCATGTGCGAGTAGCCGAAGATGCCCGCGCCCGAAAACCCGTAAATCTTCTCCTGCATCCACGCGTTCGGGTTCGAGTTGTCGCACGCAGACCACAGGCCCTTCTTGCAGAAGAAGCAGTTGCCGCACGCGATGGGGAAAGGGACGACGACGCGGTCGCCGACTTTCAGGTTCGTGACGGCGTCGCCCGTCTCGACGACTTCGCCCATGAACTCGTGGCCGAGGATGTCGCCCTTCTGCATCGTCGGGATGTAGCCGTTGTAGAGATGAAGGTCGGAGCCGCAGATGGCCGTCGTGGTGATTTTAATTATCGCGTCGCGCGGGTTGAGAATCTTCGGGTCGGGCACCTCCTCGACCCGCACATCGTTCTTGCCGTACCAGCACAGGGCCTTCATTGAATCTTCCCCTTCAAGGATTGGTGAGACTCGATTAAAAGAACTCGGCGGTCAGCATTCGGCGCTCAGCCGTCGGCCGAGCCAAAAGCTGAGAGTTGAACGCTGACCGCCGCTCTATCCGCCGTTCGCTTAGAGGCCGGCCGAAGCGCCGCGCCCCGAAGACTGGCCTTGCGTGGTGGCGGCCTCGCCCGTCTCCATCACCTGCTTGAAGCGGCGGAGGTCTTCGTCGATCTGCACCTCGGGGCTCTCGCCGAACAGACGCGCGACGGCCGCGCCGAGCTTGCCGGCCGGCGGGTCGTACTTGAGAACCACGCGGACGACAGTCCCGCGCCCGCCCGCGGCCGGCTCGAAGTGAACCGACCCGGCGTTGTCAACGTCGGCGCCTTCGAGCGAGCGCCACGCGATCATCTCGTTCTCCTTCTCGTTGTAGACTTCGGCGTCCCACTCGACGCTCGACCCGGCCGGGCCTTTGGCGACCCAGTGCGAGGTCTTCTCGCCGGTGACGCGCACCTGCTCCAAGTGGTTCATGAAGCGCGGCAGGTTCTCGAAGTTGCGCCAGTAGCGGTAGAGCTCCTCGGGCGAGCGCCCGATGGTCACGCTCTTCTCGACCTTCACGCCGTGGCCGCCCTTGACGCTCGCGACCGCGTTCTCGCCGCCCTCGGCCGTGTTGTAGCCCATCGCCTGATAGACGTTGCAGTGACCCGAAAAGCCCCTGTAGAGCAGCGAGCCGCCGATGAGCGCGAGCGCGACGCCGCCCATCGAGCCGCGCGTCAGGCCGTAGAGCGCCAGCGCGCCGCCGCCGATCGCCGAAGCCCAACGCTCGGTCTGCCCGACGTTGACGCCCGACCCGGACGCCGCCGTCCCCTCGCCCGCGTTAAAACCTCCCTGCGGAGTCAAACTTTCTTCCCGTGTAGACATCTGCTTCCTCCCCTTTAAACAACCGATTTGGTTCGCGGCGTACGCCTGACACACCGCCGCGTGTCCGGAAATCGCCCGAAAAGAATGCCGACCCGTTAGTTAACACAAAGGGTGTGCCGGAGAAATGTTTGAACGATTGTTTGACTCTGAAGGAAGTGTGATGAGAGAAGCCGTGAGTGAATAGACGAAGGGCGGCGAGAGATATCTCTCGCCGCCCTCGTGACAATCGGGGCGAGAGGATTCGAACCTCCGACCTCTCGGTCCCGAACCGAGCGCTCTACCAGGCTGAGCCACGCCCCGTTCCCGACTGCCCGGTCAGTTTAAGGACGTTATGTCCGCATGTCAAACATGAACGTCGTCGGCCTCGCGGCGCGCGCGCGCTTTCTCGCGCCGCACCTTGATGTACTCGATGACGGGCGGCATCAGCGAGAGCGCGACGACGATGATGACGACCCACTCGATGTGCTCGTCGAGGCTGATGCCGAAGCGGTCGCGCAGGATGCTGCCGAGGAAGTAGCCGGCGAGAATCATGCTGAAGACCCAGAGGAAGCCGCCGACGACGTTGTAGATGACGAACAGGCGGTAGGGCATCTGCGCCGCCCCGGCGACGATGGGCGCGAACGTCCGGACGATGGGGACGAAGCGCGCGATGATGATGGTCTTGCCGCCGTACTTCTCGTAAAACGCGTGCGCCTTCTCAAGGTGGCTCGGGCGGAAGACGAGCGACTTCTGCCGCGTGAACAGGCGCGGGCCGAGCTTCGCGCCCGTCCAGAAGCCGACGGCGTCGCCGACGACGGCCGCGATGAACAGCGTCACGAGCAGCACGACGACGTTCAAGTCTCCGCGAGCCGCGAAAATCCCGGCGACGACGAGGAGCGAGTCGCCCGGCAGGAAGAAGCCCATCGCCAAACCCGTCTCCGCGAAGACGACGAGGATGAGCACGACGTAGCCGAGGCCCGCGATGTAGCGCGGGTCGAGGTAGCCTTTGACGGCGTGTAAGAGTTCGTAGATTGATTCCATCATTCAGCCGTCCAGCCGTAGCGCCCGATGAGCGGGACGAAGGCGCACGCGCCGTGGTCTTCGGACTCGTACCTGTCCTCCGTCCTGATGACGCGGACGAGCCTCTGCGCGTCCCTCGCCGCGCCGACGGGGAGCACCAGACGCCCGCCGACCTTCAGCTGCGCCAGCAGGGGCTCGGGCACTTCGGGGCTCCCGGCGGCGACGAGGACGGCGTCGTAGGGCGCGTGCGCGCTCCACCCGAGCGTGCCGTCGAAACACTTGACGGTCGCGTTGTAGATGCCCAGAGAACGTATGCGCGCCTGCGCGACGCGCGCCAGCTCCGCGATGCGCTCGATGGCGTAGACCTGCCCGGCGAGTTTCGCGAGCACGGCCGTCTGGTAACCCGACCCCGCGCCGATTTCGAGCACGCGGCTGCGGCCGTCGACTTCGAGCAGCTCGCTCATGCGCGCGACGATGAAGGGCTGCGAGATGGTCTGGTTGGCGGCGATGGGGAGCGCGTGGTCGCCGTAGGCGTTGCCCTGCAGGGCCTCGGGGACGAAGAGGTGGCGCGGGACGGCGCGCATGGCGTCGACGACGCGCGGGTCGGAGATGCCGTAGTGCCTGACGAGGCGCTCGACCATGCGCTCGCGCGGGATGCGGAACTGCGCGGCCTGTGCCTTCGACGAATCTGAGATCGAGGAGCTCAACTCGAAAAGACTTCCCTTGCCAACCCTGACGCTCACGTGCGGCTCAGACGCGTGTCCTCGTCCTCGCTCACGGCCGACGCCTCGCCCACCGCGTCCCACGACTTGAGCCCTTCGAGCGCGGCGTGGTTCGTCATGTCGCTGCGCATCGGGGTGACGGAGATGTAGCCGTGCTCGACGGCGAAGTAGTCCGTGCCCTCCTCGAAGGTCGAGCTGTAGTACTCCTCGCCGATCCAGTAGTAGGCCTTGCCGCGCGGGTCGATGTGCTCGCTGATGATGGGGCGCGCGTTCTTGATGCCCTGACGCGTGACGCGCACGCCTTTGATCGCGCCCGAAGGGACGTTGATGTTGAGAAGCGAGCCTTCGGGCAGCCCCTCGTCGAGCGCCTTGCGGACGGCGACGACGGCGAAGCGCGCCGCCTCCGTGAAGTCGAAGTTCTCGCGCGCGACGAGGCTGAACGCCAACCCCGGGACGCCGAGGATGGTCGCTTCGAGTGCGCCCGCGACCGTGCCCGAGTAGCTCGCGTCGTCGCCGAGGTTGCCGCCGTGGTTGATGCCGGAGACGCAGATGTGCGGCCGCTCGTCCTCCGGCAGAATCCGGTGCAGGGCGAGCGTCACGCAGTCGGTCGGCGTGCCGTCGACCGTCCAGTGGCGCGAGTCTATCCGGCGGATGCGAAGCGGGCGGGCGAGTGTCAGGCTGTGCGACGCGCCGCTCATCTCGGAGGCGGGCGCGACCGTGTACACGTCGCCGACGGCCCTCAGGGCTTCTTCGAGTTTGTGGAGGCCGTCGGAATGGATGCCGTCGTCGTTAGTGAGAAGAATGCGAAACATAAGAAAGCCGCCGAGTCATTACACAGCATGGGGAGGAATTATTCAAGCGCGGACGGCGAAAGCCCCGCGCGGCCCGTGACAGGCGGCGCGGGGCTTCGCACACTCACTTGGGAGTCGCGGCGGGCGCCTCAGGCGTTCGCCGACGTCTCCTTCTTGTCGCGGCCGAGGCCCTTGATCTGGACGGGCTTGTTCTTCTCGACGTCGGGGCCGAGCTTCTTCTTCAAGACCATCTCCTGATAGAGCTTGCGCATCATCGCCGCCTCCTCGTGCGCCGTCTTCGGCCCGTCCATGACGGGCTTGTTCGGGCGCTGGAGGTCGACTTCGTTGAGGACGAGGTTGACGCCCGTCTCGGCGAGCGCGACTTCCTTGCCCTTCGCGAAGATCTCGTGGCGGCCGTGCTCCTTGTACCACTGCGCGACCGTGGCGTTCTGGTGCATCTGCTCGATGATGTTGCGCCAGCCGATGCCCGTGTTGTAGGCGCAGAAACTGATCTCGCCCTCCTGCGTGCCGTACGGGATGATGCACATCTCGGTGCGGCGGAAGTCGTAGTTGAAGAGGTCTTGGAACCACATCCCGGCGATGAAGAGGAAGTTCCAGCGGTCGGCGCGGCGGGCCTTGATGTCCTCGACCGAGCGCTTGCCGTCGACGCGCCCGTAGGAGCGGCCGGTGAGCCCGAAAGACTTGTCGAACTTCTTGAACAGCTCGTAGAGCGTGAAGTGCGTCGGCGACTTGGTCGGGTCGTAGTGCTTGAGGAGCGCGAAGCCCATCATGAGGTTCGACATCCACTTGCCGCGGCCCGCGTCCGTGATCTTCTGCATATCGCGCACGAGTCCCGGGATGTTGAGGAACTCGGGGACGGGGCGCATCTCCTTCGTCTCCTTGTCGATCATGACGGCCGTCCCGACGCCGCAGTTCGGGTGGCAGCCGCAGGAGACCTGACCCCACTCGGCGTCCGGCCCGTGCGCGAGGTCTGCGAAGTCGGCGAAGGCGCCCATCAGAGAGAGCGGGAACCAGTCGCGCGTCGGCTCCGTGATGCCGACCTGCTTTTTAACGTCGTGCGCGAGGTGCGACAGGGTGTAGCGCTGCTGCATCCGGCGCTCGTCGGTAATCTCCTCGTCGCGGCCGGTGAAGGAGACGGGCTGGAACGAGAGGAAGGCGATCTTCTTCGGGTTGTCGAGCGCGAAGCGGATGACCGACCCGACCTGATCGTTGTTGATGTTGTTGACAATCGTGATCACGAGCACGATCTCGACGCCCGCCTCGTGGAGGTTGTCGATGGCGCGCAGCTTCACGTCGAAGAGGTTGCCGACCTGTCGGTGCGAGTTGGCGTCGTTGCCGATGCCGTCGAACTGCAGGTAGGCGTAGCGCAGACCGGCCTCGGCGGCCTCCTTACAGAACTGCTTCGACTTGGCGAACTCGATGCCGTTGGTCGCGGCCTGAACCGAGTTGTAGCCGACCTTTCGGGCGTAGCGGACGGCCTCGATGAAGTACGGCGAGATGGTCGGCTCGCCGCCCGAGAACTGCACGGACATCTGCCGGCGCGGCTTAATCGAGATGGCCTTGTCGAGAATGTCCTTGACCTCGTCGAACGAGAGCTCGTGGACGAAGCCGACCTGATTGGCGTCCATGAAGCACGGGTCGCACATCATGTTGCAGCGGTTCGTCAGGTCGATGGTCAAGACCGACCCGCGCCCGAACTTGATGGACGAGGAGCCGTGGTTGTGCAGGCCGTCGTCGTTGTGCGCCTGAATGTCTCGGCCGGGGAACATCGACTCGATGTGCTTGAGGAAGCTTGAGTCGATGGCCATGATGTCCTCGAAGTGGCCGTGGACGGGGCAGTCTTTGACCATCCAGATTTCGCCGTCGCGCTCGATGATGGTGGCCTTGATCTCCCCGACCTTCTCGTCGATCAACTCCGACGGGTCGATGACGGGCATACTCAGGATGCGCGTGCGCGCCTCGATGACGCACTTCGGGCAGAGCGAGTCGGTCGTGCGCGGGAAGCCGAGCGGCGGCTTCGACTTCTGCCACGATTTCAAGAGAGGCTTGTCAGACCACTTCGGCGTGAAGGACTTGCCCGGGCGGTACTTGTTGAAGAACTGCACCGTGTTGAAGAGTGTGCCGGCGGCGGCGGTCAGGCCCTTCTCGGCGTATTTGATTGGTCGCATTCTCGTTCCCTTCTTCGGACGTCGTCTAAAAGATGATGATTCAACACTTGTGGGCGACGGGCGGCCGCCTCTCCGGGCGGTCAGCCGTCGCGCCGTTTGCTCCTGTGAATCTTGCTGCTTCTGCTCGGAAAAGCGGCAGCGACAAAGCACAGGGCAATGACCGTGCCACCCCCGACTCTTCGCCCTAACTGCTAAGACGGCACGAGTTACGCCGCTTATCAGGTTTTTTTCAAGGGCGCAGGCGTGCCGCCGCCCGAGTCAGTTGGACGCAGATGATAGCAGAGGCGAGGGCGTGTTGCCAAATGACACGCATCCGTTAACGCGGGTTGAAGCGTGTGGCCTTAGTGACCCGAAAGGGCCTAAATTTTACTCGGCGGGACGGCGCGCAGAGAAGATTTCCATGACGCGCTCGAACAGGTAACCGTTTGTGGCGATTGAGTTTCCGCCGTGAATCGTGCGGCGGCCGCGCAGGTCTGTGAAAGTCCCCCCGGCCTCCTCCATGACGGGCAGCAGCGCGGCGCAGTCCCACACGTTCATGACGGGGTCGATCATCAACTCGGCCCGCCCCGTGGCGACGAGCAGGTAGCCGTAGCAGTCGCCCCAAGTCCGCGTCATGCGCACACTCTCCCACAGGCGGCTCTCCGCCTCGCCGAAGCCGTATTGCCCGAACGCGCGGAAGTCCGTCCCCAACAGGAGCGCCTCTTCGAGCGCGTCGGTGCGCGAGACGCGGGCCGGCTCGCCGTCGTTGCGGAAGCATCCCAAGCCGCGCGCGGCGTAGACCATCTCGCCGAGCGCCGCGCAGTTGATGACGCCGACGCTCGGCTCGTCCCCGATTTCGAGTCCGACGAGGACGCCGTAGAGCGGGACGCCGTGGACGAAACTGTACGTGCCGTCGATGGGGTCGAGAATCCAGCGCCGCCCCGAGGTGCCCTCGCGCTCGCCCTCCTCTTCGCCGACGACGCCGTCCGACGGGTAGACCTCTTCGATGCGCCGGCGCATGAAGCGTTCGGCCTCGCGGTCGGCGACGGTGACGAAACTCTTGTCGGCCTTCGTCTCCGCCACGACGCCCTCGCGGAAGTGGCGCAGAGTTATCTCGCCCGCCCCGCGCGCGATCTCCACGGCGAACTCAAGAAGCCTTCGCAGCTCACGCTCGTCTGCACTCATCGTGGCGACAGCTTAGACGACCGCGTTCTGTTTTGGAAGCGCGTGCCGGGCGGGTCACTTGCGCGGGGCGAAGTAGCCGACGCGGGTGGTGGCGCGGTGTGCGGGATTCGTCATCTCGACGCGGACGCGCCGGAAGCTCCCGTCGCGCGTCGTGTTGAGCGGCGTGTAGTAGAGCGCGTACTGGTGTCGCAACTCCTCGGCCACCTCGGCGTAGATGCCTTCGAGCGCGTTGAAGTCGTCGGGGCGGTAGAGGCGTCCGCCCGTCGCGCTGGCGAGCTGCCCGAGGTTGTGCTCGCTCTGGTCGAGGACGCGCAGGCCCTCGCGGAGGTCGCCGATCTTCAACTCGTTGAAGCGGATAGTCGAGGGCGTGCCGGCGAGGATTGAGTCGAGCTCGGCTCGCTTGCGCGCGCGCTCGATGCGGGTGTTGCTGATGACGTAGACGGTCACCTGCGATTCGAGGAGCGCGCGCAAAGAGTTCTCAAGCGAGGCGTGGCCGCGGCCGCTGTCGATGCCGTCGCTTAAGACGATGGCGGCGTGGCGGCGCTGGCCTTTGCGGAACTGCTCGCGGGCGGCGAGGTAGAGCGCGTCGTTAAAGCGCGTGAAGACGCCGGGCGCGACGCGCGCGAGTGCGCGACGGAGTTGCGCGCGGCTCTGCGTCCAGTCGAGCAGGAGCTCGACCTTGTCGTCAAACTTGAGCAGGCCGAAGCGGTCTTCGGGCGCGAGGCGCGCGGCGAACTGTTCGGCCGCGCGGCGAAAGTCCTCGAAGCTCGCGGCGACCGAGGAGGACGCGTCAACCATCAGCAGCACGTCGACGGGCACTCGGCGGAGCGAGAGGTCGCTCAGGGGCTGCGGGCGTTCGTCCTCCCAGACGCGAAAGTCGTTCTTCGTCAGCTCGCGGACGAGGCCGCCCATCGCGTCGCGCACGGTCACGGGCAGGAGCACTTCGGACGAGTCAACCTTCACGACCTCGTCGTCGTCTACGGCCTGACTCTGCCCTTGCTGCTCAGGGGTCGCCGACGGCCGAGCGTCGCCCGAGACTTTGCGCGGGCGGCTCTGCGTCTGGACGTGCGCGGGCGGGGGCGTGACGAGGATGAGTGAGAACGCGACGAGCAGCAGACAGATGGAGACTGCGCGGCGGGCGCGTCTGCGCGCGGCGCGGACGTGCGCCCGCGGGAATTTGTCGGCCCGATTGTCTACACGCGCGCCCGGCATCAGTTACTTCTCCGGGTTGGACGCGGGCGCGCCGTCCTCGCTCATGGCCGCGCGCATGGCCGCGATGACGGGCTCGGTGACGCGGCGTCGGCGCAGGTCTTCGAGCTTCGGCTGCGAGAGGTCGAAGGCGGCGGGCGACTGTTCGATGCGGCGGATGATGGTGCCCTCGGAGAAGCCCGCCTCGACGAGCTCGACGATGGAGTCGTTCGTCAGGGTCGGCGTCTTTTCGAGTTTGGGCGCGCCCGCGCCGCCGGCCTCGACGGGCGGGCGAAGTATCCGCACGGTGGCGCTCCCCGTCACTTCGGAGTCGCCTTCGGAGCCGCCGTTCTGCCCGCGCGTGCGCGTGCGGCCGCGCGAGCTTCCCGACGAGCCGAAGATGTTGACCTCGTCGGGGTCGGACTGACGGCCCGCGCCCTGCGCGCCCTCGCGCCCCTCTTTCCCGTCTTTGAAGAAAGGGTCGCTGAAGTCGAGGTCGTCTTCCGAGAGCGCGACCTCCTCGCCGTGAGCGAGCATGGCGAGGATGACCTTTTCGCTGACGCCGCTCTTCTTCAACTCGATGAGGCGGTCGGGCGAGAGGTCGAAGCGCGCCGGGCGCGAGCGCACGATGGCGATGACGGTCTTCTCGCTGAAGCCCGCGCGGACTAACTTGACGACGGAGGCGTTCGTGAGCGGCGTCTCGGCGTCGCGCGAAGTGCTTTGCGCGTTCGCGCACGGCGCCGACGCGAAGATGAGAGCCGCGCTGAATAGAATGTGGCCGAGAGTCTTTTTAGGGCGGACGTTCATTGCGAATTCACCTCAGCCGTATACAAGCATCAATCCCGTGGCGCTTCCAGACTTCACGCGCCGCGCTGGTAGCGCGCGCTGATGCGTCGGACGTAGTTGCGCGTCTCGCGGTAGGGCGGGACGCGCCCGCCGTACTTCTGCACCGCGCCCTCGCCCGCGTTGTAGCCGGCGAGCACCAAATCGACGCGCCCGTTGAACATCTTGAGCAGCGTCTTCAGGTAGCGCGTGCCGCCCGAGATGTTCTGCGCCGGGTCGGAAATGTTGCGCACGCCGAAGCGCGCGGCCGTCCCCGGCATCAACTGCATCAGGCCGCGCGCGCCCGTCGGACTCAGCGCGCGCGAGTGGAACGAAGACTCCTGCGCCATCACGCAGAAGATGAGAGAGGGGTCGACGCCGTGGCGCGCGCCGTTCTGGCGGATGAGCGCGTCGAGGCCGCGGCTGCCCGTCGTCCACGGGTGCTCGCGCCGTCTCCCCTGCTTCTTGCCCTCCGACGCCACGTCTTCCGCCGCGGCGCGCCCGCGCTCGACGCGCTCGACGCGCTCTTTGGCGAGGAAGGTCGAGAGCTGTCCGCGCCTGTACCAGACGCCCTCGGCCGTCTCGGTCGCCTCGTCAACCTCCATCTGCGCGCCGCCCTTCAGGTAAATCCAGACGGCCTCGGCCGCCTCTTCGCCCGAAGCCTCCGCCCCGCCCTCTGACTCGGCGCGCGACTCCGCCTGCGACGCCACGACCTTCGCGCCGTCAGTCTCAATCGCCGCCCGCTCGATCTTCTTGACGCGCGCGCGGTCGACGAGGTGAGTGACGCCGCCGCGCCTGTACCAGACGCCCTGCGCGTCCTCCCAAGCCTCGTCGACCTCGACGACCGTGCCGTCCTTCATGCGCAGCCGGTCGCCGAAGGCGACGCCTTGCAGCGTCAAAGCGACGACGCCGACGAGCGCGGCTCTCAAGAGCCGACCCGCCAAAGGGCCGCGCGCGCGGCGCGTGACGTTCTCAGAATTGAAGCGGCTCGACATCGATTAGCTCCCGCGTGGGCCTGCCCGCGTGTAGGTCGCCCGTCTCGCGGCGGACGCTCTCGCCCGCGGCGAAGCCGTGCGAAGTGCCGAAGTAGTTGCGCCACGCCGCGTCAATCAGACGCGTGTCCAACTCGGGCGCGCGCCCCTCGAAGAGGCAGATGTCGGTGACGCGGTCGCACAGGTCGCGCGGCTCGCAAGCCTTCATCTGCCGGTGCTCGATCATGTAGTTGTTGAGCAGGTGGTCTAAAAGCTTCTGCTCGACGCGCAGGCCCCGCGCGTCGGCCACGCGACGGAAGATTTCAACGTAGGCGGCCGGCGTCGGCGGCTCGACGCGCGCGCGGTAGCCCATGCGGCGCAGGAAAGCCTCGTCCACCAAGTCCTTCTCGTCGAGGTTCGTCGAGAAGACGACGAGCTGCTCGAACGGCACTTCGATCTTCTTCCCCGTGTGCAACGTCAGGTAATCGACGCGCTTTTCGAGCGGGATGATCCAGCGGTTGAGGAGGTCGTGCGGCTCGACGCGCTGGCGGCCGAAGTCGTCGACGACGAGCGTGCCGCCGTTGGACTTCAACTGGAACGGCGCTTCGTAGAAGCGCGACGACTCGCTCCACTGAAGGTCTGCGTCGTCGAGCGTCAGCTCGCCGCCGACGATGACGAGCGGGCGCTCGATTAAGACCCAACGCCGGTCGTAGTCGTCGGGCGCCTCCGAGTCGGGGACGCGCCGGTGGTTGTGCGAGTCGTAGACGCGGATGATCTGGCCGTCGACCTCGATGGCGTAAGGAATCCAGATGCGGCCCGGGAGACCCGCGTTGATGCGCTCGGCGACGGCCGTCTTGCCCGTGCCCGGCGGGCCGGTGATGAAGAGCGAGCGGCGCGAGTTGATGACGCAGCCGAGCGTCTGCAAGAGCGACGGCGGGAGCACGAGGTCGCGGAAGGCGGCGTTGACCGTCTCGGGCGAGGCGGCGCGCGCCGGGACGGCTTGCAGCCGCATCATGTGCGCGTAGTCGCGCAGGGAGACGGGCGCCGCGCCGGTGTAGCCGCACAGCTCGCGGGCCCGCGCGAAGCGCTCCCAGCCGCGCTCCAACATCGCGTAGCGCGTCGCGCCGACGGCCGCCTGCTGCTTGACCTCGACCATCTTCTCGCGCGTCAGCTTGTGTAAAAGCGTCTCGACGAGCGCGCGCGGCATCCGCATCTCGTCGGCGACGGAGGCGGTCGTCGGGTCGGGCTGCTGCGCGACGTGCTTCAAGGCGAGGTCGCTCAGGAAGCCTTCCGGAACGTCGGAGTCGGCGGCCTCTTCGGGCGCGGGCGGCCCCAAACGCTCAATCTCCTGCCGCGTGAGAATCTCGGTGTGCGTCATGTTCTGACTCCGTTGCTTCTACTACTCGCCGCCGCCGCCCGCGAGCGCAGTCTCGTGGCGCTCGACCGTGTCGAGGTTCTGGCGCGCGGTCTGCGCGTCGTCGCGTCGGCCCGTGCGCTCGTAGAGCTCGACGAGCCGGCGCAGGGGCGCGGTCGCCGCGGGCTGAAGGCGGCGCGCGTGCTCGTAGTGGTCAATCGCCTTCTCGTCGCGGCCCGCGCGTTCGAGCAGCGCGGCGACGTTCATGCGCGCCTGAAACTCGTCGCCCGCGCGGGCGAAGCTCTTGAAGGCGTCGTCGTACTTGCCGAGGCGGCACTGCGCGAGCGCGAGGTTGTTCCAGATGCGCGCGTCATGAGGCGCGAGCTTGGCGGCGCGCTTGAGGCGGTCGACGGCCGTGCGGTAGTGGCCGTTCAGGTAGAGCGAGTAGCCGAGGTTGTTCATCGCCTGCGCGTCGCGCTCGTCGGCCTCGACGGCGCGCTTGTGCGCGTCGGAGGCGCGGTCGTTCATCCCCTTGCGCTCGTAGGCGACGGCGAGCAGGCTGTGCGCGCGACCCAAGCGCGGGTCGAGCGAGGCGGCGCGCGAAAGCTCCGTGATGGCTTCGCTCAGGTGGCCCGAGTCGAGGAGGGCGCGGCCGCGGTCGAGGTGTTCGAGCGCGGAGCCTTCGCTGCCCGTCACTTGGGGACGCTTGTTGTCGCGGTCTTCGACGCGCTCGACGGCGTAGCTCTCGAACTTCGCGCCGTCCTTCTCCGTCATGCGCGCGACCTTCGCGTCGTCGCCGCCGCCGAAGATTTTGCCGACCGCTTTGAAGGGCGCTTTGAAGGCGCGGAAGAAGCGGTTGCCCTTCTTCTTCGGCTTCGGGGCGTCGGACGCGCCCGCGGGCGACTCCGCCGAGGCGACGATGTTGGTCGCCGTGTCGCCCTCCTGCTCGTCGCCCTCGGCGCTCCAAATCGCGCTCAGGCCGACCGTCAACATGAAAGCCAGAAGTATGGCGATGATGGTTCTCGTGCGCATCGGGCGTGCCTCCTTTACTTGCCGAACGTGTCGATGAGGTTGATGGCGGCCGGGCCGAGGATGACGATGAAGAGCGTCGGGAAGAGGAAGAACGCGAGCGGGAAGAGGAGCTTCACCGCCGCCTTCTGCGCGGCCTGCTCGGCGCGCTGACGCCGCTTCGTGCGCAGGGAGTCGGCGTAGACGCGCACCGCCCGCGCGATGGACGTGCCGAAGCGGTCGGCCTGAATCAGCATCGCGACCAAGCTCCGGAGGTCTTCGACGCCGGTGCGCTCGGCCAAGTTGCGCAGCGCCTCGTCGCGCTCGCGCCCGACGCGGATCTCAAGGTTCGTCAGCTCGAACTCGACGCTGATGTCGCGGTGCACGTCGCGCATCTCTTCGCCGACGCGCACGATGGCCGCGTTCAGTCCGAGTCCGGCCTCGATGGAGACGACCATCAGGTCGAGCGCGTCGGCGAGTCCCCAACGCACGCGCTGCTGGCGGCCCTTGACCATCTTCGTCAGGACGTAGCGCGGCAGGACGAAGCCGAAGACGAACGAGCCGAGAATCCAGAGCAGCGCGGCGCGCAGCGGCCGGCCCGTCAGGGCGCACCCGACGGCGACGACCGCCGGGAAGAAGACCATCGACGTGAAGTGCAGCGCGCGGAAGACGACGGGCGCGCTCGGGCTGCGGTGGCCCGCCTGCATCAGCCTCTTCTGGAGCTTGTGCGCCTCGGCGGCCGACGGCGGCGCGAAACGGGTCAAGGGCGCGACGACCCGCTCGGCCAGCGCCGAGACGGCCGTCTCCTCGGTCGGCGCGAGCGAGACGGGCGCGGCCGACGCGCCCAAGCCGCCCGACTCGCCCATCTGCTTGAGCCGCTCCGTGGCCGCGCTCGGCGGCCGGAACATCAGCCAGTAGACGCCCATCACGCCGAGCGTGACGCATACGAAGATGGAGACTGTGATGACGAGAATCATGGTCTTCGCCCAAGCGCTCGACGTTCACCATTCGGCCCTCAGCTTTGGTTCGGCTGACGGCTGACGGCTGACCGCCGACAGCTTCTATATCTTGATTTTCAAAATCTTGCGGATCACCAACATTCCGGTGACCTGCATGGCGAGCGCGACGATGATGAGGTTGTGGCCGCGCGGGTCGTTCCAGAGGACGCTCATGTACTCGGGGTTCAGAAACGTCACGGCGAGCGAGACGAAGACCGGCAGCCCGCACAGAATCCACGACGACATCCGCGACGAGGTCGTCAACGTCTTCAGGTCTTCGAGGATGCGGAAGCGCTCGCGGATGGTGTAGGCGACCTTCTCAAGAATCTCCGCGAGGTTGCCGCCCGTCTCGCGCTGAATCATGATCGCCGTCACGCACAGCCGCAGGTCTAGGAGCGGCACGCGCTCGGTCAGGTTGTCGAGCGCGAGCTTGAGCGAGAGGCCGAGGTTCTGCTCCTCGTAGGTCTTGCTGAACTCGGCGGCGACGGGGTCGGGCATCTCGGTCGAGACCATGTGCAGCGCCTCGGCGAAGCCGTGCCCGGCCGAGAGCGCGCGGCTCATCAGCTCCAGAGCGTCGGGCAGGTCTGCGAGGAACGCGTTGAGGCGTCGGCGTCGCTTGTAGAGGACGTGGAGGAGCGGCGCGCCGGACGCGGCGAGCCCGGCCCCGAGAATCGCGAGCCACGAGATGGTCAGCATCGAGACGGCGAGCGCCGCGATGAGGCCCGCCATCAGCGAGAACATGACGAGTCGCGTGACCGTGATTTCCAAGTCGGCCTGCTCGATGACGCGCTTCAGCCGCGTCGCCGACTGCACGCGCACGAGCGTGCGGTTGAGCCACGGGATCTCGCTCAACAACTCCTCGCGCGCGAGCCTGACTTCGAGGTCTTCGTTGTGGCCCGAATAGAGCAGCGCGTCTTCGAGGCGGCGCTTGAGTTTCGCGCGGTGCGCGTCCGACTTGCGCGTCGCCAGAAGGTACGCGCCGAAGACGGCGCACATACAGAAGAGAAAGACGAAGAACGGAATCATGGTCAGCTCTCAGGGTTCGGCTAGTCTTCGAAGAAGATTCGCGGCAGTTGCAGCCCGTAGGTCTTGAGCCGCTCGGCGAAGCGCGGGCGCACCCCCGTCGGGCGGAAGCGGCCGATGACGCGGCCGTCCTTGTCGATGCCGCTGCGCTCGTACATGAAAATCTCCTGCATCGTGATGGTGTCGCCCTCCATGCCGGTGATTTCCGAGATGGAGGTGACGCGGCGCGTGCCGTCGGAAAGACGCGCGGCCTGTATGACCAAGTTGATGGCCGACGCCACCTGCTGCCGCATCGCGCGGTCTGAGAGGCGCATCCCCGTCATCTGAATCATCGTCTCCAGACGCGCCAGAGCGTCGCGCGGCGTGTTGGCGTGAACCGTCGTCAGACTCCCGTCGTGGCCCGTGTTCATGGCTTGGAGCATATCGATGGCCTCGCCGCCGCGCACCTCGCCGACGACGATGCGGTCGGGGCGCATACGGAGCGCGTTCTTGACCAAGTCGCGCTGCGTGATCTCGCCCTTGCCCTCGATGTTGGCGGGGCGCGTCTCAAGGCGGACGACGTGCGGCTGCTGAAGCTGAAGCTCGGCCGAGTCCTCGATGGTGATGATGCGCTGGTCTTCGGGGATGTAGGCCGACAAGGCGTTGAGGAGCGTCGTCTTGCCCGCGCCCGTGCCGCCCGAGATGAGGACGTTGAGGCGCGCGTGGACGCACATCTCGAACATCTCCGCGATCTCTTTCGTGACCGCGCCCTTCTCGATGAGGGAGGGCATACGCAGGGGCTCCGCGCCGAAGCGGCGGATGGAGAGCGTCGGGCCGTCGAGCGCGAGCGGCGGGATGATGGCGTTGACGCGCGAGCCGTCTTGGAGGCGCGCGTCCACCATCGGCGACGCCTCGTCGATGCGGCGGCCGACCATCGAGACGATGCGCTCGATGACGCGCATCAGGTGCTCGTCGTCCTTGAACTCGACCTCGGTGCGCTCGATCTTGCCGGCGCGCTCGACGTAGATGTTCTTCGGCGAGTTGACGAGGATGTCGGAGACGGTCGGGTCGGCGAGCAGCGGCTC